>NZ_JAHBRX010000001.1:3327142-3632857 GCF_018398335.1 Chelatococcus sp. HY11
ACGATAGGGGCCTTCTCGAGGGGACCGCTCAGGCCATAGCGCGCTATGAGCAGGCGCGCGACGGGGCCGCCCACCAGGCTCGCGATGACAAGGCCGAGCGTGGCGCTGGCAATGCCGACCTCCAGCGCCTGGGGTATCCCGAAACGCTGCTCGATGATCGGCGCCCAGGCGATCGTCGTGCCATGGCCACCGATCAGGGAGGCCGAGCCCAGAAACGCCGCGAGCCCGTCCGGCAGGCCAAGCAGGGCGACGCTGCCGACCGCGATGATGTTCTGCAGGACGAGAAAAACGATGGTGATCGCCAGCAGGATGGCGAGTCGACGCCCGCCCGCCATGAGGTCCGACAGGCGGGCGTTCAGCCCGATCCCCGTGAAGAAATAGAGGAGCAGCATGTCGCGCGCCTCGAGATCGAAGGTAACCGCGGTATCGAAGAGATGGTAGGCCGCGAGCGTCACGACCGCGGCTATGAGGCCGCCGGTGACCGCCTCTGGAATATTCCAGCGTCGCAGCGGCTCAACCACCCGATTGAGCCCCGCTCCGGTAAAGTACACCAAGATGGCGATAGTGAAGGACAGTAGTCCCGGAACGGCGATCGTTGTCATGTCCGCTCTTAGAGCAAAGGACACGATGCCAGGCAACTGTTGGTTGCGACTTCATTGGCTCGCCCCAGGCAAGGGGCAAGGCGTCAGAATGAGGCGATCCGTAGACCACGATCGATAGTGGCGACAAGCGATGAGGCGGCGCCGGGAAGCGCCACCCTGAGGATGTCGCGTTCGAACGGCAAATCCAGGCGCATGTCAGAATCCGGCCATCACCAAAGCCTCAATTTCGGCATTGGGGTCGACGCCCGTAACACGTATATCCTCTATCGGCACATCCGACCCGCGAAAGCCGGAGTCATGCTCCGCCAGCTCTGCCAAGCCGACATCCCGCACAGTGCGAACCCCGTATATCGACTGCTCGTCGGCGGGTGGAACGTAGGAGGGCGTGAATTGCTTGAAGCTGGAACTCGACCAAGCCTCGTTGAACTTGTGCTGATCATTCAACCAGACCTGCCGGGGATTGTCATCGGTTCCAACCCAGTATTTCTTTGTCATCCGGTCCTGGTAGAGATTGTAGCCGTCGTCACCATGTCTTATTTCCTTGTAACGCCAATCCCTCAAACCTGCGCTACCTCTTATAGCTGCCGCACCAGCTTTCTCAAGAACATTAGCCATAGACGCACTCCACTATATTTCAATATCACTCGGCAAAATTTGCTGAGATCACCGCGAAGCGATGACTTTTTGCCGAGGCTCGTATCTGATCGAGGTTGATTTTTTCTACCCCAGTTCTTCAATACATAGATGGATAAATCTGAGCGACGCGAATAGTGCAGACGCGGCTGCATTGCAGGCTTCCGCAAAGAAATAAGGTCAAAAAATAAACGCCTTTGAGTAATAAAATATAATATTCGTTGAATGTTAAAATCGACGGTCGGATTCGCGGACCAAAATGCTCACGCCAGGTAGATTTTTTGGAATATCCAGCGTCAATTCACGCCATACGCATGGCGAATCTGGAAGCGCCACACGGAATAGACATCCTACGGTCAGTGAATGATCACCTGACCGACATATTCGCCCCTCATTGTGAATATATCAACGAACGTCATCCGAAACTTCCTATTCAGGAATAATCGATGCGTCTCATCATAGCACTCGCGGCAGGCACCACCCTGGCGCTCTCCCCGGTCGCTTACGCCCAAGCGCCCTCCACTCAACCGCCCGCCACACAGCCGCCAGCCACCTCGCAACAAGCCCCCCAGGAAGCGCCGCCTATCCGCAGTGTCCGGGTCCTCGACATCGAGGAGCTGCCCGAGGCCACGCGCACCGAAGTCAACAATGCGGCCGCGCAACGGAGCCCCACCGAGCTGCAGCAGTTGCGCGCGTCGATTGATGCCACGCCGGCTATCAAATCCGCCTTGACATCGAAAGGGCGCACGTCGGCTGAGGTCATCGTGGCGAGCTTGAGCAACGACGGCACGCTGACACTGGTGACAAAAAAGGCGAGCTAGGTAGGTTGAGCTCTGGAATGGCTGTGTCGAAAGCACATCGAAAAGTCTTGCTGTTCCTCGCCAAGGCCTTGTCATGCTCAGCCAGTGACAGGCAGGGATGAGCGTCTATGACGGCGAGCTGCGCGATCCGGCTCGTCATCGCCTCCGCGTAGAACTACGTCTCACGGGCCATAGTGCGCAGCGCGATATCGGCACGAGCCCAGCGTGACTTGCCGCAACTGGTGATAGAGATCATTCGTCGCGCCAGCTTCCCACACGAATCTCATCGCGGCGCCGTCGACGACGAGCTTGGCCGCCCAAACCGCTCTTGCGACGTGCGCCGGGATCACCAGCGCACGTCTTTCCCGGAAGTCTTTCCCGGAAGTCGAGCCGTTTCGGATCCATTTGGAAAGCGCCGGGCGGCTTACTCACACGGGCGCTGCTTCAGCATTCCTGATAACGACGACCGCGATAGACATAGGTACGGCAGGTGGGAGTCGTCGCGTTCCCGACAATGGCGCCGCCGACACCGCCGATGGCCGCACCCGCGAGCGCACCGCCCGCACGGCCGGTCGCCAGGCCTCCAACCAGGGCGCCCGCGCCGGCACCGATGGCGGCACCACCGATGGTCCGATCGGTGCGATCGTTGGGGTTACAGGCAACCAAGCCCATTGCAAGCAACCCTATAATAATAAAATTCTTCATTGAAGTTCTCCCACGATATCCGGTCCTTATCGCAGATTGACCGCAAGCGCTCCACGCGAAGACACGTTCACTCATCTCGCTGAATTTTCGGTTTATCTATCAACGAGAACTGCCCTACCTATCGGTTGTGGAGCATTCTGAGCCCATCCATCGTTGACGCCACACGACGCGCGCATACCGATAAACGTGCCGATCAGCTCAGGATCGCACCCTCTCCCCTTCGATAATGCACGGAGCGGCGGATTGTTGCAGACGACATCGGCTGTCCCCGCGAATCGGTCTGGCCGCTGGAATGATGCCAACCCGCCTGCAAGCGCCGGATCTCCGTCTCCAGGTGTTGCGCGGCTTGTTCCTCCACGGAGCGCCACCGCATTTCGCAACAATTGTCCCGTCGAGCGTACTTGATCACCCTCAGGTCCAAGCAAAGGGAGGCATTGGCGACGCTTCCGGCTTGGTGATAGGCTCCACCCGCGTCTTGCCAGACGCCAATCCCGTGGAGTGTCCCATGTCCGATCTCGTCGTCGTTGTATACCCCTCCGAACAGAAGGCAGAAGAGGTTCGGAAGCGCCTTTTCGAGCTGCAAAAGGAGTATCTGATCCAGATCGGCGACGCCGTTATCGCCACCAAGAACGAAAGCGGCCACGTGAAGCTTAACCAGCTCATGAACACGACGGCTGTCGGCGCGGCATCCGGCAGCATCTGGGGTCTCCTGATCGGCGCCATCTTCCTGATGCCGCTCGTCGGCGCCGCCATCGGCGCGGCCTCGGGCGCTCTTGGCGGCGCTCTGACCGACTACGGCATCAATGATAAGTTCATGAAGGAACTCAGCGAGACCCTTCAGCCGGGCAACGCCGCCCTGTTCGTGCTCGTGCAGAACGTCACCGGCGACAAGGTGCTGGAAGAGCTGCGCGGCACCGGTGGCACCGTTCTAAAGACCTCACTCGATCACACCAAGGAGCAGGCCCTGCGCGAAGCCTTGGCCGCCCAGCCCGTGACGGCACCCCCGGCAGCACCCGCCGTCTGAGCAGGCTCCATCGAACAGGCGATCGGGCCACGCGCATTACGCGCCACGTGGCCCGCTCGCCTTCACACCGCACGACGATCCTCGCACCGGCCTCCCAGGTTTGTGGCATGGTCGGCGGCCATGCCGGCGATCGCGACGGACGATATACGTTGCGGATGAGCCCAGCTGCGCAACTCCCCGACGAGACGCAAGCGGTGATGCTGCATGAAGCGCCGCGCCGCCTGGCGTCCCGCTTCCCCCAGGATAAGACGCAAATTGGGATCGCCATAGAGACGGCGCAGAATGTCCGCCGCGGCCGGAACGTCCGGCGAAGCCCAGACCTGCCCCGGGCAGCCCTCCAGCTTATCAGCCCCCTCCACGGGCACCAGGCGGCTGGGCACAAGGCAGCTGGCGCTCTGCGGCATGAAATCGAGGTTTCCCGACCAAGCCGTGGCAACCGTCGGGCGACCAAGAAGCATGCCTTGCGCGAGTGTCAACCCAAAGCTCTCCGCGCGGTGCAGCGACAGCACGACGTCGGCGCTGGCGAGAAAGCGCCACATGTCATCGTCGAGGAGATCGCGGCTGATCAGCTTGATCCTCGGATCCTGCCCCGCGATCTTGCGCAGCTTGGCGTAGCCGGGCGAGGCCATATCCGTCTTGTTGATCTTCAAGGCAAGCGTGACCTGCTCATGACGGGAGAAGGCCCGCTGGAAGGCCGAGATGGCCGCCAGCGGGTTCTTGCGGGCGAATCCGGACTGGAGATTGGCAACGACGGCGACGATGAAGCTGTCCTCATCGAGCCCGAAGCGCTTTCGATCCGCATGAACGGCGGGAGGCACTTCCAGAATATAGGGAATGACGCGGATTGGGCGGCGAACGCCGGCCGTCTGAAAAGCACGCCGCGTGAAATGACTCGGCACCCAGACTTCGTCGAGCAGGGAGAGCTGCGCCGCCGTTTCGGGCGGCAACTGCTCCAGATCCCATGGGCAATAGCCGATGACGAATTTATCCGCGAGCACCTCGCCCTCGAGATAGGACAGCCCGTAGGCGAGCTGATCCGGTCCCAGATGGACAAAAAGGGTTCCCGTGCCCGTCGCTCGGGTTTTCTCACGTCGCCCCCTGACCGTTCGAAAAGCATGGGCGATATCGATCTTCCCGACAGGCAGCCCCGCTTCCGCGGCGAGCGTCTGCATGAGCCGGGCCGACCATCCAGCCTGAGAAGCTCCCTCCAGAACCCCCGCAATATAGACCGAGCCTTCCGGCGCCGACGGACGTGCTCCACTGCGCTTTGGCGTGCCGACCATTCGGAGCCGCACCGTCTGGCGGACGTTTGACGGAACATGTTGCCAGAGGGTACCGATACCGGACCGCAAACGAGAAGCAATAACACCATGGGCAGCCCCTGCCCCAAAATAGGACGACAAAGACATAGCTATCGACCGCACAATAATAGTTGCCATTACTTTTAACGAACTACCAGCCATTGGCCAGTTCGCGCACTTTCTGAAAATAAATTACGTGTATTTTGTGTTCTTATTTCTCATTAATATCTATAAAATCCGATACTTCACCGCACCGAAATGCAAATCACGCGCTGGACATTGCGAAACGTGTTTCCTCCACATATCCAGCTTCGTCATCCACAAGCCCGTGGGCTCCTCCCCATCCCCATTGTCGGAGCTCTCGAAGGAGCGGCATTCCCATCCTGCGCCAATGGGCCTAAGACCGTGTTAAACATGGGTCGCGATGAGATGGAGATGAAACGATGGATCTAGGATTGTCGGGAAAACGCGCCCTGGTGCTGGGCGCAAGCCGTGGCCTTGGCGCCGCCATTGCCCGGACGCTGGCGGTGGAAGGCGCTGATGTCGTCGCCGCCTCACGCAACCTCGACAAGATCACGAGCTGGACGGAGGCTCTTCCCGCCGACGTCCGCGCCCGCGTTACGCCGGCCGCGATCGATCTCTTCGATGTTGCATCCGTGGAAGCGCTCGCCACCGCCATGGCGGCAAAAGGTGGCGTCGATATTCTCGTCAACAATTCCGGAGGACCGCCACCCGCCACCGCGCAGGAAGCGCCTCGCGAGACCTGGCTGAAGCAGTTCGAGGCCATGGCCGCGAACCTTATCCATCTGACGCAGCTTCTCCTGCCTCATATGCAGGAACAGGGTTGGGGCCGGGTCATCACGGTGGCTTCCTCCGGCGTGGAGCAGCCTATCCCGCGGCTTGCGCTCTCGAACGGCATTCGTTCAGCCTTGATCGGCTGGTCGAAGACCTTATCGAGCGAAGTGGCGGCCAATGGTGTGACCGTCAATGTCGTGCTGCCCGGCCGGATCGCGACCGAGCGCATCGCAGAGCTCGATTCGGCCAATGCCAAGCAGAGCGGCAAGAGCATCGAGGAGGTCGCGAAGAGCTCCATCGCGACTATCCCAGCCGGCCGTCTCGGTGATCCGCAGGAATTCGCCGATGTGGTCGCCTTCCTCGCCAGCAAGCAGGCGTCCTACGTGACGGGCACCAAGATGCGTGTGGACGGCGGCGCAACCCGCTCTGTCTGATCACGCAGCAAAAAGGCCGGGGTTTCCCCGGCCTTCGCTGTCCGCTCGCATGTGACGTGGTCTCGTCAGGCCGCCAGCGAGCTTTGCGGTCCCGCCTGGCGCACGTCGGCGTCGACGTGGCTCTCGAACTTGCCGAAGTTCTTCTGGAACATCTTGATCAGCGTCTTCGCCGTCTCCGCGAAATCCGCCTTGTTGGCCCAGGTCTTGACCGGGTACAGGATATGCGGCTCGACGCCCGGCACCGAAGTTGGCACCGCGAAACCGAAATACGGATCCTGCCGGAAATCGGCGCGATTGAGAGAGCCGTCAAGCGCCGCCGTCAGGAGGCGACGGGTGACGCGGATCGGCATACGCCGCCCGATTCCGTATTTGCCGCCCGTCCAGCCGGTATTCACCAGCCAGCAGTCCACGCCGTGCTTGCCGATGAGGTCGCGCAGCAGATTGCCGTAGACGGAGGGGTGACGGGGCAGGAACGGCGAGCCGAAGCATGTCGAGAATGTGGCCTCCGGCTCGGTCACGCCCTTCTCGGTGCCAGCTACCTTCGCGGTGTAGCCGGACAGGAAGTGATACATCGCCTGCGCCGGCGTGAGCTTGGCGATCGGCGGCAGGACGCCGAAAGCGTCGCAGGTCAGCATCACGACATTCTTCGGAATGCCGGCACGGCCCGTCGGGCTCGCATTGGCGATGAAGTCCAGCGGATAGGCGCAACGCGTATTCTCGGTCTTCGAATCGTCGTCGAAGTCCGGCTCGCTCGTGAAAGGATCGAGCACCACATTTTCGAGAACCGACCCGAAGCGCTCGGTCGCCGCATAGATGTCCGGCTCGGCCTCGCGTGACAGGCGGATGGTCTTGGCATAGCACCCGCCCTCGAAATTGAAGACGCCGCGCTCGCTCCAGCCATGCTCGTCATCGCCGATGAGCGTGCGCTCCGGATCCGATGACAATGTTGTCTTGCCCGTGCCGGAGAGGCCGAAGAAAATCGCCACATCGCCGCGCGAACCGACGTTCGACGAGCAATGCATCGGCATAACGTTCTCGGCCGGCAGGATGTAGTTGAAGTAGGTGAAGACCGACTTCTTCATCTCACCCGCATAGGACGTACCCCCGATGAGCACGATCTTGCGCGTGAAATCGCAGGCGATGACCGTCTCGCTCCTGACGCCGTGGCGAGCAGGATCGGCCTTGAAGGATGGCAGATCGACGATGGTAAGTTCGGGCACGAAATTGCGCAGCTCGCCGAGTTCCGGCCGCACGAGAAGGTTGCGGATGAAGAGGGAGTGCCACGCATATTCTGTGAAGACGCGCGTCTTGACGCGATAGGCCGGATCAGCCCCGCCGAAGAGATCCTGAGCGAAAAGCTCCTTACCCTCGGCATGCTTGAGGAAGTCCTCGAGGAGCACATCAAACTGCGCGGGGGTGATCGCGCCGTTGTTGTCCCACCAGACAGCGTCGGCGGTGACCTCGTCCTTCACGACGAACTTGTCCTTCGGGCTGCGCCCGGTATGGACGCCTGTGTCGGCGGTCAAGGCGCCGCCGGCGGCGATCTTCGCCTCACCGCGCTTCAAAGACTCCTCATAGAGGCGCGGTGCCTGAAAGTTCCAGTTCACACCCTGGAGCTTGCGGAAGCCGAATGTTTCGGCGCCATGTGCTTCATTGAACAGTCCGGCGTTCGCCACGTTTGTCTCCCTTGCCATGCGCGTTTTGCAATGCCTCTCATACTGGTGACGAGAGCCCCCTCCCTCTCGCCAGGACAACTTGGATCTGGACGTTAGACTAAAAGCCAAGCCGACAACAGATGGACAACGCCCGCCCTGATCGCATCAGGACGGGCGCTTCGATACTGGTTTATGTATCAGGCGACTCGCCGGGCTTCCTGCGCCAGATCCTTGAGGACGCCGCGCAGGGAGAGGCCCGCCCCTTCCGCCGGTTTCGGGAAGGGCAGGCGTGCCGTCTTGTCTCCAAGCATCAGATCGAGACCATCGGGATCGATGCCCGTGGCCTGCCACGCGCCGGGCTCCTGGCCCAGAAGCTTCACCGCGTAGAGTTCCAGCGCGTCCGCGTGGTCCTCGTTCATGTGAGCGACGGCGCCTGCCTCGCCAGCGACGATGGCCTCGGCGCCGGTGAGATCCGTCATGAACTCCGCGGCCTGCAGGCTGTAGATGCGCCCGAAGCCGGCGACGAGATGTGCGCTTTCCGGCTCGATGCGGTAAAAGCCGAAATCGGCGAAGGTCGAGTAGCCCGCAGATCCGGGGTGCCTAGCCAGGAAGCGACGGCGCGCGTTTTCGTCCGTGGTGAGCGACGCGCGACCCTTGATGCTGATGCGCGGATGGGCGGAGGGATCGCCACCACCCACATGCGACAACATCAGCGAGACGCGGGAATCGCGCAGGATGTTCTTGGTGTGGAGGGCGAGACGCGAAATCAGGATGACCGGCGCGCCATCGACATCCGTCCCGACATTGACGAGCGAGGTATAGGGCGCGTTCTCGGCGTCGAGCGAGCCAAGCGCGCCGTAACGCGTGCTCCGCAGCAGCGTCTTGGCCGCACCGATCTGGTCGAAGGAGGCAGCGCTTGCAGCGGCAGCCTTCATGGCGGTCCGCGCACCGGCGTCCCCGGTAGGTGGTAGGTGGCGGTCTGGTTCGGACATATCGTATCTCCCAAGATCACGCTGCGGGATCACACCATCCCCGCTGAATGCACTGTCCGGCCGCACCCTCGCCGGACCGCCGACTGCTTCACTGGGTTTTTCGCCAGGAGCGTCGGCTTTGCAAGTGGATTTGCTGCAATTAATTGACAATTTCCCGCGTTTGTAACGCTTGATCACGGCCTTTGGCGCCCGAACAGGCTAGCATGGCGAGAAGCGGAACCACTGCTTCCGGCGCCTCGACCCTGTGTGGAAAGGAGATCCGGGCGGTCGCTTTCGACGTGATGAGGTCGAGCCCGTCGGGGTCGACCCCCGTCGCGCGCCATCGCCCCTCGGGAGCGCCCGCCAGAACTGTCGCGACGCACGCCATGTCAGCCTCATGGTCGGCATTCAAGATCTTGAGAAGCTCCGCTTCCGAGGCCGCCAGAGCCTGCGCGCCACCGCAATCGAGAATGAGGTCCGCGACGGGCACGCCTGTTCCGAAGTGGGCGGCGGTGACCGTGAGACGCCACAGGCTGAAATCGGGCATCCGCATGAACGCGGCAGTCTTGCGATGACGTGCCAGGAAGCGTTGCCTGACCAGCGGCGCATCGACGATCTCCACCTGGCCGGACACTGTGAGCCGTGGCCGTGTAAACAAGGAGGCCGAAGGCGCGTCGGCCCAGCCATGGGCAATCGGCTGGCCGTCCTCAGACCGAAGTGTTCCGGCAAGCGGCTGAAGCGACAGGGATATGCGCCCGTCCGCCCTCATGTTGCGCCCGTGCAGCGTGAGTTGCGAGGTTAGGAGCAAGGGAGAGCCGTCCTGGTCCGTCGCGATATTGGTCAATGTGGCGAAGGGGTGCCCGCCCGGGTCACGCGTTGCCAGAGCCGCGACAACGGGTGCGCGCAGGTGGACGCGCATCCTCCGCGGATCGCGCGTCGACTGTGGCAAATCCACCTGGACATCGCGTGGTGTGATCGCGCTTGCGTCGCGCGCGCCAGTTGTCGTGTCGTCTCGCATCTACCCTCCGCTTGCTGTTCGCTCCCTCGCTACAGACCGGTCCACGCCACCACAATTGCGTTCTCGACAAGTGAGGGAGGCAGAAGCGGGTCTTGTGCCAAACGGAAATATTCGTAGACTTATCTTCACTCGGACGATGCGCGCGCAGCAGCCCACCAGCTTCCAAACATGCGGATTGCAGGGGGTGCGTTCAGCTTTTCGGCATGCGTGATGGTGTGATGGCGCCGATCAGGCTAAGATGGCCGACCGCGCTGCCTTATTTCGGCCGCCGTAGGACGCGAGGTGACATGTAATGTGACGCCTCCGCGGCCGCATTCGCGGCTGTTTGGCCGAGCAAAACGGAATGATGAGCGAGACGCATGCCGACCATCGCCCTCGTCGACGACGATCGAAACATCCTCACTTCGGTCTCCATTGCATTGGAGGCGGAAGGCTATCGCATTCAGACCTATACTGACGGCGCCTCTGCGCTCGATGGTCTGAAGACCAATCCGCCAGACCTCGCGATCCTCGACATCAAGATGCCGCGCATGGACGGCATGGAGCTCCTGCGCCGCCTGCGCCAGAAGACTGACCTGCCGGTGATCTTCCTGACGTCCAAGGACGAGGAGATCGACGAATTGTTCGGCCTCAAGATGGGCGCCGACGATTTCATCCGGAAGCCGTTCTCACAGCGTCTGCTCGTCGAGCGCGTCAAGGCCGTGCTCCGGCGTGTCAGCCCCCGTGACCAGAGCGCGCCGCGTGAAAATGACGCCAAGGCCCTGGAGCGGGGCCTGCTGAAGATGGATCCCGAGCGTCACACCTGCACCTGGCACAATGACCCCGTGACCCTGACGGTGACGGAGTTCCTCATCCTGCAGGCGCTCGCCCAGCGCCCGGGCGTGGTCAAGAGCCGCAACGCCCTGATGGACGCCGCCTATGACGATCAGGTCTATGTCGATGACCGCACCATCGACAGCCACATCAAGCGGCTGCGCAAGAAATTCAAGGCGGTGGACGACAACTTCGACATGATCGAGACGCTTTACGGTGTCGGCTACCGCTTCAAGGAGGCATGAGGACTGACCGAAAGCCCGTGACGACACGCGCCGGTCATCCCGAGCGTGAGCTCAAGCCCGGGATCAAGGACCGATGCGGTTTGCGGGGCTGTGCCCGCGGCGTCCGGGACACCGGCGTTGGCATTCCTTGAACGTCGATTGATCCTGGGGCTGGTCCGTCTGTTTCGGATTTGCTCCGGGGCGGATCGCCACCCACATTGAGCCGCAAGGCCTGTATGACCCTACGACTGATATCGCAGCTCCGGCAGATCCCCGGAGAGGTCTAGACGAGGACAATGGCGGTCGAGCCGATTGATCGTTTGGAGCGCCCGCACCCCAGCGGAACGCGGCGCTTCCTCAGTGGGGTTGCCCGGGCTCTCCGGCGCGGCGCGGCTGGTCTTGCCTCGCGCAGCGCCTCCAGCCTGACAAGGCGCATCGTCGTCCTCAACCTGGCGGGGCTCGTCGCCCTGCTTCTCGGCTTTCTGTATCTCAACCAGTTCCGCGCCGGCCTCATCGACGCGCGCGTGCAGAGCCTTTTGACCCAGGGCGAGATCATCGCCGCCGCGGTTGCCGCCTCCGCCACGGTCGAGACCGACACCCTGACGCTCGATCCCGACAAGCTCCTGCAACTGCAGGCGGGGGAAAGCTTCGGCATGAACGACGAGCTGTCGCCGCTGGAATTTTCCATCAATCCGGAGCGGGTGGCTCCGGTCCTGCGGCGTCTGGTGACGCCGACGCGCACGCGTGCGCGCATCTACGATCGCGACGGCCTGCTGCTTCTCGATTCCCGCTCGCTCTATTCGCGCGGCGATATTCTCCGTTACGACCTGCCACCCCTCGTGGAAAACAAGCCACCACTGCTCGAACGGGTTTGGCAGGGATTCTGGAAGCTGCTCGGCAGGGGGACATCTCCCCTCATCGACGAGCTCGCGCCTATCAATGGCCGCTCACTGCCCGAGGTGCAGCAGGCTCTCATCGGAACGCCGGGAACGGTGGTGCGCGTCAACAACCGTGGCCAGACAATCGTCTCCGTGGCGGTGCCCATCCAGCGCTTCCGCACGGTACGCGGCGCGTTGCTGCTCTCGACGCAGGGCGGCGACATCGACGCCATCATCTCGGCGGAACGCTGGGCCATCCTGCGCGTCTTCGCGGTTTCGGCGGGCGTGATGACGATCCTCTCGGTGCTTCTCGCCGGCACGATCGCCGGCCCCGTGCGCCGACTGGCCGATGCCGCCGAGCGTGTGCGGCGCGGCATCAAATCGCGCCAGGAGATCCCGGATTTCACCGATCGCTCGGACGAGATCGGCCATCTCTCCGGCGCCCTGCGCGATATGACGCGCGCGCTCTATAACCGCATCGACGCCATCGAGAGCTTCGCGGCGGATGTCGCGCATGAATTGAAGAACCCGCTGACCTCCCTGCGCAGCGCGGTCGAAACGCTCCCCCTCGCCAAGCGGGCCGACGCACGCAACCGCCTGCTCGAGGTCATCCAGCAGGACGTGCGGCGTCTTGACCGGCTGATCAGCGACATTTCCGACGCGTCCCGCCTCGATGCGGAACTCGCCCGCGCCGAGGCCGAGCCGGTGGACCTCGAGCGCCTCGTGCAGACCGTCGCCAGCGTCGCCAACGAGCTGAAGCCGGCGGGATCGGTGCCAATCAAGGTGACTGTGAACAAGAGCGCGCTCGGAAACAGCGCCTTCTTTGTCGTCGGCAACGACGGCCGCCTCGGGCAGGTCGTGCGCAACCTTATCGACAACGCCGCATCCTTTTCCCCGCCGGATGCCGAGATCCGCGTTGCGTTGCAGCGACTGCCGCAGGAGGTCGAGATTGTCGTGGAGGACGACGGGCCCGGCATTCCACCCCATGCCCTGGAACGCATCTTCGAGCGCTTCTACACCGACCGGCCGGAGCAGGGCTTCGGCCAGAATTCCGGCCTCGGCCTGTCCATTTCGCGCCAGATCGTGGAGGCGCATCGCGGGCGCATCTGGGCGGAAAATCGCTTCGCGGAAACGCCTGCGGGTGAACAGAGCGGGCAGGTTGCCGAATGCGACCGTCCGCGACTCGGTGCGCGCTTCATTGTCCGCCTGCCGGCAGCGGCGGCAACGTCCTCGTCGTGAGCGATGAGGCCCCCTGATCCTTCAAGAAATTCCAACCCGGATGCGGAACACCCGGAAGCGGGCCACTCCGGCCGGGCAACTGTCCATGCATCCTGCGTCGTCGTCGGCGAGTGCGGAGTCCTCATCCGGGGACCCTCGGGATCGGGTAAATCGACGCTCGCACGTCGACTTGTGGCGGATGCGCGGAGGGACGGACGTTTTGCCGCACTCGTCGCGGATGACCGGGTCAAGCTGACCCCGACGGGCGGGCGCATTATCGCGGAAGTTCCCCCTCGGATCGCCGGGATGCTGGAGGTTCGAAGCATCGGAATTGTGAAGGTTGCCTTTGAACCGGCCTGCATCGTCCGACTGGTTGTGGACTGCGAGAAGGCGTACCCTGCGCGGATGCCCGATCCGGCGGCGCAACGGGCGGATATCTGCGGGATTGTGCTGCCAAGGCTAAGCTTATGTGGCAGTGCAGCAATAAGCCCTGACATATTGGACTTTTTGATGACTCAGCATGCCTTTTCAGGCTTTGTTGATGACGAAATGATGAAGACTTAGACGTATTGCACTTGCACTTGCCGCCGCAATGCACAAAATGAGCGCTCCCCACTATGGGGGTGCCGCAAGGTTGCTGAATGATCGGTTTAGTGCTCGTGACGCACGGCTGCCTCGCCACGGAATTCCGTGCGGCGTTGGAGCATGTTGTCGGCCCGCAAACGCAAGTCGAGACCGTCACGATCGGTCCGGACGACGATATGGAAGCGCGTCGGCGTGACATTGTCGCCGCGGTCGACAATGTCGACACTGGCGACGGTGTGGTGGTTCTGACCGACATGTTCGGTGGAACCCCATCCAATCTCGCGATTTCAGTCATGGGTGGTCGCCAGGTCGAAGTGGTCGCCGGTATCAATCTGCCGATGCTGATCAAGCTTGTCAGCGTCCGGGACGAGCTGCCGCTCCAGGAGGCGGTCCTCCAGGCCCAGGACGCCGGCCGGAAATACATCAACGTGGCAAGCCGCGTTCTGGCAGGAAAGTGAGCGCCTGAACGCGATGAGAGCCAAGAGCGCGACATGAGCACCACTGACGACGTGGAGGATTGTGAGCCGTTCGTGCCACCGCCCGGCGCCTTGGTGCGTGAATTGGCGATCACCAATCGCAAGGGGCTGCATGCCCGCGCCTCCGCCAAATTCGTGCAGACCGTCGATGCCTTCGAGTCCGACGTCACCGTGACACGCTGCGGCGAAACCGTCGGCGGGCGCTCCATCATGGGCCTGCTGATCCTTGCCGCCGCCCAGGGCACGACAATTTTCGTGACCGCCAAGGGCGACGATGCTGAGGCCTGCCTGGCGGCCATCACCAGCCTCGTGACGTCCCGCTTCGGCGAGGACGAATAAGCCGGCATACCGACGAAATGGCTGTGCCGGTCCTCGCGCGGAACGGTGCGGTGCCAGCCGTGCCGCCGCGACGTACTGCCGCTCGCTCTCCATGAATGAGACATCCAGCCCCGCTTTCGGCGATTCGAGACGTGCAGTAATGCGAGGAACGCGGCTTGCGCGAACCCGCGCTCCTGAAATTTCTCTCACCCCAGCGACGCTTATCAAGACCTCTTGCTCGCCGTGATCCAGCCTGCCAGCATCATCGCCCCGAAGCGTTCCTCGGAGAGATCCATGGGTAAACCGCGACGCGCCTATGAAGCCGGCCATCATGCCAAGTTCCTGGCTATCGTCGACGATACGCCGGAATGCGAGCGCGCGATCCATTTCGCGGCCCGACGTGCTGTGCGCACCGGCGTTTCGCTCGTCCTGCTGTGCATCAAGCCAGAAGCGGACATGCAGGACTGGCTTGGTGTCGGCGATGTGATGCGCGCCGAAGCCGAGGACGACGCGGCCGCCGCGCTCGAAAAGGCCGCGGCCTATGTGCGTGGCATGGTCGGGCTGGAGCCGGAATGCGCCACGCGGATCGGCGTGCTCGCGGACGAACTCGTAACCTTCATCGACGACGACGAGGACATCGCCTTGCTGGTGCTGGCGGCCGGCACCGGCAGCGACGGACCAGGACCGCTCGTCTCGGCGCTCGCTTCCCGCGCCGCGGCGAGCTTTCCCGTGCCGGTCGCCATTGTGCCAGGGCATCTCAGCACGGATGAAATCGATGCGCTCGCCTGACGGAGCGATGCGCCAGCGGGGCTCATCGCGATGAGCCCCACGCCGCCTGCGCCCATCCTACGCCCCCTCATGCGGAGCGACGGGCCTGCCTTCCGCGCCATACGGGTGGAAGCGCTGTCTCTCAATCCCGGCTCCTTCGGCGCGGTGGCCGCCGACTGGGCAGACCTGTCGGATGACACACTCGCCGCGCGCATCCCAATCCAGCCGCCGAGCATCATCTTCGGCTCTTTTACGCAAGGCGCCCTCGCTGGGCGCGAGGACCTTGTCGCGATGGCGGGACTGATGGTGGCGGGATCCGTCAAACAGCTGCACAAGGGCCTCATCTGGGGCGTCTATGTCCGCGAAGCCTGGCGTCGGCGCGGGCTCGCGGCCGCTCTGATCGACGGACTGATCGCGCATGCCGTGGCCCAAGAAGGCCTCGAAATCCTGCATCTGTCGGTGGCCGCGGACAATCCGGGCGCCCGCGCGCTTTACGTGTCGCGCGGCTTCACTCCCTATGGGCTGGAGCGCCGTGCGCTCAAGCTCGGCCCCGGCGACTATCGCGACGAGGAGCTGATGATGCTCGATCTGCTGGCGCTCCGTCCCACCACAGGCGATCGCGCAGCCGGCTCGCCCTTCGTCCGCATTGATTAACATTGGCCGCGTCGCCACATCACACTCGCCGACTGAGCCAATTTCGTCTAATTCGGACTGTGACGGATATGGCATAATGTTATGGGCCGTCTGTCGAGACGGCCTGACTGCTTGACCGACACCGCCGGCCTTGAACCGGCTGCGTGAGGAGAGACCGCATGTTCATCCAGACCGAGGCGACGCCTAATCCGGCGACCCTCAAGTTCCTTCCCGGCCGCGACGTCAAGACGGGCGAGCCTTTGGACCTGCCTGATCGCACAGGCGCGGAGCGTTCGCCGCTGGCGGAGAGGCTGTTCGCCATCGACGGTGTGTCGGGCGTGTTCTTCGGTTCCGATTTCGTAACGGTGACCAAAAACGACGGCGAATGGCAGCATCTGAAGCCCGCCATCCTCGGCGCCATCATGGAACATTTCATGTCCGGCGAGCCGCTGCTGCGGTCTGACGCGGAGGAGGACTTCGATACCGCCGAGGAATTCTTCGCGGAGGAAGACGCCGAGACCGTCGAGACGATCAAGGAGCTTCTGGAAACACGCATCCGCCCGGCTGTCGCCGGCGACGGGGGCGACATCACCTTCCGCGGCTTCCGCGACGGCGTGGTCTATCTCGCCATGAAGGGCGCGTGCTCGGGTTGCCCTTCGTCCACCGCCACATTGCGCCATGGCATCCAGAATCTGCTGAAACACTTCCTGCCGGATGTGCGTGAGGTCCAGGCGGTTTGACGGCAACGCCATGTGATGACGACACAGGATTGATACAAGCGGGCGCTGCCATGGACGGTGCCTGCTCTCAAGGGCGGAAAGGCTGCCAGGTTTGCGTATTCTTGCCATCGACACCGCGCTCGGGGTGTGCGCTGCCTGCGTGCAGCAGGACAATGCGGCGGCGCCTCTATCGGCCGAGTCTCTCGCCATGGAACGCGGCCACGCGGAAGCTCTGTTGCCGCTGGTGGAGCGGGTCATGGCGCGGGTTGATGGTGGCTTCAAGAGCCTCGACCGTGTCGCCGTCAGCATCGGCCCGGGCAGCTTCACCGGTATCCGCGTTGGCATCGCTGCGGCGCGTGCCATCGGCCTCGCCGCGAAGATCCCGGTTGTCGGCGTCACGACGCTGACGGCTTTCGCCGCTCCCCTCGTGGCGAGCGGCCAGCAGCGTCTGGTCGGCGCCGCGATTGATGCCCGGCACGGACATGTCTTTTTCCAAGCTGTCGCGCCGGGCGGACGCAGCGTTGTCAACGCCCGCCATATCTCGATCCGCGACGCGGCCCGCGCCCTTGGCGCCGGCCCGGCCGTGCTGGTCGGTTCCGGGGCCGGCCTTGTCGCCGCGGATGCGCGCGCGCTCGGCGTCGAAGTCTCGACAGAGGGCGTGAACATGGCTCCCGATATCTCCTGGGTCGCGCGCCTTGGCCTCACCGCCGATCCGGCAACCGCCCTGCCCAAGCCCTTCTATCTGCGCCCGGCGGATGCCAAGCCCCAGACAGCGGCGCAGATCCCGAGGCAGCCCGCTCCGCAATGATCTTCGACCGTTTGTGGAGACCTCCTTCCGACGCCCATGTCATCCCCCTGCGACCGGACCACGCCCGCGCGATGGCCGTGCTGCATGCGGAAGCCTTCGCGCGGCCGTGGAGCGCCGCGGATCTCGAAGCCATGATCATCGACCCCATGATCGTCGGTGACGGGCTCTTTCTGGGGCGTGATCGCCAGCCGAGCGGCTTTGCGTTGTCGCGCGCGGTTCTCGACGAGGCCGAGATCCTGACGGTCGTGATCGCGCGGCGCCACCATGGCAAGGGTTTTGGCAAGACGCTCCTGGCGGCCCATCTCGGCCGGATCATGGCGCGCGGCGTCACCGACATCTTCCTCGAGGTGGAGGAAGGCAACAGGCCGGCGATCGCCCTTTACGAGGCGTTTGATTTTCTCCACACCGGACGGCGCGAAAGCTACTATGTGAAGCCGGACGGACGGCGCGTCGCGGCGCAGCTGATGCGGCGCTCGTCGTCCTGACGGAGACCACCCGGCCGATGAAGCCCCCCCACCCCAAGCAGGTTCTGCGGCTGGCGATGATCGCGCCGATGACCCTCGTCGGCATTCCGCTGCAGTGGGCGGCCGTGAGAACGAGCCCGCGCGCCGCCAAGATCATTCCCCAGGTCTATCACCGCATGCTCTGCCGCATCCTCGGCGTACGCCTGGTGGTTCGCGGCGAGCGGGTGAAGAACAGCGCGGCCCTCATCGTCGCCAACCATGTGTCCTGGCTGGACATCCCGGTGATCTCGGCGGCCGCGCCCGTTTCCTTCATCGCCAAGGCGGAGGTCGGAACCTGGCCCGTGGTGGGCCTCCTGGCCCGGCTGCAGCGCACCGTCTTCATTGATCGCACCCGTCGCGCCGCGACGGCCACGACGAACACCATGGTGGCATCCCGGCTCGGCCGCGGCGACGCTGTCGTGCTGTTTCCGGAGGGCACGACGGGGGACGGCATCCGCATTCTGCCGTTCCGTTCCTCGCTGGTCGGCGCTGTGCGCGACACGCTGACGAACGGCGGCGAGGCGCCGGTCAGCCTGCAGCCCCTCACCATCACCTATGCCAGGCGCGGCGGTTTGCCCCTGAGCGACGCGGACCAGGCCGACATCGCCTGGTACGGCGACATGGATCTCGCCCCGCACCTCGGCGCGATCCTGAAAGGCGCGCCGATCGACGTGATACTGACATGGGGCGAGCCCATTACTGTCGATGCGGCAACCGACCGCAAGGCCGCGACACGGCTCGCGGAGATGCAGGTTCGTGCCGCGATGCGGGCGGCGCGAGCCGCCCGCGGCCTGACGTGATGCGCGCGTATTGGCGCAATTGTCATGCGCGGCCTATTTCCTCTGGCCGCCTGGCGGCTTAAACAGGGGCTGAATGGCATTGAGGAGAAGGGTGACGCGATACCCGAATGCGACAGGGTGAGCTGGCTGGTCAGGGATGACTGATCAAGGGGCGGAATGACATTCGCCGCGCGATCCGGCGCCCCAGCTGGCTCGACCGACGCATTGACGGACAAGCGAGCCTTACTTTCTCCTGACCGATCCGCGAACCGCGTGCTAGCATCTGAACGAATGAGCGACGTGAAGAAAGTTTTCATCAAGTCCTACGGCTGCCAGATGAACGTCTATGACGCCAAGCGTATGGCGGACGTTCTGCGCCCGGAAGGCTATGTCGAGGTCGAGACGGCGGAGGATGCCGATCTCGTGGTCCTCAACACCTGCCACATCCGCGAGAAGGCTGCGGAAAAGGTCTATTCCGAACTCGGCCGCCTGCGTGAGCTCAAGGGTGAGCGCGCGACCCGGGGGCAAGACACGTCGATCGTCGTCGCCGGCTGTGTCGCCCAGGCCGAGGGGGCCGAAATCACGCGCCGCGCGCCCGTCGTCGATCTCGTCGTCGGGCCACAGAGCTATCACCATCTCCCAGGCCTCATCGCGCGCAGCCGCAGCGGCGAGAAGGTCGTCGAGACCGAGTTTCCGGCGGAAGACAAATTCGACCACCTGCCCGCCGCCCCGCGCGCCGTCACCCGCGCCCGCGGGGTTTCCGCCTTCCTGACGGTACAGGAGGGCTGCGACAAGTTCTGCACCTTCTGCGTGGTGCCCTATACGCGTGGCGCCGAGATGTCGCGCCCCGTCGTCAAGATCCTGGCCGAGGCCGAGCAGCTGGTCGACGCGGGCGTGCGCGAGCTGACTCTCATCGGCCAGAACGTCAATGCCTATCACGGCGAAGGGCCGGACGGCCGCGCATGGACGCTCGGCATGCTGCTGGAGCGGCTCGCGGAGATGCCCGGCGTGGCGCGCCTGCGCTATACCACCAGCCACCCGCGCGACATGGACACATCCCTGATCGCCGCCCATCGCGACCTGCCGGCGCTGATGCCGTATCTCCATCTGCCCGTGCAGTCCGGCTCCGACCGCATCCTCGCGGCCATGAACCGTCAGCACGATGGCGACGAATACCGCCGTATCATCGACCGTGTCCGCGAGGCACGACCCGACATCGCCCTGTCCTCGGATTTCATCGTCGGCTTTCCAGGCGAAACCGATGCCGATTTCGAGGATACGATGCGGCTCATCCGCGATATCGGCTTCGCCAGCGCCTATTCGTTCAAGTACAGCCCGCGCCCCGGCACCCCCGCCGCCGATCGCGACGGCCAGCTGACGGAAGCCTTGAAATCCGAGCGCCTCGCCATCCTGCAGGCCGAGCTCGATGACAGCCGCCGCGCCTTCAACCGGTCGACGGTCGGGCTCGTCACCGACATCCTTGTCGAGCGCCAGGGACGCCATCCCGGCCAGATGGCCGGCAAATCGCCCTATCTGCAGGCCGTGCAGTTCGAGGCGGAGAACGTCGCGATCGGCGATATCGTCACCGTCGAGATCACCGAGACCGGCCCGAACAGCCTGTTCGGCCGGCCGATTGGCGCCATGGCCACCCCGACCAGGGAGAGGGCAGGCGCATTGTGAGCCGTGACGTCAGGCAGGTGCCGGAGAAGGCATTCAAGGGAGGGGATGACGTGTCGCAACGCGTGCCGCGGGGACGTGCAGTCGCTGATCCACTTGTCCTCGGCCGCCCCGGTGGCGCGCCTGACACCGGCGGCGGCGAGGCCGACGAAATTCTTGTAACCCTGGATGACAACCGCACAGCCAGCCTCGTCTTCGGCCACTATGACCAGAACCTCGCCCATATCGAGCGCCGGCTTGATGTCCGTGCGACCGCCAACGGCAACCATGTCGTCATCAAGGGCCCGCCGGATCTCACCGAACGGGTTCGCCATGTGCTGGAAAGTTTGGCGCAGCGCGTGAAGGCGGGAACGCAGATCACGCTCGGCGACGTCGACGGCGCGATCGAGGAAAGCGCCCAGCAAGGCTTCCTCTTTCCGCAGGAGGAAACCGACGCGGAGCCTCGGCCGGGTGGCTTCGAGCAGATCGTCACACGCAAGCGCGGCTCGGTGAAGGCGCGCAACGCGGCGCAGGACATCTACCTCAGGGCATTGCGCCGGCATGAGCTGGTGTTCGCGGAAGGTCCCGCCGGTACAGGCAAGACCTGGCTCGCGGTGGGCCACGCGGTGTCCCTGCTCGAGCAAGGCCTCGTCGAGCGGATCATCCTGTCGCGACCGGCGGTGGAGGCCGGCGAGCGTCTCGGCTTCCTGCCGGGCGACATGCGCGAGAAGGTCGATCCCTATCTCAGGCCCGTCTATGATGCGCTGTATGATTTCATGGAGGCGCGGCTGGTGGAGCGCGGGCTGTCGACCGGGCTCATCGAGATCGCGCCGCTTGCCTTCATGCGTGGGCGCACGCTTACCAACGCCGCCATCCTTCTGGATGAGGCACAGAACTGCACCGCTATGCAGATGAAGATGTTCCTGACGCGCCTTGGCGAAGGCTCGCGCATGATCGTCACCGGCGACCCCACACAGATCGACCTGCCGCCGGGCCAGAGCTCGGGCCTGGTGGAGGCGGTGCGCCTCCTGTCAAAAGTTGAGGGCGTGGGCCATATTCGCTTTCGGGAAGGTGACGTCGTCCGCCATGAACTGGTGAAACGCATCGTCAAGGCCTATGAGGAAGAGACATCCCGGCTGCGTGAAGCCGGCCAGGAGGACCGCAGGCGTTGACCGCTCGCCCTGAACAGCACACCCCGCCCGTGGCGGATGACGGGATCGACGACGGGGCCATCCCTCTCGACGACGGCCTCGTCGTGGAGGGGCTTGTGGTGGATGTCGCCGTCGAAGCCGGCGACTGGTCAGCCCTGCCGGTCGCGGCGCTGATCCGGCGGGCCGTAACGGCGGCGCTGGCCGAGGCCCCGGTTAAGCCGGCCAAGGGAGCCGAGGTCAGCATCGTCTTGACGGACGACGCACATATCCGTGAGCTCAACCGCCAGTGGCGCGGCTTCGACAAGCCGACCAACGTGCTGTCCTTCCCCGCCGCCGAGCCCGATGCCGTCGGCGAAAGTTCGCATCTGGGCGATATCGTGCTGGCCGCGGAGACGATTGCCCGCGAAGCGGCGACCGATGACAAGACGGTGAGCGACCATCTGTGTCATCTCGTCATTCACGGTATACTGCACCTGCTGGGTGAGGATCATCTGGACGAGGCGGAAGCCGAGGCCATGGAGGCGCGGGAAGTTGCCGCGCTTGCAAGGATCGGCATTGCCGATCCTTATACGGAACCACCTGATGTTTGATGGAGCGATGAAAGAGGCCATGAGTGACGACCGAAGTACGGGACAGGACGATGGTCCGGCGCACCGGGAACCCCCCAGTGAACGTTGGATAGACCGGCTGCTCGCCGGTATCGGCCTGAGAAACACCCCGTCCATTCGCGAGGGCCTCGCTGATGCCCTGGAAGCCACCGGGCCGGGTGGCGACTTCAATCCCCAGGAGCGCTCGCTCCTTAAGAACGTCCTCGACCTTCGCGAGATGCGTGTCGATGACGCAATGGTGCCGCGATCCGATATCGTTGCCATCCACGCCGAAGCGAGCCTCGCCGAGGTGCTGAACCTGTTTCGCACGGCCGGCCATTCCCGCATTCCCGTCTATGGCGAAACGCTCGATGACCCGCGCGGAATGGTCCATATCCGCGATTTCGTCGATTATCTCGCCGGCCGGACCGAAGCGCAGGCGCCCAACCGCGCCAAGATCGCCATGGTGCGCCTCGCCATCGACCTCTCGGCTCCCCTTGCCTCCGCAAAGATCCTGCGCCCTGTGCTGTTCGTGCCGCCGTCCATGCCGGCGATGGACCTGCTCGTGAAGATGCAGGCAACCCGCACGCATATGGCGCTGGTGATCGACGAGTACGGTGGTACCGACGGCCTCGTTTCCATGGAGGATCTCGTCGAGATGATCGTGGGTGACATCGCCGACGAGCATGACGACGATGAGGATCCGCAGATCGAAGCCAGCGAGGGCGACACCTTCATCGTCGATGCCCGCGCTGGGCTGGAAGAGGTCTCCACCGCCATTGGCATCGATCTCGAAGCCGCGGATACGGCCGAGGACGTCGATACCATCGGCGGACTGATCGTGACGATGGCAGGGCGCGTCCCGACCCAGGGCGAGACCGTCGACGGGCCGGAGCAGCTGACCTTCGAGGTGCTGGATGCCGATCCGCGCCGCGTCAAGCGCGTCCGTATCCATCGGCGCGCGGTCGCAGACACGGCGACAAGCTCCGCGGAGCCCGTTCCCCTGGCTGACGGATCCACATCAGATGCCGTGAAGCCGCCCCGCTCCGATACCGCAGCGTGATCGCAGCGTCGGCCGCAACTGTTGCCCAGCGTGCCGGGGCGGCGCGCGGCTGGTCCCGGCGGGCGATCGCCTGGATTGCCGGCGCCATCGGTGCCCTCGCCATGCCACCGATCGGCCTGTGGCCGGTTCTTATCGTCTCGCTCTCGACCGCAATCTGGCTTCTTGATGGCCGTGCCGGCCGGGGGGAGCCCTATTGGCGGAGTGTGCGGGGGGCGGCCTCGGACGGCTGGTGGTTTGGCTTCGGCTATTTCGTGGCGGGGCTCTGGTGGCTCGGAGCCGCGTTCTTCGTTCAGGCTGACGAATTTCTCTGGGCGTTGCCGCTCGGTGTGCTCGGTCTTCCGGCCGGGCTCGGGATCTTCTTCGCGCTGGGCTTTGCACTGGCGCGCACCTTATGGTCGCCCGGACCCGCGCGCATCATTACCCTGGCGGCTGCGTTGACGCTCGTGGAGTGGCTGCGCGGCCACATCCTCACGGGCTTTCCCTGGAACGTCCTCGGCATGGCGCTCGCCCAGGGGCCGGAAATCGCCGCCACGCCCGTCATGGGCCAGATCGCCTCGGTCATCGGCCTGTGGGGCCTGACCTTCCTTGCGGCCGCATGCCTCGCGAGCCCGGCGACCCTGGTCGACCAGGGCTCCCTCAGTCGCCGCATCGGGCCGTCGCTCGTCGCGCTCGTCACGCTCGCCGGCATTGGCGCCTACGGGCTCGCGCGGATCCCCCGGCAGGATGTGGCGACCGTGCCCGGCATCGTGCTGCGGATCATGCAGCCCAATGTGCCGCAGGACGAGAAATTCCGGCGCGATCGCGCCCAGGCCATTCTCGACCACTATTTCACCGTGACCCGGCGGCCTATCACCGAAGCACTTGGCGAGCCAACCCACATCATCTGGCCGGAATCCGCCTTTCCCTTCCTGCTGGAGCGGGAACCGGCGGCTCTGGCGCAGATCGGCGCGGTGCTCGGCCCGGAGCGCATCCTGATCACCGGGGCGGCACGCGCCGACGACCGCCTGCCAGGCGAGAACTATCGCATTTACAACAGTATCCAGGTGGTCGACGGACAGGGAACTTTGCGCGCGACCTACGACAAGGTGCATCTCGTTCCCTTCGGCGAATACCTTCCGTTCGGCGGTTTGCTGGAGCGTTTCGGTCTTCGACAATTCGTCGAGGTGCCGGGCACCTTCGCGGCCGGAGAGAAGAGCGTCCCCCTCGCCGTGCCCGGCCTGCCCGAGACGGCGCCGCTTATCTGCTATGAGGCGATATTCCCCGAGGATGTCATTCCAGCGGGAACGCGCCCTTCCCTGCTCCTGAACCTCACCAATGACGCCTGGTTCGGGATGACTGCTGGCCCCTACCAGCATTTCGCGCAGGCCCGCCTCAGGGCTATCGAGCAAGGTCTGCCACTGATACGGGCAGCGAATACTGGAATCTCCGCGGTCATCGACCCCTACGGCCGAACCACCGCGTCGCTCGGGCTGGGTCAGGAGGGCGTCGTGGACGCGCGCCTGCCTGTCGCACTCTCCTCGACACCTTATGCGCAATTCAGCAATGTATTTGTCGCGTTTCCGCTTATATGGTGCGCAGCGATTTTGATCCTCTCGCTACGGCCCCGCCGGGCAACCAAGGGCACATAGCCCTCAAAAAGCTGGCTACTGGGCAACAAGCTGCTCAAAATCAAATATTTAACGATTACACACTGGAAAAAGCCGCTCCCTCTTTTTCGGGAGATGATCTAGTGTGAGCGCCGCGACGTATGGAGGTCGCGGCTTCGGATCATGGTGGGTGCCATCTGGGCGACGGAGATTAGCGCGTGAAGAAAACTCCCAATCCCATCGACAAGCATGTCGGTAGCCGTGTGCGCATGCAGCGCATGTTGGTGGGGATGAGCCAGGAAAAGCTCGGCGAGGCGCTCAGCCTCACTTTCCAGCAGGTCCAGAAATATGAGAAGGGCACCAATCGCATAGGTGCCAGTCGCCTCCAGCAGATATCCCAGGTGCTGGGCGTGCCGGTGGACTTCTTTTTCACGGATGCCCCCGTTCCCGCAAACGGAGAGGGCGGCTTTGCGGAAGCGCCTTCCACCGCCTATGTCGCGGACTTTTTATCGACCACCGAAGGCGTGCAACTGACGAAAGCCTTTGTCCGCATCCGCGACCCTAAAGTCCGCAGACGCATTGTGGATCTGGTCACGACGCTCGCGGGCGACGACGCGCAACCGGAATAAAGCGTATCGTTCCGTTCTTTTTATCGAACGATTCCTGTCTTCCACCTTGACCCAGCGCGGCCGGGCTGTCACAACTCCCGCATCTGCGAGCAGCGCAACGGCTCGCGCCGAGAGAGGGTTGACTGTGCCTCGCCAGAATTATCTTTTCACGAGCGAATCCGTTTCCGAAGGCCATCCGGACAAGGTCTGCGATCGCATTTCCGACACCATCGTCGATGCTTACCTCGCCGCGCTGCCCGAAGCGCGCGTGGCATGCGAGACGCTCGCGACCACCAACCGCGTCGTCATCGCCGGTGAGGTCCGCGGGCCGGAAAGCCTGACGAAGGACTACCTTGCCCATCTGGCGCGGCTTGCCATCCGCGACATCGGCTATGAACAGGACGGCTTCCACTGGGAGAAGGCGGACATCGACGTCCTCCTCCACGCCCAGTCCGCAGACATCGCCGTCGGCGTCGATTCCGCCGGCAACAAGGATGAAGGCGCCGGCGACCAGGGCATCATGTTCGGCTATGCCTGCCGCGAGACCCCGGAACTGATGCCCGCGCCGATCTATTACGCGCATCGCATCCTCAAGACCCTGTCCGACGCCCGCCGCTCGGGCGAGACCGGGGCGCTGGGGCCGGATGCCAAGAGCCAGGTCACGGTTCGCTACGAGGACGGCAAGCCGACCGGCGTCACGCAGATCGTGCTGTCGACGCAGCATCTCGACGAGGCGCTGACTTCCCACGACGTCCGCCACATCGTCGAACCCTATATCCGCTCGGCGCTGCCCGAGAACTGGATCACCGGCGAGACGGTCTGGCACGTCAATCCCACCGGCAAGTTCGTCATCGGCGGCCCGGATGGTGACTGTGGCCTCACGGGCCGCAAGATCATCGTGGACACCTATGGCGGTGCCGCGCCGCACGGCGGCGGCGCCTTCTCCGGCAAGGACCCGACGAAGGTGGATCGTTCCGCCGCCTACGCGGCGCGCTACCTGGCGAAGAACGTGGTTGCGGCCGAGCTCGCTGATCGCTGCACCATCCAGGTGTCCTACGCCATCGGCGTCTCGAAGCCGCTCTCGCTCTATGTGGACCTGCATGGTACCGGCCAGGTCGACGAGGCCAAGCTCGAGAAGGTTCTGCTCGAGGTCATGGATCTGTCCCCGCGCGGCATCCGCGAGCATCTGGCGCTGAACCGCCCGATCTATGCGCGGACCGCGGCCTATGGCCATTTCGGCCGGCCAGCCGAAGCCGATGGCGGCTTCTCCTGGGAGCGCACGGATATCGCGAAGGACATCCGCAACGCGCTGGTGTGATATCCAAACCTTGTGTGATGTGCAGGACATTGCCATGAGGCGGGATTGGCCGGGTTCGCCCGGCCATTGCCATTTTTGGGGCCGTCCCACGCGACGGTGACGAGACCGTTATGATCGAGACCGAGGAAAGACGCGGCGCATTCTGGGGCCGCCGGGTGGGGCACAAACTGCGCGAGCATCAGTCCGAACTCATGGACGTGCTGCTGCCGCATCTCATGGTGCCCGAAGGACCGCTCCCGCCCCCGGAGGATGTATTCGGCCGGCCGATGGACGATCTCTGGCTCGAGATCGGCTTCGGGGGAGGCGAACATCTGCTGACGCGGGCGGAGGCCAACCGCGATATCGGCTTTATCGGCTGCGAACCCTTCATCAACGGCATGGCCAAGTTGTTAGCGGGCGTCGAGGAACGCGGGCTCGACAATATCCGCCTGTTCGACGAGGACGCCGCGCTCCTTCTGCCGCGCCTGGGCGAAGCCAGCGTCGGACGCGCCTTCCTGCTTTATCCCGATCCCTGGCCAAAGCGGCGGCATCGCAAGCGGCGCTTCGTCTCCGACGCAACCCTGAAGGCGCTCGCGCGCGTCCTGAAACCAGGCGCGGCGTTCTGCTTCGCGACGGATATCGACGATTACGCCGCCTGGACGCTGGCCCGCATCCTGCGCTCGGCCGACTTCGCATGGGCGGCAGAGGGGCCCGACGACTGGCGCAGGCCGTGGGCGGGATGGCCCGGGACACGGTATGAAGCGAAAGCCCTGCGGGAAGGCCGAACGCCGGGCTATTTCACCTTCATTCGCCAATAAGCGCGAAAAGGCCGGTTTTCGACCTCAGAAACCGCCATTTCTCTCGATTTTGTGCGATCTTTGGACGCACGGGGGCCTTGCGGAGTCCCCCGTGCCTCTTATATAGCTTTGCCGTCCAGCAAGACGCTGCATCTTTTTTGGCAGCGCGTCAGGGTGCGTCATACCGCGCCCTTTCCGTGTTCCAAGATCCAACATCTTGTTGCGAAAATCGCCTCCGGGCGGGATCGCACGGACATACCAGACGTTCCCGACCATCGGTTCGATGTGCCGGCTCGTCCGTTTTTGCCTCGCGCCATTGGCCTGACAGAGTCGGCCTGACCGCGGCGATGCGTGACGAAAGTCGCATGGCTCGCCAAGCCGTGCGCGGCCGAGGTCGAGGAGCGGAACGCAACCTGTACGCCGGTACACTGGCAGTGGAGAACGAATGTCCGTTTCCGTCAATCACGCCCCGTCCCGCGAGGATTTCGCGGCGCTTCTCGAAGAGTCCTTTGGTGAGCACGAGTCTCACGAGGGCAGCGTCGTCAAGGGCATCGTCGTCGCCATCGAGAAGGACGTGGCCGTCATCGACATCGGCCTGAAGACCGAAGGCCGCGTCGCGCTCAAGGAATTCACGGGCCCCGGCCGCGACCAGACCCTCAAGGTGGGGGACGAGGTCGAGGTTTATCTGGAGCGCGTCGAGAATGCGCTCGGTGAAGCCGTCATTTCGCGTGACAAGGCTCGCCGTGAAGAGAGCTGGGTCAAGCTCGAGAAGGCCTTCGAGGCCAACGAGAAGGTCACGGGCGTCATCTTCAACCAGGTCAAGGGTGGTTACACCGTCGATCTCGACGGCGCCGTCGCCTTCCTGCCGCGCAGCCAGGTCGACATCCGCCCCGTGCGCGACGTCACCCCGCTGATCGGTCAGCCGCAGCCCTTCCAGATCCTCAAGATGGATCGCCGTCGCGGCAATATCGTCGTGTCGCGCCGTACCGTCCTCGAGGAGACCCGCGCCGAGGCCCGCTCCGAGCTCGTGGCCAACCTCGAAGAGGGTCAGGTCATCGAGGGCGTGGTCAAGAACATCACCGAGTATGGTGCGTTCGTTGATCTCGGCGGCATCGACGGCCTGCTCCATGTCACCGACATGGCATGGCGCCGCGTCAACCACCCGACCGACGTCGTCACCATCGGCCAGTCGGTCAAGGTCAAGATCATCAAGATCAACCACGAGACGCACCGCATCTCGCTGGGCATCAAGCAGCTTCTGGCCGATCCGTGGGAAGGCATCGCCACCCGCTATCCGCTCGAGGCGCGCTTCAAGGGCCGCGTGACCAACATCACCGACTACGGCGCCTTCGTGGAGCTGGAGCCGGGGATCGAGGGCCTCATTCACGTCTCCGAGATGTCCTGGACGAAGAAGAACGTCCATCCCGGCAAGATCGTCTCGACCTCCCAGGAAGTCGAAGTGCAGATCCTCGAGGTCGATCCGGTCAAGCGCCGCATCTCGCTCGGTCTCAAGCAGACCCTGCAAAACCCGTGGGAAGCCTTCGCCGAGAAGTTCCCGGCCGGCGCAACCGTCGAAGGCGAGGTCAAGAACAAGACCGAGTTCGGTCTGTTCATTGGTCTCGACGGCGACGTGGACGGCATGGTCCATCTCACCGACCTCGACTGGAACCGTCCGGGCGAGCAGGTCATCGAAGAGTTCAAGAAGGGCGACGTCGTTCGCGCCGTCGTTCTGGACGTCGATGTGGAGAAGGAGCGCATCTCGCTCGGCATCAAGCAGCTCGAGGGTGACCCCTTCGCCGATGCCGGCGAGCTCAAGAAGGGCGCCATCGTCACCTGCGAGGTTCTCGAGGTGAAGGACAGCGGCATCGAGGTGAAGATCGTCGATACCGACATGACCTCCTTCATCCGTCGCGCCGAGCTCGCTCGCGAGCGTGGCGACCAGCGTCCGGAGCGTTTCGCCGCCGGCGAGAAGGTGGATGCCCGCGTGGTCCAGTTCGACCGCAAGGCGCGCCGCATCCAGCTGTCCATCAAGGCGCTGGAAGTGGCCGAGGAGAAGGAAGCCATCGCTCAGTATGGTTCGTCCGACTCGGGCGCCTCGCTCGGCGACATCCTCGGGGCCGCCCTCAAGCGCGCCAACGAGAAGAAGTGATCACAAGGCCGCGAAGCTCGCGGCCTTTCAAAGAAAACGACCCGCGCGGAGCGATCCGCGCGGGTTTTTCTATCTGCCTCAGGAGCCCAGACGTGACAATCGCCGCGAATGCCCCAGTTGATATGATCGAGGGCGAAGTCGCCGCCATCGGCATCGATTTCGGCACCACGAACAGCGTCGTCGCGCTGGCTCACCCCGATGGGCGCGTCACCACCCGCAGCTTTCCCACACATGCCGGCCCGGTGGACGCCTATCGTTCGGCCCTGATGTTCTGGCGCGAGGGACGTCCGCCGGCGAGCACGATCCGTCATGCCAGCGGGCCGGACGCGCTCAACATGGCGATCGACATGACGAGCGAGCATCGCTTCCTCCAGTCGCTCAAGACCCACCTGTCCAGCCGCGCCTTCCAGGACACGCGCCTCTTCGGCAAGCTCTACCGGCTGGAGGAGTTGATCGGCGTCTTTCTCGGGGACCTCACGGCCAACCTCCAGGGCCTCGACACTCTGCCCCTCGTTTCCGGACGTCCGGTCGTATTCGCGGGCGACCGGCCCGACGAGGAGCTCGCGCTGCGTCGCCTCACAGCCGCCTATGCGGCCGGCGGCATGGCGAAGGTGGACTATGCCTATGAGCCACTGGGCGCCGCTTACTGGTACGCGCGCGACCTCACACGGCCCGAGACGATGCTCGTCGCCGACTTCGGCGGCGGCACGAGCGACTTCTCGGTCATGCGCTTCGAGCCGGGCGGCGATGCCGGGCGGCTCAAGGCCATTCCGCTTTCCCATGCCGGTGTGGGCGTCGCGGGGGACAGCTTCGACTACCGGATCATCGAGCACGCCGTTTCACCGCGGCTTGGCAAGAACACGCGATACCGCTCCTTCGACAAATGGCTGCCGGTGCCGGCGCACTACCATGCCGCCTTCGCGCAATGGCACCGCCTGTCCCTGATGAAGAGCCGGGAGACCATGGCCGAGCTCAAGGCGCTGATCAGGGATTCCGAGGACCCCGCCAAGCTGGAGGACCTCCTGGCCGTCATCGAGTATGACCTTGGCTATGCCCTCTACCGGGCGGTGTCGGCCGCCAAGATCGCCCTGTCATCGGCGGACGAGGCGGTCCTGTCCTTCAACGAAATTGACGTGAAGATCGAGGCGACGATTAAGCGGGCCGATTTCGACCGCTGGATCGCCGACGATGTCGCCGCGATCGAGGGCGCTCTCGATGAGGCGCTGGCGCGCGCGGGCATCGCTCCCGAGGCTATCGAGGCCGTCTTCATCACGGGCGGCACCTCGCACGTGCCAAGCGTCCGCGCCCTGTTCGACAGGCGCTTCGGACGTGAGCGCATCCATGTGGGCGACGCCTTCCGGTCCGTCGCGAGCGGCCTTGCCCTGATCGCGCTCGATCGTCAACGCGCCGTCGCGGCTGCCTGAAGCCTTGCCGGTTCGGCCCCCGGGGACTAAATCAGACGGCATCGCATGCCATCCGCGTTGCTGAGGAACCTTGCCGATGTCCTTCGAGGCCGATCTTCTTGTCGATCGCAAGCGTCTCCGGCGCAAGCTGACCTGGTGGCGCGCGGCGGTGTTCCTGGTGCTCATTCTCGCGGTCGGGGCGGTTGCCTGGGCCTTCCGCGACAAGGTGAGCGACGGTCAGGCGCAGATCGCGCGGATATCCCTGTCCGGCTTCATCAGCGGCGATGAGCGCACGCTCAACCTCATTCGCGATGTCGGCAACAGCCGGGCCGTGCGGGCCGTGCTTGTCGAGATCTCCAGCCCGGGCGGCACGACCTCCGGCGCGGAAAGGGTCTATAACGCGCTCCGCGAACTGTCGGCGAAGAAACCGACCGTGGCTGTCGTCGGCGGGCTTGCGGCTTCCGGCGGCTACATAGCGGCCATCGGCACGGACCGCATCGTGGCGCTGGAGACATCCCTCGTCGGTTCGATCGGCGTGCTGATGCAGTATCCGAACGTCGAGGGGCTGCTCAACACCCTCGGGGTGAAGATGGAAGAGGTGAAGTCCAGCCCCCTGAAGGCCGCGCCCAACGGATTCGAGCCGACCTCCCCGGCCGCGCGCGCTGCCCTCGAATCCCTCATCGCCGACAGCTACGCCTGGTTCAAGCGGTTGGTGCGTGAACGGCGCAAGTTCGATGAGACGCAGCTGACCGTGGTTGCCGACGGGCGCGTGTTCACGGGCCATCAGGCGGCGGAACTCGGCCTCATCGATCAGATCGGCGACCGGCGCGAGGCTATTCGTTGGCTGGAACAGGACAAGAAAGTCGCCCGGGATCTTCCCGTGCGCGAGTGGAAACGCTCCGGATCGGACGGAACCTTCGGACTGTGGAGTGCAATGGCGATCGGCGCGCAGGGCGTGGGCTTGACTAATATTGCGGCGATTTTTGACCGTCTTGACAATCAATTAGCCGCTCACCGCCTTGACGGGCTTCTCGCCCTCTGGCACCCTGCACTCGAAAAATAGTGATTTTTCAAGGACTAAGCGGGGCACATGATCAAGTCGGAACTGGTGCTGCTCATTGCTGAGCAAAACCCGCATCTCTACCAACGAGATGTCGAGAACATCGTAAACGCCATCCTGGACGAGATCACGCGGGCCCTGGCCCGTGGTGACCGGGTGGAGTTGCGCGGCTTCGGAGCCTTCTCGGTGAAGAAGCGCGATGCCCGCGTCGGACGTAATCCGCGCACAGGCGAGACCGTCTCGGTCGCGGAAAAGATGATTCCCGTGTTCAAGACTGGCAAGGAGATGCGCCAGCGGCTCAATGGCGGCACCCCAACCACCCGCAGCCGTGGCGCCGCACGCGCACGGGCATGATGTTGCGTTGAGCGGCGGAACACCGATTCTTGGGAGAGTCGATTCCGTGAGAGAATCGATTCTTGGAGAGAAAGCCCGTCTTGGAGAGAAAGCCCGGTCCCATCGGACCGGAACATCCACTCCCTATGGTTTTGGCATTTTCGTTGCGCGAACCGATGCGCCTTTCGCTTGAAAATGCTCCGATGCGACAGGAGGCTTCACGATGAAGCGGTTTCTGAAGGCTCTCGTGCTCCTGCCGCTTGCCCTGATCGTCGTGCTCCTGTCTGTCGCCAATCGCGGCATCGTCCGGGTGTCGCTCGATCCGTTCTCCCCTGACCAGCCGATGGCAAGCCTCGAAATGCCGCTGTTCGTCGCGCTGTTCCTGTGCGTCATGCTTGGCGTCGTCATCGGCGGCGTTGTCGTCTGGGCGGCCCAGGGCAAGCACCGCAAGGTCGTGCGCCAGCAGAGGCGCGAACTTGAGCGCATGCGCGTGGGGCGGGTTGAGCACCGTCCGCAGTCGCAGGCGGTAGCCACGATTCCGCCCATTTAAACCGGTTTAAGCGGCGCGGCGTGATCTATTCTTCGGCGCGTGCTTCCTGCGAAAAGCCGTTGCCACTTTTCCGCAGCGTGCTCCAGGGCCGTGAGGGCAACCCATCGTGACCATCGTCAAGATCTGTGGGCTGAGTACGCCCGACACCATGGCGGCGGCGCTCGACAGCGGCGCCGACATGATCGGCCTCGTCTTTTTTGCCAAGAGCCCTCGCTACGTCGATCTGAAGACCGCGCGCTCGCTCGCGGAGCAGGCACGCGGCCGCGCGGCCATCGCGGCGCTCACGGTCAATGCCGATGACGCGACCCTCACGGGCATCATCGCCGCAACCAGGCCGGACGTCCTGCAGCTGCATGGCCATGAAACGGCCGAGCGCATCGCCGACATCCGGCTGCGCTTCCGTCGTCCGGTGATGAAGGCCGTCGGCATTGCCTCGGCGGAGGATGTCACCGCTGCGCGTGATCTCGCGGCTGCACTCGCGGCCGCCGGAAGCCAGGACCGGATGCTGCTGGACGCCAAGCCACCCAAGGACGCGGCACTACCGGGCGGAAACGGCTTGCCCTTCGACCGAAACCTCGTCGCCGGGCTTGACCTCGCACTGCCGTTCATGGTGTCAGGAGGGCTTGATCCCGCGAGCGTGGCCGAGGCCATAAGGCTCGTCGCCCCCTGGGGTGTCGATGTCTCGTCAGGGGTCGAGCGGGCGCCGGGTGTCAAGGACCCTGCCCGGATCGAGGCTTTCATCAGGGCCGCCCGCGCAGCAGGCGTCGACGGCGCAGAGACGAGGGGCAGAGTGGCGTGACCAGCGAGCCGAATTCCTATCGGACGGGACCCGACGAACATGGGCACTTCGGGCAGTTCGGCGGCCGCTTCGTGGCCGAGACGCTCATGCCCAACCTGCTCGAGCTGGAGGCGGCCTATGCCGCCGCCAAGGCTGACCCCGCCTTCGCCAGGGACATGGCGAACTACCACACCCATTATGTCGGGCGCCCGAGCCCGCTCTATTTCGCGGAGCGGCTGACCGAGCACGTGCGCCAGCAGGCGGCCGCCAAGGGCGGCAGCGGCGGTGCCAGGATCTACCTGAAGCGCGAGGAGCTCAATCATACGGGCTCGCACAAGGTCAACAATGTGCTCGGGCAGATCCTGCTCGCACGCCGCATGGGCAAGACGCGCATCATCGCCGAAACCGGCGCCGGCCAGCATGGCGTGGCGACGGCCACGCTCTGCGCGCGCTTCGGCCTTGAATGCGTGGTCTATATGGGCGCCGTGGACGTGGAGCGGCAGAAGCCGAACGTCTTCCGCATGGAGATGCTCGGCGCCAAGGTCGTTCCCGTGCAGTCGGGCTCGCGCACCCTGAAGGACGCGATGAACGACGCCCTGCGGGACTGGGTGACCAACGTCAACAATACCTTCTACTGCATCGGCACGGTGGCGGGTCCACACCCCTACCCCGGCATGGTGCGCGACTTCCAGGTCATCATTGGCAACGAAGTCCGCCAGCAGATCATGGAAGCCGAGGGACGGCTGCCGGATTCGCTGGTCGCCTGTGTCGGCGGCGGCTCCAACGCCATCGGCCTGTTCCACCCCTTCCTGGATGACCGCGGCGTCGAGATCTTCGGCGTGGAAGCGGCCGGCCACGGCCTCCTGACCGACGCCCATGCCGCCTCGATCAACGGCGGCCGTCCCGGCGTGCTGCACGGCAACCGCACCTATCTCCTCATGGACGGCGACGGCCAGATCATCGAGGCCCACTCGATCTCGGCCGGCCTCGACTATCCCGGCATCGGCCCCGAGCATTCCTGGCTCAATGACGTCGGCCGGGTGAACTACATCGGCGCGACCGACGCCGAGGCGCTCTCTGCCTTCCAGCTTCTTTCCAAGCTCGAGGGCATCATTCCCGCGCTTGAATCCGCCCACGCGGTGGCCAAGGCGGTCGAACTCGCCGCCGAACGCCCGCGTGACCACATCATGGTGGTCAACCTCTCCGGCCGTGGTGACAAGGATGTCTCGCAGGTCGCCGATATGCTCGGGAGCAGCCTGTCATGAGCCGCATCGACGCCAAGTTCGCCGCCGTGAAGGCGGAAGGACGCGCCGCGCTGGTCACCTTCGTGACGGCGGGTGATCCCGATCACGACACATCGCTCGCTATCATCAAGGCGCTGCCCGGTGCCGGCGCCGACCTCATCGAGATCGGCATGCCCTTCACCGATCCGATGGCCGATGGCCCGGCCATCCAGCTCTCGTCGCAACGCGCGCTCAAGGGTGGGCAGACGCTCACGAAGACACTGGCGATGGTCGCCGCCTTCCGCCAGACCGACAACGAGACGCCGATCATCCTGATGGGCTACTACAACCCCATCTATATCTACGGCGTGCCCCGTTTCGTGGCCGACGCCAAGGCTGCCGGCGTCGATGGCCTGATCGTCGTGGACCTGCCGCCTGAGGAAGACGCCGAGCTCTGCCTGCCGGCGCTTGAGGCCGGTGTCGCCTTCATCCGGCTCGCGACCCCCACCACCAACGACAAGCGGTTGCCGACGGTGCTCGCGAATACCAGCGGATTCGTTTATTACGTCTCCATTAACGGTATCACCGGCTCGGCGACCCCCGATTTCGCGGAAGTGGGCTTGGCGGTTGACCGGATCAAGGCGCATACCCACCTTCCTGTTGTGGTGGGCTTCGGTGTGAAGAGCCGCGCCCATTCGGCCGAGGTCGCGAAGGTCGCCGATGGCGTCGTGGTCGGATCGGCGCTTGTTGATGCCGTACGCCGTTCGCTGGACGCGGACGGCAAGGCCGGGACGGGGACTGTCGATGCAGTCATCGACCTGGTCAGGGAGCTTGCCGCCGGTGTACGCGACGGCCAGCGCGTCAGGGCGTGAAATATCGCCCCGCGTTCGTGGCCGTGACATCTGGAAGGATGGATAAACGATGAATTGGATCTCCGACGTCGTTCGGCCGAAGATCAAAACGCTCTTCAAGCGCGAAGTGCCGGAGAATCTGTGGATCAAGTGCCCCGATACGGGGCAGATGGTGTTCCACAAGGACGTCGAGGCCAATCTCTACGTCATTCCGGGCTCCAACTATCACTTGCGCATGACGGCGGCCAATCGCCTGAAGGCGATGTTCGACGATTCCAGGTGGGAGGCGATCCCGACGCCCGAGGCCGCGATCGATCCGCTCAAGTTCCGCGACGAAAAGCGCTACGTGGACCGTCTGCGCGACGCCAAGGCCAAAACCGGCATGCAGGATGCCGTGCTCGTCGGTGTCGGCGAGGTCGAGGGCCAGAAGACGACCATCGCTGTCCAAGACTTCGAATTCATGGGCGGGTCGCTTGGGATGGCGGCCGGCGACGCCATCATCACCGGCCTCGATACCGCGCGCAGCCGCGGCACGCCTTTCGTTCTCTTCGTATCATCGGGCGGCGCGCGCATGCAGGAGGGTATCCTCTCACTCATGCAGATGCCGCGCACGACGGTCGCCGTACAGCGCCTCCGGGACGCCAAGCTCCCCTATATCGTCGTGTTGACGAACCCGACCACCGGCGGCGTCACGGCGTCCTATGCCATGCTGGGCGATGTCCATATCGCCGAGCCCGGCGCTCTCATCGGCTTCGCCGGACCGCGCGTCATCGAGCAGACCATCCGCGAGAAACTACCGCCGGGCTTCCAGCGCTCCGAGTATCTCAAGGACCATGGCATGGTCGACATGGTCGTCCATCGCCATGACCTCAAGGCGACGATCGCGCGCCTGAACGGGCTTCTGACGCGAACGCCCGCCGCATCGGCGACTGAGGTGAAGGACGAACCCGCGCCTGAACCCCAGGTGCTGGAGGCCGCCGCAGAGTAGACCGCCGACAAGGCTGCGCGGAGAGCGAGAAGCGCGATGGACTCATCCGATGCCCTGCTGGCGCGCTTCCTGGCGCTCCATCCGAAGGTGATCGACCTGTCGCTCGGCCGCATCGCGCGCCTGCTGGCGAGCCTGGGCCATCCCGAGCATCGGCTTCCGCCGATCATCCATGTCGCCGGCACCAACGGCAAAGGCTCCACCATCGCCTTCATGCGGGCTATCCTGGAAGCGGCGGGCCTGGCGGCGCATGTCTATACCTCACCGCATCTGGTGCGTTATCACGAGCGCATCCGGCTCGGGGCTCCGGGCGGCAGCCGTATCGTCGACGAGCAGCGCCTGCTCGATGCGTTCCGGCGTTGTGAGGAAGCCAATGGCCGCGAACCGATCACGTTTTTCGAGATCACGACGGCCGCGGCCTTTCTCCTGTTCGCGGAAAACCCGGCTGACGTCCTCCTTCTCGAAGTCGGTCTCGGTGGCGAGGCCGATGCCACCAATGTCATCTCCGAGCCGCTGGTGACGGTGGTGACGCCCGTCTCGCTCGATCACCCAGAATATCTCGGCAACCGCATTACCAGCGTTGCCGCGGCCAAGGCAGGCATTTTCAAGCGTGGCGTGCCCGCCGTCATCGCGCCCCAGGACCCGGAAGCCTCAGCCGTGCTGGAGGCCCGCGCCGAACGTATCGGCGCGCCGCTGATCATCGGCGATCAGGACTTCTCCGTTCATGAGGAAGGCGGGCGCCTCGTCTATCAGGACGAGCGCGGGCTGCTCGATCTGCCCCTGCCCCGCCTGTCCGGCCGCCATCAGCATATCAATGCCGGCACCGCGATCGCGGCGCTGCGCGCCGGTGGCTTCGATCGCCTGCCCGTCTCGGCTTATGAAACGGGCCTCAAGAATGCCGACTGGCCAGCGCGGATGCAGCGCCTGACACGCGGCGATCTCATCGCGCATGCACCCGAAGGCGCTGAAATCTGGCTCGACGGCGGCCACAACCCCGAGGGCGGCCGTGCCATCGCCAGCGCCATGGCCGACATGGAAGAGAGCCGGCCGGCACCGCTCGTGCTCATTGTCGGCATGCTCGGCACGAAGGACGCGGTTGGCTTCCTCTCCCCCTTCGCGGGCCTTGCCCGTGAATTGCTGGCGGTGTCGATGACCACGCAGCTCGCCGCGCGCCCGGCGGAGGAAATCGCCGAAATCGCCCAGGAGCTCGGCTTCGTCACGTCGGCCCATGCCAGTGTTGAGGCAGCCCTCGGCTCTCTCAAGCACCAGGATTGGGAGCATCCCCCGCGGATCCTGATCACCGGGTCGCTCTATTTCGCGGGTGAAGTGCTGGCCGCAAACGGAACCCCACCGACCTGAGCATCCGCCGGAATTATAGAGAATATCGTGTTTGAATGGAGACCCGCGGTTATTCCGGGGCCTCGCCTCAGCGAGGAGCCCGGAATCCATGAACACACGGCCTGACAAGAACACGCATCGGACCGTGCCCCCTCGTGGTTACCGCCGTGTTCATGGATTCCGGGCTCGGGCCTCTCGGCCCGCCCGGAATGACACGGCGGTACCGTTTGAAGTCAGCATGACCAGGGGCGCGGAACACGCCGCCAACCCCTTCCCCGGAGCTGATACCCTGCCGCGTGGGAAGGCACGGTTCCCTGTCCGGTTTACGACAAGAGCTGCCTCAATAAAAAACCCGGCTCCGCGAGGGGCCGGGTTTTCTCTTTCGCTCGAAAATCGCGGCGCGGGAGGCGCCAAGACCTGATCAGACCGAACCGGAGATCCAGCGGGACAGGTCGCTCTTGGGTGCCGCGCCGACTTTCTGGCCGGCGAGCTTGCCGTCCTTGAAGAGGAGCAGCGTCGGGATCGAACGGATGCCGAACTGCGCGGCCGTGGCCGGGTTCTCATCCACATTGACCTTCACGACCTTGACCTTGCCGGCGAGCTCCGTGGAAATCTCTTCCAGGGCCGGGCCGATCATCTTGCAGGGGCCGCACCATTCCGCCCAGAAGTCCACAACCACCGGCTCGCCCGCTTTCAGGACGTCGGCTTCGAAACTCGCATCGGTTGCCTTGATGGTCGCCATGATGAAAAACCTTTCGTGGGTGGCAGGCTGCACGGGGAAGCCCATGGCCGTCCGTTGGATGGGAACGTAAGAAGCGGGATGGGATGGGTCAAGGAGCAGGCAGCACAAGTCACGCCTGCTTGACAAGCATGAGTGCGGCCTCAAGCGCCTCCGGCGGCACCTTGAACACGCGCGGGCCGCGCGTATAGACGAGGAAAGCCCGGACCGGCCGATCGGGATAGATCTCGGCGAGCAAGGCCGCGTAGACCGCGAGCTGCGCGAGATGGCTCGCCGGGGCCGCATCGAGCGTTGCCGGTGGCCAGTGACTCGTCTTGAAATCCGCCACATGAACGGCGTCCGCGGTGACGGCGAGACGGTCGATCTGGCCCGAGACCGGTACGGCCTCATCATCAATGGTGATCGCGCCAGCGATCGGCACCTCGGCGCGGCTCGATGGGCCGAACAAGGCCGCAAGGTCCGGCCGGGCGAGCACCGCCAGCGCGTCCGTGACGATGCCATCCCGCGTCGCGGCGTCGAGGCCGGTGGCGCGCACCTCCAGAAGCGCCGCGATCTCCCGTGCCATGGCCTCTCCGCCGCGCATGAGGCCCTCCGGCAGATGCTGCAGGAGTTTGTGCAGGAAGTCGCCCCCGAGCCGAGCCGCGCGGCGCGCGTCCTCATCACGCCGGGAACGCGGCGGCGCTCCCAAAGGACCGGCCAGAGGACCTCCAGAAGGAAAACCAGCCGCCTCCGGAAGCTGATCCGCCGCGCCAAGGGCGCTTGACGGCCTGAGCGGGGGGCGCGCCTCGGCTTCCGGCGGCAGGCGGCGATCGAGCCAGGCGGGCAGGCTCGGCAAAGCCACCGCGGCCGCGGCCGGCGGCGCGGAGGGGCTCGCCGGCCGCGCGGGATCCCGCCAACGCCAGACGGTGCCGTTGCCGTGGGGAGCCGGAGCCTCGACGAGCCCGTATGCGCCGGCCTCCAGCCCCTTGCGAATCATCGCCGGCCAGCTCTTCTCCGGCAATGGCCGGAAGTCGCCGGTCTTGGCGTCGCGGCCAAGGCTCGTGTAGGAGGCCACCACCAGCCGCTCCTTGGCCCGGGTCATGGCCACATAGAGCAGGCGATTGTGCTCCTCCTCCGCCTCGCGCCGCAATCTGTCGCGCACCCCTGCGACCGCCGCGGGATCGAGCTCGCTCCTCGGTGACCAGATCGGCAAGGCAGGGCCATCGCGGCCGGCAATGGCGAAAAGCTTGGGATCGGTGCGCCCGGTCGGCACATCGCAGCCATCCGCAAGGATGACGACGGGTGCCTCCAGTCCCTTGGCACCGTGCACGGTCATGACGCGGATCTCATCATGGCCATCTTCGAGATCGCGCTTCACCTCGCGTTCGGCCTCGCCGAAGGCGACGAGGAAACCCGCCAGGGACGGTGCCTGCCGCCGTTCATAGCCGAGCGCCGCGGCCATGAATTCGTCGATGGCGTCGCCCGCCTCGGCGCCGAGGCGGGCCACCAACCGGCGGCGCCCACCGCCGGGACCGATCAGATGGGCGTAGAAGGCGAAGGGACCGCCCCGGCGTGCCCGCTGGCGCCAGTCCGCCAGCAGCCCGACGGCGCGCACGGCCCGCTCATTGCCCGCTTCCGCCGCCAGCGCCAAGGCGTGGTCGAGCGATTGCTCCTCGGGCCGCTCGGCGCCGATGCGCATGAGGTCGTCGTCGTCGAGGCCAACGAGCGGCGATTTCAGGAGCGCCGCGAGCGTCAGGTCGTCCGCCGGCAGCAAGGCCGCGCGGCCGGCCGCGACGAGGTCGCGCACCGCGATATGTTCGGTGACCTTGAGCCGGTCGGCGCCGGCCACCGGCAGGCCGGTGTCCTTCAGCGCGCGGATCAGGGATTCGTAGAAGCCGCCGCGCTTGCGCACCAGGATGAGGATGTCGCCGGGCGAGAAGCGCCGGCCGTCGTCGCCCCCGCCTGTCCAGTGCTTCACGGCCCGCGCGATGCGCCGCGCAAGCCGCACCTGGGGCGATCCCTCCTCGAGCTCATCGACGGGCAGCGTCCAGGCTTCCGCATCGACCACCTCCGTGGGGCGTTCGGCCTCCCAGAACTCGACAAGGCCCGCGAGCTGCGGCCGGGCGCTCTCATGGACCGTGCCGACGGCATCGTCATCGAAGGACAGGCCCTGGAAATGCTGGGGATCGGCGAAGACCGCATCGACCGCCTTCAACACCTCCGGCGCCGAGCGGAAGGACACTGTCAGGCGCACATCCTCGAAGGCTTGGCCAGCGGCCTCGACGCGCCGGCGGAAATAGCGGCCGCTGTCGTCGAACTCGCGTGGCGCCGCGCCCTGGAAACCGTAGATGGACTGCTTGGGATCACCCACCGCGAACAGCGTCCGCCGCGTCAGCGCGGCGCTGTCGCCAGCGGTGAACTCTTCCGCGAGCGCCTTGAGGATGCGCCACTGCTCCGGGCTCGTATCCTGCGCCTCGTCGACCAGGATGTGGTCGATGCCGGCATCGAGCTTGTAAAGCACCCAGGCCGCCTCATGGCGGGCGAAGAGATCGACCGTGCGGGCGATCAGATCGTCGAAATCCAGCGCGCCGCGTGCGTTCTTGGAGGCCTCGACGCGGGTGAAGACCGCGCTCGCGAGCGTCAGCAGGGCGGCTGTGCGCTCGACGGCGAGCACAGCCTTGAGCCGTCCGGTCAGCCCGGCGAGGCGATCGCGCTCGTCGCGGAGCTGCTGGACCAGGTCTGGATCAATGGCTTTCGTGCCGAAGCGACTGTCTGAACGCGGCTCGCCAGCCTGGGTAAAAAACACAGATTGATAGGCGGCTAATTTGTCGGCCGGGTTCGTTGCGGCGAGCGCTGCCCGGAAGCAGTCGGCCAGAGCCTGATCCGTCGTTTTGCCAGCGGCCAGTGCCGTGATGATGTCGGGCCAATCGGCCTCGGGGATGCCCTCCCCCAGCATCTGGCGTTCCACGCTGGCGCGATCGTCGGCGGGCTCGAGGCCGAGCGCGGCCTTGATGGCGTCGGTCGCGATGCCTCCGCCTGACGGCCCGGGTTCCCTGGAAAGGCCCTGCCGCAGCAAGGCCTTGGCGCGCAATGCCTCGGCAAGGGCCTTGTCGATGGTGACATCGCCCGCCTCCTCCACCAGCCGGGCCAGAGCCGCAGCGAGCGCCGGGGCGCGGCCGGCGATGGCATCGCTGATCACGGCGACGCGGGCGCGGGCGAGAAGATCGGCGGCATCCGTGTCGTCCAGCACCTCGAAGCGGGCCGGGACATTCGCCTCGAAGGGGAAGAGATGCAGAACGCGCTCGCAGAAGGCGTGGATGGTCTCGATCTTCAGCCCGCCGGGCGTCTCGATGGCGCGCGCGAAGAGCCGCCGGGCGACCGCACGGAGATCGGCGGTCGGCGGCTTGCCGGTGAGGCGAAGCAAGGCGGCGTCGAGTGCTGCGTCATCCAGCGCGACCCAGCGGCCGAGGTCGTCGAACACCCGGTTCGACATATTGGCGGCGGCGGCCTTGGTGAAGGTGAGGCAGAGGATGCGCCCGGGCTCCGCGCCCGCCAGCAGAAGCCGCAGCACCCGGTTGGCGAGCACGGTGGTCTTGCCGGAGCCGGCATTGGCCGACACCCAGGCCGAGGCGGCCGGATCAGCTGCCCGATGCTGGTCATGGATGACGCGACCGATGACCTCATCAGCGGACGGAGGCGTAACGCTCATTCGCCGCCTCCCTCGTCGCCGCCGGTGGACCATTCGCGCACCCGCGCCAGATGGTCATAGACACCCTCGCGCTTGGCGTATTCGGCGAAGGGCCGTGAGGCGAAGCCGATCTCACCACGGCAATAGCGCGACAGAAGCTGCGCCAGCCGGGTGGGATGCTCGGTGACGAGATCCGCGACACTCCGGGTTTCGCCCCGCTCCGGCTGCACCGGCCGGGGCTTGAGAGGCTCCTTGCCGCCGGTGGCGCCGACATAAAGCAGCTCTATCCGATCCGCGGGCATGGACGCCGGGCCCTTGAAACCGCCCGCGACCAGCATGGCGGCTTCCAGGGTCATCTGCGGCGCGAAGCCGGCGAAGATCTGCTTGGGCGTCGGCACCTGGCCCGTCTTGAAATCCACGATCACTGCGAGGTTGTCGTTTTCCTCGACGCGGTCGGCGCGCCCCCGCAGGGAAAAGCTCGATCCGTCCGCGAGCACGAGATCGAGCGCGCCGGAAATCTCGGCATGGAGCCGCCCCAGGCCCGGACGGCGGGCGGCCTCCCATGCCACATAAGCCTCCGCGAGCCTGAGGAAGCGCGGCCACCACAGGGCCATGACGTCGGGATAGGCCCCATAGGGCGCGAACACTTCACGGCCGATCGCGGTGAGAGCGGCGAGCGCATCGGCCGGGAGGGCTCCCGGGTAAGTGTTGGCGAAACTGCCAAGCGCCTCATGGACGAGATTGCCGCGGTCAGCTGCGCCCGGAGGCACCGCGAGGCCGTCCAGCGGATCGAGCTTCAGCACATGCCGGGCGTAGATGGCATAGGGGTCACGCACCAGCGTCTCGACCTCGGTGACGCTGAGGGAGCGCGGAATGAGGTGGAGCGGCGGCTTCGGCATCGGCCGACGCAGGGAGGGCTCAGCCGGTGCGTGTTCCAAGGCCTCGGCCCAGGCGAGGATCGTGCGGCCGCGCGCGCGAACCGCCTCCCAGGCCTCGCCTCCCGCCAGCGCCTTCATGCGCTGCAGAAAGCGCGATGGCACGGTCGGCGCCCCCTCGCGCTTCAACGAACGGGTGATCACCGCGTCACGCGTGCCCAGGGCCTCGACGAAGTCATGGGCGGTCTGGCCGATGCGCCGCTCCGGCGGGCTCATCCCGAGCGCGGTGCGCATGGGGCGATTGAGGAAGGCGTCCGTCCGCACCACCGGCGGCCAGATGCCCTCGTCGAGGCCGCCCAGCACGATCCTGTCGGCGGTGAGGAGGCGGGCCTCCAGCAGCCCGAAGACCTTGGCGCGGCGATGCGCGGCCTCGCCCCGGCGCAGCACGCGCTCCGCCAGGAGCCCCGCAAAGAAGGCCGGATAATCCCCCGGGCGGCCGATGAGCTCAGCGGATTTTACGACGGCGAGATCATCGAACAGGCTGGCGAGGTCTCCCCAGCCATCGGCGCGCGGCGGATCCCAATCCTCCTCCGGCGCGCGTGCCGAGACCGCGCGCAAAACTGCGTCGTGGGCTGAGGCCATCGCGACGAGGTCGGCCGCACCATCCGCGAAACTCCTGACGTCGAGGGGGGCGAAGGCGGCCTCCAGCGCGTCAAGCAGCGCCGCCACGCGTTCCCAGGCCGAGGGGCCAAGGCGCCGCAGGGGACGTGGGCTGCGACGGCTCGCGGCCTCTCTCCGGCGTTCGGGGAGAACGGCCTTCAACCCGGCGATGCCGGGCGGTGCCTCCGGCCCGCGCAGCAGGCCGATCTCAAGCTCCGTTGCCGCCTGACGCGCCGTCGCGAAGCTCTGTCCGAAGGTCGCGTCGGGGTGATTGAGGAGCGCGAGCAGGTCCGGTGCAGCGAAATCGGCAAACGCCACATCAGCGACGAGCTGGGCGAGGCTGCCGGCGCGCGAGCGGCTGAGCGGCAGCCCGGCCGAATCTTCCACCGCGATATCCCAGCGGGCGAGCTCGGCGATGGTGCGTTCGGCCAACATGCGATCCGGCGTGACGAGCGCGACTGTCGCGCCCGGCGTCTCCAGCGCCTCGCGCATGGCGAGCGCCGCGGCCAGCGCCTCGGAACGTTCATCCGGCGCCTCCACAAGGGTGAGGCCCGCAAGGGCGGCGCGTGTCGTCGTGGCGAAGTCTCCCGTGCCCTGGCGATACTCCGCCCAGACGTGGGTGGTCTCGGCCGGGCGCAGCGCCTCGGCGAGGAAGCTCGCGCGGGCCGCGACCTCCGGGGGAAGATCGGCGAGTTCCTGAACCTCGGCGCGGTCGATGCCAATGGTGGTGATGAGACGTTGCAAGGCGGCTTGGGGATGGCCGTGTCTCGCATCCGCGATAGCGCGCCACGAGGGTTCGTCCAGCCCGCGATCGAGGCCTGGCAGGACGACAGCGCCCTGCGGCAGCCGCGATACGGCGGCGATGAGATGGGCCGTCGCCGGCACCGAGCCGGTGGACCCGGCGACGATCATCGGCGCCTCCGGCCGTTCACGGGCGAGCCGTTCGGCGTCAGCGAGGATGATGGCGTTGCGCCGGCTGACGGGATCGCTCGCGCCACGGTCCGCCAGAATCTGCGGCCAGGTCTCGGCGGCGATTTTCAGGAAGTCGAGCGTGATGCCGTAGTAGCGGGAATAGCGATCCTCCACGAGGCTGTGCAGGCTCTCCCAAGCAATACCCTCGGTGGCAAGCGCGTCCATGAGGCGGGCGAGATCCCCCGCGAGCCCGAGCGCATCGGCCGGGGAAGCCGGCACGAGCAATGGCTCGTGATCGTCAAGCCGCAGGAGGGCGCGATCGACGGCCTTGGCCCAGGCGAGCACCAGCCGCGTCAGGATGAGGCGTCGTTCCGTCTCGCCGATCGCCGGCGGGAAGCCGGTAAAGTCCCCCTCGCCCATTCCGCCAAGGTCGGCGGCAAGGGCAATCTCGGCATCATCGACATCACCCAGCGGCACGATGCGCGGGAGAAGCACCGCCCGCCCGCCACAGCGCTCGGCGAGAAGGGTCGTCAGGGCCCGCGCCGCGCGGCGGGTGGGCAGGAAGATGGTAGTATCGGCGAGCGCCAGCGGATCGACGGTGCCATCGGAAAGCCCGAGGCCGGGCAGGATGCGCCCGGAGGCCAGCGCCTCGACCAGCGTCGGCAGAAAGGGCGCGCCCGGCGCAATGGTGAAGACCCTCGGCGATGGCGCCCTTGCCATCCTTACCTCGCGCTCGCGACGAAGGTCTCTTCGGCGAGCTTGACGGCGGCCGGCGTGCCGACATGCAGCCACTGGCCGTCGAGCCTGACGCCATAGAGACGGCCGGCGGTAATGGCGCGATCGAACAGGAGGTTCAGTGAAAAGGAACCCTCGGGGGTATTCTCGAACAGCTCCGGCTTGGCAATGGCTACGCCGGCGTAGATGAACGGCGCGAGTTCCCGCTCGCCCCGCCGACGCAGGACACCGGCCGGATCCATCGTGAAATCGCCGTAGCCCTCATCGCCGATGCTGGTGGCGCCGGAAGCGAGGAGGAGCAGGATATCCATGCGCGCGGGATCCCAGATCCGCCCCATGCGCGCGATATTGCCGTGTGGCCCCTCGAGCCATAGCGAATCGGTGTTGATGATGAAGAACGGATCCGGCCCGAGCAGCGGCAGGGCCTTCTTGATGCCGCCCCCCGTCTCCAGGAGCTTGCCGCGCTCGTCGGAAATGATGATATCCGGCGCCTTGCGGCGCTTGAGATGCTGCTCCACGAGATCGGCGAGATAATGGACATTGACCACGGCCCGCTTCACCCCGGCGGCCGCCAGCCTGTCGAGCCCATGGTCGAGCAGGGAGCGGCCCGCGATGCGGATGAGGGGTTTGGGGGTCGTCGCCGTGATCGGGCGCATGCGCTTGCCGAGGCCGGCGGCCAGCACCATGGCGGTGATCGGCAATTGCCCGGCTTCTCGGCCCGCATGCTGGTCTGCCGTGCGGCCGGCATTCGCGGGAGAATCTATCGTCGAACCGTCTGTCATCGTGGATCGATCTTGAGGGGGGCCGCCCTCCGGATCTTGGGAAGCGGCCGCTACGCGGGGGGGCGGGCGACGAGGCCCGGCAGGCGAGCCTCATACCAGAGCTTCAGCTCCGACAACACCGGATGTGCGAGATTGCGCGCGAGATAGTCCTGCATCCGTGGCAGATGATCGAGATATTGGGGTTTGCCGTCGCGCTTGTCGAGCCGCACGAATGTCCCGAACAGCTTGGTCGCGCGCTGCGCGCCCAGAATAGCGTAAGCCTCGGCGAAGCTCGCCACGTTGAATTCGGGATGGCTCACCCGGCGCAGCTTCGCGTAATGCGCGATGAGTTCAAGCTCGAGTGCGGCGGGCATTGTCACCCGCGCGTCCTGCAGCAGGGCCACGACGTCATAGGCCGGATGCCCCAGCACGGTATCCTGCAGATCGATGAGCCCGACGCGCGCCAGCCCTTGCCGCTGCGGCAGCCAGAACAGGTTGGGGGAGTGCATGTCGCGGAGCGTCCATGTCTGCGGAATATTGGTCTGAGGGATATTGCTCTGCGGGCCGGACACCACCTGCCCGAGGAGCTCCGTCCAGACCTTAATGAAATCGGAACGGGCCGCCGCGCCGAGGGAGCCGCCGCCCTTGTGCGGGGCGTACCAGTCGAGCAGCAACTCGACCTCGATCAGGAGTGCCTCCAGATCATAGGGCTGCAGGATATGCTCGCGGCCGTCCATGACAGGCAGGACGCTTGGCAGGTCCTTGTCGTGCAAGGCGGCGAGGACGCCTATGGCCTCGCGATAGCGCTCCGGGATGGGACCGTCCGCATTGGTCACGGGCTCCTTGCCGAGATCCTCGACCAGCACGAGGCCCTGGTCGAGATCGGCTCCGTAGATCTCGGGGGCGCTGAAGCCCTCCGCGCGCAGGCCCTGCGCCACGGCGACGAAGGCGTCGACGCGCTCGGCCAGCTTCGCGAGCTCATGATAGGGCCGCCCGTTGCGGATGGCCGGCCCGGCGAGACGCGGTGGGGCGATCATCAGGATCGCGGTCTCACCGCTGTCCTTGTGCAATCGGTCATACAGCCGAACCGAGGCATCGCCCTGGATGTGCTCACGGCGCGCCTCGCCCCAGCCGGCCTTCTCCAGCAGGCGGCGCAGCGATTGCAGCCGGGCGAGACGCGGCGCGAAACGGCCCGTGCCGGTCAATCTGACGCGCCGGGCCTCGTAGTTGTCGCCGTTCACATGGGTCAGCGCGACATCCAGCCTGTCGGCGGAGAGAACGCCCGCCGCCCGGTCCGGCCATTCGACAAGGACGATGGCCTCCTCGCTCGCCTCGTCCCAGCCGAGATCCTCAAGCTCCGCGGCGTGACCCACGCGATAGAGATCCGCGTGGACCACCGTGCCGTGGCCGGTCTCGTAGAGCTGCATCAGCGTGAAGGTCGGGCTCGGCACCTCGAGGGCGGGATCATCCGCGAGAATGCGGATCAGCGCCCGCGCGAAGGTCGTCTTGCCCGCGCCGAGGTCGCCCGACAGTGTCACGAGATCACCGGGCCTGAGCTCCTCGGCGAGAAGATGGGCCAGAGCCTCGGTTCCCGCCTCGTTGTCGATGGGAAAATCCCAGGTCGCCTCCGCCCGGCGGCTGTCTTCGCGCACGAGCGCGGGCGCGGGCGGCGAGAGGAGGCTGTTGATGGTCGTGGCGGCAGCCGCGCCGTCTGTGGTGTCGTCGAACGCCATTACTGTCACCGCCGTCATGCGCGTCACACTGCTCTTATTCGGCCGCGACGCGGGCTAGCCCGCCGGCTGCCGGGAAATGACACACGACCGTTGTTCCGCGGCCCGTGCCGGTTTCGAGTTCGACATGGCCGCCGTGCAGTTCCACGAAGGACCGCACGATGGAAAGTCCCAGACCCACGCCGCGATGACGAGAGCCGATCGCGTAGCTCTCGAACCGATCAAAGACATGGGCCTTAATCTCGGGCGGGATGCCCGGCCCCTCGTCGGCCACCGAGAACAGGATCTCGTCGTTCTGCTTGTAGGCCGACACCTTGACCCTTTGTCCCATCGCTGAAAAGCCCACCGCGTTCGACAGGAGGTTGAACAGCACCTGGCGCACGCGCTTGGCATCCGCGATGAAGACGCCGATGCTGGGCGCCACCTCGATATCGAGCTGAATATTGCGTTCGACGAGCCGGTCGTCCAACCCGCGCACCGCGGCCGCGATCGTCTCGCGCGCATCCACCGGTCCGAGGTCGAGCTCGATCGATCCGTTGTCGATGGTGGCGAGATCGAGAATGTCGTTGATGATGGCGAGCAGCGCGGCCGACGACTTGGTGATATGGGAGGTGTATTCGCGCTGGCGCGCGTTCAGGGCACCGACCGTCTCGTCCCCAAGGAGCTGGGTGAAGCCAATGATGTTGGTGAGCGGCGAACGCAGCTCATAGGAGACGTGGTGGACGAAATCGTCGCGCAGGCGCGAGGTTTTTTCCAGCGCGTCGTTCCGCTCGGTCAGGACCCGCTCCACATCGACCGCCGCCGTGACATCGGTGAAGGTGATCAGCGTGGACCCGTCGGGCAGTGGCGCCGTCACGCAATCGACGACCGTGCCGTCCGGGCGCTTGATGCGCTGTGAATGACTGGTGCGCGTGTCGTACAGGCCCGTCACCGCCATGCGCAATTCGCTCCAGTCGTCATCCTCGGAGAGGTGACCGCAGAGCGCCACTATCGCGTCGATATGGGGATGCCCGGCCAGAAGCGAGGGCTCCAGATTCCAGATGGTAGCGAAAGCCGGGTTGAAGAGCGTCAGGCTGCCGTCGGCGGCAAAGACGACCACGCCTTCCCGGAGCGAATCCAACGTCTCGCCGCGTGCCCGAACGAGGGCGTTGTAGCGCGATTCCATCTGGACGCGCTCCGTGACATCGTCGAAGAGATAGGTGACGCCGCCCTTCGGCGCGGGATTGCCGATCACCCGCAGGGTGCGGCCATCCGGCAGATACCACCAGTGCTCCTGCGTCTCCAGAGACTTGTATCCGGCCAGGATCTCGTTCCTCCAGACGCGGAAGTCCGCCTGCTCGGGAAGACGGCGCTCAGAGCGCAGCCGATCGAGGATTTCACCGTCCTTGGGCCGGGAATCGAGGAACTCGGCGTCGAGCTGCCAGAACTCGCGATACGCCGCATTGTAGAACACCAGCCGCTCGTTGCCGTCGAAGCTCGCCACCGCGGTCGGCAGCTGATCCAGCGTGCGCACATGCGCCTGCATCTGCCTCTGCAGATCGAGCCGCATTGCCTCCAGCTCGGACACATCGGTGGCTATACCGGCGCTGCCCTCCCCGGTCGGAGTTTCCACGACGTCGAGCGTGCGGCGCTGGCCCGCGATAATCGCCGCGACCCGCGCCTTGTAGGCGCCACCGCCGTCGCGGGCTTCCCGCGATGCCAGACGAGTCGGTTCGTCCAGAAGCTCAAGGCGGCGCTCGATGGCGTCGCGCCCGTCACTCGCCTCCACGGCGCGGCCATAGGCGGCGTTCACCCAGAGAACTTCGCCGTCCCCATCCCTCAGCCAGACCGGTTGGGGAAGCGCATCAAGGAGCGCCTGCAAGCCTTCCAGATCGCCGCGCGTCGTGATCAGCGCATCATGCGCGCGCACGAGTTCGAGCCGCTCGGCGGTGATTTCGCGCAGCCGCAGCACTGCCTGCCCGCTGATCGCGCTGCCTTCGGCCTCGAAATAGAGGCCGGAGACCGAGCGCAGGACCAGATGGAAGGCCTCGCCGTTGCGCTTGAGATGGCCAAGGGATGTCTCCAGGGCCTGGGCGCTGGCGGCTGTGAGCCAGGAGCCAAAGGCAAGGATGCGGCGTGGCGAGGCGCCTTCGCCGACAACGGACACATCCCCTTCGATGACGGGATCGTCGTCCTTATGGCCGAAACTGATGACGACGCGGTGTTCGGCCGCGAAGATCACATCGGCACGATCGCAGCGCAGCTGCAGCTGCGCCACTTCCGCGGACAGGGCGTCCTCCCGCTCGCGCGCACGGCGGCGTTCCCGGAGGTGGAAGAAGGCTGTCGCGGCTGCAAAAAGCGTCAAGCCGCCCATGATGGCGAGCGGCACGGCCGTTTCGAGATAGCCGCCGGAGCCCGGCGCGCGAGCGAGCCATCCGGCCAGCGAGAACCCTTCAGCCATCCCCGGCGCGGGCTGGGCCACGGAGGGAACCGCGAAAATGCCCAGCGTCAGGACGGAGACCCCGCCACCCAGCGCTGCGGCTGGCGCCAGGACAGGTCTGGAGCCGGCTTTGGCCTCGGTCTTGCTCCGCTGATGTCCGAAACGCGCCATTCTCGCCACGATCCCCCGCTTCATCGCCACGCGATTCAACCCGCTTCACTCAAGATTCTGCCTGAACCGACCCATGCGCCCAAACCGACCCGTGCGCCCAAACCGACCCGTGCGCCCAAGCCTCGAAACCACGATATCCGACCCTCGATAGCGCAAGCCGACCGCATCACGCCCAACGGGGGCGGCGCGAGCTACGCAAACCAGTCAATGGCCGAATCAGTTTCACTGTATCGTTTGCCAGACTCCCTCAGGAAGTGGTTAACGGACGCAAAAAAAACACCCGGCCTGTGAAGACCGGGTGCTGTGTCTTTGCTGCCGATGCGGCGTCAGCCGGGATCGGCCGATTCGGATCAGTAACGATAATGATCGGGCTTGTACGGGCCCTGCGGCGTCACGCCGATATAGGCGGCCTGCTCGGCGCTGAGCTCCGTGAGCTTCACACCGATCTTAGCGAGATGCAGGCGTGCGACCTTCTCGTCGAGGTGCTTGGGAAGCGTATAGACCTTCTTGTCGTACTGTCCCTGCTTGGTGAACAGCTCGATCTGGGCCAGCGTCTGGTTGGTGAAGGATGCCGACATCACGAAGGACGGATGGCCCGTGGCGTTGCCGAGGTTCACGAGGCGCCCCTCCGACAGGAGGATGATGCGCTTGCCGTCGGGGAACTCAACCTCGTCCACCTGCGGCTTCACGTTGTGCCACTTGAAGTTCTTGAGGCCCGCGACCTGAATTTCGTTGTCGAAATGGCCGATGTTGCAGACGATCGCCCGGTCCTTCATGCCGCGCATATGCTCGACGGTGATGATGTCCTTGTTGCCGGTGGCCGTGACATAGATGTCGGCACGCGGCAGGGCGTCCTCGATGGTGGCGACTTCATAGCCTTCCATCGCCGCCTGGAGGGCGCAGATCGGATCGACTTCCGACACCAGCACGCGGGCGCCGGCCTGACGCAGCGAGGCGGCAGAGCCCTTGCCCACGTCGCCGAAGCCGGCCACGAAGGCGACCTTGCCGGCCATCATCACGTCGGTGCCACGGCGGATGCCATCGACCAGCGACTCGCGGCAGCCGTAGAGATTGTCGAACTTCGATTTCGTGACGCTGTCATTGACGTTGATCGCCGGGAAGAGCAGCTTGCCGTCCTTCTCCATCATATAGAGGCGATGCACGCCCGTGGTCGTCTCCTCGGAGACGCCGCGGATCGACTTGGCGAGCTCGGCGAACCAGCCCTTGGGCTTCTCGGCCAGGGTCTTCTTCAGGAGCGCGAAGAGCACCTCCTCCTCTTCCGAGGAGGCCTTGTCGAGGAAGGCGGTGTCGCCGTTCTCGGCACGCAGCCCGAGATGGACGAACAGGGTCGCGTCACCGCCGTCGTCGAGGATCATGTTCGGCATACCGCCGCCATGCCACTCGAACAGCTTGCGGGTGTAATCCCAATAGTCGGTCAGCGTCTCGCCCTTGATGGCGAACACCGGCGTGCCGGCGGCGGCGATGGCCGCTGCAGCGTGGTCCTGGGTCGAATAGATGTTGCAGGACACCCAGCGCACGTCAGCGCCAAGCGCCTTCAGCGTCTCGATGAGCACGGCGGTCTGGATCGTCATATGCAGGGAGCCGGCGATGCGGGCGCCCTTGAGCGGCTGTGCCGCGCCGTACTCTTCGCGGACAGCCATCAGGCCGGGCATTTCGCTCTCGGCGATGGCGATTTCCTTGCGGCCCCAATCGGCCAGCGAGATATCCTTGACGATGTAGTCCTGGGCAGCGGTGGACATGGCGCGATTTCCGTTCTGATGCGATAGCGCGGCCTCTATAGCAGGCTGCGGCGAGACGCGCAATAAAGACATAAAGAAGTCTTTATATGGCTAAATGTGCGCTTTGGGAGATGGCGGCAATCTCAAGCGCGGCGTTCCCCCACCCCTTACCCTCCCCGCAAAGGGTGAGGTGTCTCGCGTTGAGACTGCTGAACAAAAGCCACTGGCCTCCGCGTTTCCCGACACCCGATTTGACGGAAATGCACTACGTCGCCGCGCCCCTCCCCTTTGCGGGGAGGGTGAGGGGTGGGGTACACCCGATGACGAAAAAGCCCGGAGGGCTAATGCCTTCCGGGCTCGAATCGTGTGCGAAATGATTGCTATCGCGGCGAAGCGCTTACTTCGCCCTGACGAAGCCGAGGATATCCTTCACCGCGTCGATCGTCGGCTTGGCGATCGCCCGGGCGCGGTCGGCGCCGTCGATCAAAACGGAATCAATATAGGCCGGGTCATCGACGAGGCGCTTCATCTCGGCGCCGAGCGGACCGAGCCGATCGACGGAGAGGTCGATCAACGCCGCCTTGAAGGCGGAGAACTGGCCGCCGCCGTAGTCGCGCAGCACCTCGGTGCGCGGAATACCCTTCAGCGCCGCGAAGATGCCGACCAGGTTGTCCGCCTCGGGCCGGCCTTCCAGCCCCTTCTCCTCCGACGGCAGGGGCTCCGGATCGGTCTTAGCCTTGCGGATCTTCTGGGCGATGGTGTCCGCGTCATCGGTCAGGTTGATGCGCGAATAATCCGACGGATCGGACTTCGACATCTTCTTGGTGCCGTCGCGCAAGGACATGATGCGCATGGCCGGCCCCTGGATCAGCGGCTCGGTCAACGGGAAGAAGGCGCCATTAAAGCCGTTCGCGGCGATCGACGCGGCGTAGTCGTTGTTGAACTTCTGCGCGATGTCGCGGGTCAGCTCCAGATGCTGCTTCTGGTCCTCGCCCACGGGAACATGGGTCGCCCGGTAGATCAGGATGTCGGCGGCCATCAGGGAGGGATAGGCGTAGAGCCCGAGCGAGGCATTCTCGCGGTCCTTGCCGGCCTTCTCCTTGAACTGCGTCATGCGGTTCATCCAGCCGACCCGCGCGACGCAGTTGAACACCCAGGCGAGTTCGGCGTGTTCCGTCACCTGGCTCTGGTTGAAGACGATGTGGCGCTTGGCGTCGATGCCGGCGGCGAGGAAGGCCGCCGTGACCTCACGGATCTGCCGCTTCAGCTCGGCCGGATCCTGCGGCACGGTGATCGCGTGCATGTCGACCACGCAGTAGATGCAGTCATACTTCTCCTGCAACGGCACGAAGCGCGCGATGGCGCCGAGATAGTTGCCAAGGTGAAGGTTTCCCGTCGGCTGCACGCCGGAGAAAACGCGTTCCTGAAAAGCCGCCATGATGACTCCGTCAACCCCAGCCTCTGCGGGTCAGCCGGCGCCTGTCGGGGATGGCCCATCCATCCCGCATGCGCATCGGCAATGCCCGCATGAAAAAACGTGCGGCGTTATCGCAATGCGCCGACCGGAGCGCAAGGTGCCGCGTGCAAGGTGCCGCGTGATAGCACAGCTCAGGAGCGACGCCATCGTAGAATATGTGGCGCGATCGCACCGGTCGCGAAGGCCATACCGGCATAGAGGGCAAGTCCTCCACCGCATAGCAGCGCGAGCGCGCCGGCCTTCACCGCGAGATGATCCATCACGAGCCATGGCGCGAGCCCGCGCATGCCCGCCACGAGGCCCAAGCCCATCACGAGCGAAGCGGCAAGCAGCAGCATGACGCGGCGCGCCATACCGGCAGTCAGCGCCTCAGCCGTGGACCGCGCGGCCCCCCACAGCACCAGCGCATTGATGCCAAGGCCGAGGCTGAGGCCGAGGCCAATCCCGGCAATGCCCAAGGCAGAGTTGAGCGCGTAGCCGGCCAGTCCCGTTACCACGAGACATGACAGCCCGCCGACAATCGGGATGCGCAAGGCCTCCCGGGCGAAGAAGGGCTGGGCCAGGACCTTGGCGATCGACGCTGCCGGGAGGCCGAGAGCCAGCATGCGCAGGAGCGCCGCCGTGCCCGCCGCATCGTCAGGCCCGAAGGCTCCACGCTGGAAAAGCACCATGGTGATTGGCTCAGCGAGTATGGCCAGCGCTACCGCCGCCGGCAGCGACAGAGCGAGCGCGCCTTCCAGCGCCCGCGCCTGCGCGATGGCCGCGCCGTGATGGTCGCCCGCTGCGAGGCGGGCCGCCACCTCGGACAGCAAGACCGTGCCCACCGCAACGCCGATGAGCGAGAGCGGAAGCTGCGCGACACGATCGGCATAGTAGAGCCAGGACACCGCTGAGGCTTCTTGCGAGGCGACCGCGGTCGCCACGACGACGGCGAGCTGGGTGGCGCCGCTCGCGGCGGTCGCCGGCAGGACACGGCGCGCAAGCCGGCGGATGTCGGGCGTCAACCGAGGGCGGCGCCACGTGAAACCGCCGGGATGACGTAGCAGCGCGACGAGAACGATGCCGAGATGCACAAGGCCGGAGGCGCTGACCGCGAGCGAGAGCCACCAGCCCTGCCGGATCGCGGTCTCCTCGTCAGGCACGTCGAGCATCAGCAGGACGGCGATCATCAGGACATTCACGAGTACCGGCGCCATAGCAGCTGCCGTATAGCGCCGGTCCGCGTTGAGATAAGCGCCGATGAGCGAAGCGAGACCCGCCAGCGCGACAAAGGGGAAGGCCAGACGTGTGTAGGTGACCGCCAGCGCGAATTTGTCCGCGTCGTCGGCGTAGCCGGCGCCCAGCGCCATGACGACAACAGGCGCGGCAAGCTCGACCAGTCCCGTCAGCCCGAGGAGGACCAGGGCCGCGCCACTCATGGCCTGGCCGGCAAAGCGCCACGCCTCGGCCTCCCCCCGCTCCGCGCGGATGCGACTGTAGAGCGGCACGAAGCCGGCATTGAGCCCGCCTTCCCCGAATACGCGACGCGCCACGTTGGGAAGCCGAAACGCGAGCAGGAAGGCATCCGCGGCCATACCGGCGCCGAGCACGCGCGCGATCATGACATCGCGCGCGAAACCGATGAGGCGCGAGGCGATGGCGGCAAGGCCCACGACGAGGCTGGAACGAGCGAGCGACATGCCTGAGGTCTAGCTTATTCGCGGGCTGGGATCAGCGGCTGATTTTTGAGGGTTGGAACGGGCGCCCTACAGGCAACCTCAGTCCTACCTCCCGCACGGACGCCCCCTCCGCCAGCCTGCGGCTGGCACCTTCCCCTGGAAGGGGGAGGATCACTCAGCCTGTGAACGCGCGTTGATCCCTCCCCTCAGGGGAGGGTGGCCTCGCGCAGCGAGGTCGGGTGGGGTTCAACCCGGCCGACCTGTCTCACGTGAAACATTTGGGCGCGGCGGTGGCGACAGAACTCACAGAATGAAGCGGCTAAGGTCCGTGTTCTTGGCGAGGTCACCGACGCCGGAGCGTACATAGTCGCCGGTGATGGTGACCGTTTCGCCACCCCTGTCCGGCGCCGTGAAGGAGATGTCGTCGAGCACACGCTCGATAACTGTCTGCAGGCGGCGGGCACCGATGTTCTCGACGGAGCTGTTCACGTCCACGGCCACCTTGGCGATGGCGTCGATGGCGTCATCGGCGAAGACGAGCTTCACGCCCTCCGTGTCCATCATCGCCACGGACTGCTTGATCAGGCTTGCCTCGGTCTCCGTGAGGATGCGGCGGAAATCCGCCTCGTTCAGCGGTTGCAGCTCCACGCGGATCGGCAGCCGGCCCTGCAGCTCCGGCAAAAGGTCGGACGGCTTCGACACATGGAAGGCGCCGGAGGCGATGAACAGGATATGGTCCGTCTTCACAGGGCCATGCTTGGTGGAGACGGTCGTACCCTCGATCAAGGGAAGCAGATCGCGCTGTACACCCTCGCGCGACACGTCGGCACCGCCACCACGGCCGGATTCCGAGCCGCGCGCGCAGATCTTGTCGATCTCGTCGAGGAAGACGATGCCGTTCTGCTCCACTTCACGGACGGCTTCCTGGGTGATCTGGTCCTGATCGATGAGCTTGTCGCTTTCCTCCGCCAGCAAAGGCTCATAGGCCTCCTTCACGGTGACGCGACGCGTCTTGGAACGGCCGCCCATGGCCTTGCCGAAAATGTCACCGAGATTGATGGCGCCCATCGAGCCGCCCGGCATGCCCGAAAGATCGAACATGGAAATACCCGGCGCTGGGGCCTGGACCTCGATCTCGATTTCCTTGTCGTCGAGCTCACCCGCGCGCAGCTTCCGGCGGAACGAATCACGGGTCGGGGCGCTCGCGTTCGGGCCTACCAGCGCGACCAGCACCCGCTCCTCCGCCGCGATATGGGCCTTCGCCTCGACATCCCGGCGCTTGGCCGTCCGCACGAGGCCGATGCCGACTTCGACGAGGTCGCGGATGATCTGCTCGACATCGCGGCCGACATAGCCGACCTCGGTGAACTTGGTCGCCTCGACCTTGAGGAAGGGCGCGCCCGCGAGCTTGGCAAGGCGCCGCGACACCTCGGTCTTGCCGCAGCCCGTCGGGCCGATCATCAGAATGTTCTTCGGCAGGACCTCTTCCTTCAACGGCCCCGTGAGCTGCTGCCGGCGCCAGCGATTGCGCAGGGCGATGGCGACGGCACGCTTGGCGTCGTTCTGGCCGACGATGTAGCGGTCGAGCTCGGATACGATCTCACGGGGCGAAAAATTGGTCATGTCAGGTCAATCAGGTCACTGGGTTTGGAAGTCGGAGGGTGAGGTTCACCGGCAGTCCCCGCAGGAACAGGCGGCGCAGGGGCTGCCAGCCGGCGCTGAGCAGGAGAATGAAGGCGCCAAGCACGAGCAGCGTCGCCGGCAGCATCAGGTCTGACGCGCCGGCATTGCGCAGCAATGTCCCGCAGGCGATACCGGCATAGATAAGGCCTGACACGAGGATAGCCCGTCGGTCGATGATCACAGCCACGATACCGAGCGCGAGGAAGGCGCCGAGTATGGCCACCGCCTGACCGAGGCTGACCACGCCAAAGTCCGCGCCGATACCCGCGAAGAGGGGATGCACGATCATCGGCGCCGCGGCGAGGTGAAGCCAGAAGGCCACGTCCGTCCGACGGGTCAGGCGCGCCTTGTCGGACATGTCGAAGCGCATGGCGAGGACGAAGATGGCGAGCCCAAGCACGAAAAGCAGGGCTGTCACATGAGTACGCACAATCTCGGGGGCGGCCGCCAGCAGTCCCGCGAGAAGCGCGCCGGCCAGGGCGACGACTCCGGCCGCGACCGTGATCGGGACGCGGAAGCGCAGGTAGTGCAGGAAAGCGGCCACGCTCGTCGCCAGGGCCGCGACGCTCGCGACCATGGGATAGCCATTGACGAAAGCGGGATAGTTGCCTGTGGCGATGTCGACATCGCCGGTCAGTGCCGCAAAGCCGTGGAGCAACGCGAGAAAGGTCGCCCCGACGAAGACGGCGAGAAGCACGATGGATGGCAGCGCCATGCGGCGCCGGCGCGTGAAGAACTCGGCGAGCAACCAGGCGACGATCGCCAGCACCAGCCACGACAGGCCGAGATCGGGCAACAGGGCGCCGCCGATATACCGAACCGCGCCGAGAAACAGAACGAGGCCGAGGGTCACGAAAATGTCGGCGAAACCGGTGATAAGCCGCAATGCCTCATCATCGGGCGTGCGCTGAGCCGCCGGCTGGCTTTCCCCGCCAAGCTCGGCCGCGAGACGATTGAGCGCGTCGGCCTGGTCGGCCGACAGGATGCCACGGCTGACCGCAGTGGCGATGACGCTCTCTTGCATCATGTATCTATACTCTCAATCACGAGATTGCTGTTGGTATAGACACATATGTCGGCGGCGATGCCGAGCGCGCGGCGTACAATGGTTTCAGCATCGTGGTCACTGTCGGCGAGCGCGCGGGCAGCGGCGAGCGCGTAGTTGCCGCCCGACCCGATCGCCATGATCGCCGCCCCATGCAGAAGCTCCGGCTCGAGCACGTCACCAGTACCCGACAGAAGGAGGCCGACATCCTTGTCCGCCACCAGCATCATGGCCTCCAGCCGACGCAGGTAACGGTCCGTCCGCCAATCCTTGGCGAGTTCGACGCAGGCGCGCGTGAGCTGCCCCGGGAACTGCTCGAGCTTGGCCTCCAGCCGCTCGAACAAGGTGAAGGCATCGGCGGTCGCACCGGCGAAACCGGACAGGACTTTTCCTTGGGCCAGCCGGCGAACCTTGCGGGCGTTGCCTTTGATCACGGTCTGCCCGAGGCTGACCTGGCCATCCCCGCCGATGACCACCTTGCCGTTCTTGCGCACCATGAGGATGGTGGTGGCGTGGAAGACGCCGCCCTGGTCGCCGTCATGGTGGGAGCTCGGGTTGTGCATGCGCATGGGGATCTGGCCAGCTTCTGAATGCGAACGGGAATAGGCGACAATCGATAGGACCGTCGCCGGTTTCATGTAAGCCCATTTTCGCCAAGATCCAGAGTTTCACGTCGCGAGCGCGCACGGGCCCAAGCAAAGCTCCCGGGGGCGTGAGGCCTGAGACGGGAGAACCTGGGGAGTCCTAACCTTAAGCGATGGTGGCGCGGCGCCTCGCGTCTTGCTAGAAGCAGCCGGACTGCCGAGAGACGACCAACAGGCAGGCGCCGAAGGAGACAAGTCATGCGGGCCGCGACCGTGAAACGCCGCACCAGCGAGACCGACGTTGCCGTCGAGGTTGCTCTCGATGGGTCGGGCAAGGCTGACATTGCGACGGGCGTTGGATTTTTCGACCACATGCTCGAACTCTTCGCGCGCCACGCCTTGTTCGACATGAAGGTCAAGGTCACAGGCGACCTGCATGTGGACCAGCATCATACGGTCGAGGATGTCGGCATAGCGCTCGGCGAAGCCGTGCTCAAGGCGCTTGGCGAAAAGCGTGGCATCCAGCGTTATGCGAGTGTCGACCTGCCTATGGACGAGACGCTGAGCCGGGTTGTCGTCGATATTTCCGGCCGGCCCTTTCTCGTCTTCCGGACCACCTTCCCCACCGAGAAAGTCGGCCAGTTCGACACCGAGCTCGTGCGCGAATGGTTCCAGGCTTTCGCGGTCAATGCGCGCCTCACGCTCCACGTCGAGACTTTCTATGGCGACAACGCTCACCATATTGCAGAGAGCTGCTTCAAGGGATTGGCCCGCGCCTTGCGTGCCGCTGTCTCCGTGGACGCACGCGAAGGCGAGCGTATCCCTTCGACGAAGGGCGCACTTTAGGGCGGTTCAGTGCGGGAGTTTGGGTGATGGCGGTGTACACGCTGCATGTCCCGGCCGAGGACATGCCGGGCGATCCGGCGGCGCTGGGGGATGCCGTTCTTCTAAAGGACGGCTTCGCCTGGGGCGCGTTTATTTTCCAGGTTTTCTGGTGCCTCTATCACCGGCTGTGGCTGGTGGCGCTGGCGCTGGCGGTCGTCACATTGGGCGTCAGCGCCGGCCTGCAATGGTTTGGCCTGCCGTCTTTCGCCGTGACGGTGATCTCCCTGCTCATCGCCGCGTTCTTCGCCTTGGAAGCCAACGGGCTCCGGCGACGGAAGCTGGAGCGACACGGTTTCCGCCCGGCGGGCGTCGTCGTCGCGGACAGCTATTCGGATGCGGAGGCACGCGCGTTCTCGGCCTGGCTCGACACACGCGAGCCTGGGATCGTTCCCCCTGGACGGACCACGCCGACGAGCGTTTACGACCAGCCCCGGCATAAGGTCGCCGCTGGAGCCGCGGGAACGCATCCGGTGCTCGGCCTTTTTCCTGACCAGGAGGGTCCACGATGACCACGGCCATTGTCGACTACGGCTCGGGCAACCTGCACTCCGCTCACAAAGCGTTCGAGCGGGCGGCGCGCGAGGCCGGGCTTGAGCAGGCGATCACCGTGACGTCGGACCCGGACGTCGTCCTCGGCGCCGACCGAATCGTCTTGCCCGGCGTTGGGGCCTTCGCGGATTGCCGGCGCGGACTTGACGCGGTGCCAGGCATGGTCGAAGCGCTCGAGACGGCTGTGCGCCGTCGTGGTGCACCTTTTTTAGGCATTTGCGTCGGCATGCAACTCCTGGCGACGCGCGGCCTCGAATACGAGACGACCGCGGGCCTGGACTGGATCGGTGGCGACGTCGCCCAGATCGAGCCGTCGGACACTCATCTGAAAATCCCGCATATGGGCTGGAACACGCTCGGCACGACCCGCGGCCACGCCTTGCTCGAGGGCATCGAGACCGGGCCGGAGGGCCTGCACGCCTATTTCGTCCATTCCTACGCGCTGAAGCCGCGCGATCCGTCCGATCTGGTGGCGGAAACGGACTACGGCGGCGCGATCACCGCCATCGTCGCCCGTGACAATGTCGCGGGCACCCAGTTTCATCCTGAGAAGAGCCAGGAGCTCGGTCTCTCTCTCATCGCCAATTTCCTGAGGTGGCGGCCATGATTTTGTTTCCCGCCATTGACCTGAAAGAAGGTCGTTGCGTGCGTCTCGTCCAGGGTGACATGGACCAGGCCACGGTGTTCAACGATGATCCGGCCGCGCAGGCCGAGACCTTCGCCGCCCAGGGCTTCTCCTGGCTCCATGTGGTGGATCTCGACGGCGCGTTCGCCGGCCGGCCGATGAACGCGGAGGCCGTGGAGGGAATCATCGCGCGGAGCTCGATGCCCCTGCAGCTCGGCGGCGGCATCCGTGACATGAAGACTGTCGATGGCTGGATCGAGCGTGGCATCTCGCGCGTCGTCATCGGAACCGCCGCGGTGCGCGACCCCCAGTTCGTGCGCGAGGCCGCCCGCGTCCATCCCGGCCGGATTGCGGTCGGCATCGACGCCCGCGACGGTCGTGTCGCGGTGGAGGGCTGGGCGCGCCTGTCGGAAATGACGGCCGAGGAGCTTGCCCAGCGCTTCGAGGATGCCGGTGTCGCGGCGATCATCTACACGGACATCGCCCGCGACGGCATCCTCAAGGGCCTCAATATCGAGGCGACGCTGCGGCTCGCCAAGGCCGTGTCGATCCCCGTCATCGCCTCCGGCGGCCTCGCTTCCATCGATGACGTGAAACGGCTGCTCGAGCCCGATTGCGCCATCCTCGAAGGGGCGATCACCGGCCGCGCGCTCTATGACGGGCGGCTGGATCCCGCCGAGGCTATGGCCTTGATCAAGGCCGCCGGGCGTATCCCCACGCCTTTGGCGTCGTAAGGGGTGACTTCATGCTGAAGGTCCGCCTTATTCCTTGCCTGGACGTCAAGGATGGCCGCGTCGTCAAGGGCGTCAAATTCGTCGACCTGCGCGACGCGGGCGATCCAGTCGAGGCCGCGATTGCCTATGACGCGGCCGGGGCCGATGAATTGTGCTTCCTCGACATCACGGCCAGTCACGAGGATCGCGGCACGCTGCTCGATGTGGTGCAACGCACCGCCGAGGCCTGCTTCATGCCGCTGACAGTCGGCGGCGGCGTGCGCAGCGTCGACGATATCCGCACGCTTCTGCTTGCCGGCGCCGACAAGGTGTCGATTATGACGGCGGCGGTGAAGAACCGGCAGTTCGTCCGCGAGGCGGCGGAAAAATTCGGCGACCAGTGCATCGTCGTCGCCATCGATGCGAAGAAGACCTCCCTGCCCGGCTCACCCGACCGCTGGGAAATATTCACCCACGGCGGCCGCAATCCGACGGGCCTCGACGCGGTGGCCTATGCCGCGGAAGTGGCGAGCCTCGGCGCCGGCGAACTGCTCGTGACGTCCATGGATCGCGACGGCACCCACGCCGGCTATGATCTCGCCCTGATGCGGGCCATCGCCGACGCGGTCACCATCCCGGTGATCGCCTCCGGCGGCGTCGGCAATCTCGACCACCTCGTCGACGGGGTGCGCGAAGGCCATGCCAGCGCCGTGCTGGCCGCCTCAATTTTCCATTTCGGCGACTATAGTATAAGTGAAGCCAAGGCTTATATGGCCGATGCCGGCTTGGCGATGCGTTTGGATCCCCCAAGGAGTGGTCCCCACCATCGGGCGGGCTGACTTCGACCGTCGCTTTTGGGTTTGGACGCAAGGCCAATGACTGACGCCGATACAGACGTGCCGACCAACGCCTTTACGCTCGCCGACCTGGCGAAGATCGTCGCGACGCGAGCCCAAGCGGGGCCTGATCAGTCCTACACGGCCAAGCTGATGGCGAGCCGCCCCGAGGGGCCGGCCAAAAAACTGGGTGAGGAGGCGGTCGAAGTCGTGATCGCCGCCATGGCGGGCGACCGGCAGGCCCTGACCTATGAGGCAGCAGACCTCATCTATCATCTGCTCGTCGTGCTCGAAGCGGGCGATGTGCGGATCGCCGATGTTCTAGCCGAGCTGCAGCGTCGCACCGCCCTATCCGGGCTTGCAGAGAAAGCCCAGCGCAAGCGCTGACCCCTCGACGACTGGAATCCGTCCATGGATGATCGCGTCACCCCATTTCCTGATCTTGAGGCCGAGCTGTCGCCATACCGGGTCTTCCGGCGGGCGGAATGGGCGGCCTTGCGCGCCGATACGCCTCTGACATTGACCGCGGATGAGGTCCTGCGCCTGCAGTCCCTCAACGACATCATTTCGTTGTCGGAGGTGTCGGAGATCTACCTCCCCCTGTCGCGCCTGCTCTCGCTCTATGTGGCGGCGACCCAGGGGCTGTTCCGCGCCACACAGCGCTTTCTGCTCGCCGACGAACAGAGCAAGGTGCCCTATATCATCGGCGTCGCCGGCTCGGTCGCGGCGGGCAAGTCCACCACCGCCCGCGTGCTGCAGGCCCTGCTCGCGCGCTGGCCGAACACGCCGAAGGTGGATCTCATCACCACCGACGGCTTTCTCCTGCCCAATGCCGAGCTCCAGCGGCTCGGCCTGATGCAGCGCAAGGGCTTCCCCGAGAGCTACGACACCCAGGCCCTTCTGCGCTTCCTGACGGATATCAAGGCCGGCAAGCGGCAGGTCGAGGCGCCGGTCTATTCACATCTCGTGTACGACTTCGTGCCTGGCGAGACGACCGTTGTCGACCGCCCCGACATTCTCATCGTCGAGGGGTTGAATGTGCTGCAGCCCGCGCGCCTTCCCCGCGACGGCAAGGCCATCCCGTTCGTGTCCGACTTCTTTGATTTTTCGATCTATGTGGACGCGGAAGAGCAGCACCTGCACGACTGGTATGTGAGCCGCTTCATGCGCCTGCGCGAAACGGCCTTCCGCGATCCGAAATCCTACTTCGCGAAATACGCCGTCGTCTCGCGAGAGGAGGCCCTGACAACCGCTGAAAGCCTCTGGATGGGGATCAACCTGCCGAACCTGCGCGAGAACATCCTGCCGACCCGGCGGCGCGCCAGCCTCATCCTGAAAAAAGGTGACAGTCACCGCATCGAGGAAGTCGCACTGCGGCGGTTATGAGCGCACTCGTCCGGCGTGCGGGCATGCTGAGTTTGGATGGAACCCCGCCGTCATTCCGGGGCCTCGCCTCAGCGAGGAGCCCGGAATCCATGAGCACAAGTCCTGACAAGAAGACGCGTCGGACCATGCCCTCCTGGTCGACCGTCGTATTCATGGATTCCGGGCTCGGGCCTTTCGTCCTCCCCCGGAATGACACGGTAGTTCCGTAATTAGTCAACATGCCTTGGGGCCGGGCCGACCATGCCAAGAGCGCCCTGAATACCTAGGGTCCGCGGCTCTTCAGACAGGCAGGCCGTTGTCCAGTGCGCGCTGCTTGAGTTCCTGCTCCGGCCGGGCGCCGACATGCTGGATCACCTCGCTTGCCGCGAGCGCGCCATGATGGGCGCAGGTGCGCAGGTCGAAGTTGCGCGCGAGGCCGAACAGGAAGCCCGCGGCGAACTGGTCACCGGCGCCCGTGGTGTCGACGAGCGTCTCGATCGGCACGGCCGGGACAGCGAGCGTCTCCTCGCGGGTCACCACGACGACACCCTTCTCGGAGCGCGTGACGACGCCAAGCAGGTTTTCCTCGCGCAGATAGGCGAGCGCCGTGTCGAAATCGGCAGTTTGATAGAGGCTGGCGAGCTCCGATTCGTTGGCAAAAAGGATGTCGACCGCCCCGGTGCGCATCAAGCCACGGAATTCCTCCCGGTAGCGATCGACGCAGAATGAATCCGAGAGGGTTAGCGCGACCTTGCGGCCAGCCGCGTGCGCAATGCGCCCCGCCTTAACGAAGGCCTCCTTCGCTGGCGGCGGGTCCCACAGGTAGCCTTCGAGATAGACAATCGCTGCGGCGGAGACGGTGTCCTCGTCGATGTCTGCCGGTGCCAGATCCTGGCTTGCGCCGAGATAGGTGTTCATCGTGCGCTCGCCATCCGGCGTCACGAGGATGAAGCAACGCGCCGTGGCGGGACCATCGGCGGCGGGCATCGTCTCGAAATTAATGCCGAGGGCCCGGATATCGTGGGAGAACAATCCGCCAAGCTCATCGCCCTTGACCTTGCCGATGAAGGCGGCGGATGCGCCGAGCGAGGCAAGGCCGGCCACGGTGTTGGAGGCGGACCCGCCGGATATGATGGTGGCGGGGCCCATGGCCTGATAAAGCGCTTCGGCGCGCGCTTCGTCGATGAGCGTCATCCCGCCCTTGCGCAGATTGTGGGTGAGGAGGAAGTCCTCATCCGTACGAGCAATGACATCGACGATCGCATTGCCAATGCCCAGCACGTCATAGCGGCGCGTCATCCATTTCCCTTTCGAGCCTGGAGAAAGCCCGCTGCTGCGGACTGGCTCCACTTAAACAAGCGGCGAGCACATGTGCCCTCTGGCCGCGCACTAAGCATCGCCCCGCGTGAGGGGTCAAGCGCGACCACGTGGATCCAACGGCTCACTCGGAGGCAGGTGTATCGGGGGCAGATTTCTCTGAGCTTTGCGTGGCAGGGCCCGCATCCTCGTCTCGCTCTCCCAGGATAAGGAGCAGCCGCCGGACCTGCACTGGCGGCAGGGCTCCGATGTCCCTTGCCAGTCGATTGGCGAGAAGCGTTGCCTCCGGGCTGAGGCCCGCGGTGTCGATCACGATGCGGGGATGGGAGAGTTCGGCGAGCCTGAGGAGTTCGTCCGCCTCGTCCCAGATGATGTTGAAATACTGCAGGATGGACTGCATCAACGCCCAGGTCGGCCGGCCGCGCCGGCCATGCTCCAGTGCCGAAAGATAAGCGCTGGAGACGTCGAGAGCGTCCGCCATATCCTTCAGGGTGACGCCGCGCTCCCGCCGCAGCTCTCGAATGCGCGCACCGAAGGGGGTCACGGCCGCGTCTCCCGGCTTCGGCGCAGGCGCACATAAAGCGCGCCCGTGCCGCCGTGATGCCGACCGGCCTCCCCGTAACCCAGAACGACCGATCGCAATTCCGGTGAGGCCAGCCACTGCGGAACCAGCCGGCGCAGGACGCCGCGCTCACCGAACATCAGGTCATCACCGACCTCGCCACCTCCCTTGCCGGTGACAACCACGACGACGCGCTTCTGCTCACGCTGAGCCCTGCGGACAAAGCCGATCAGCGCCGCGTGCGCTTCCATCTGCCGCATGCCGTGGAGATCGAGCACAGCCTCGATGGCCTCCGTTCCGCGCCGAAGCGCGAGCCGCTGCCGCCGTTCCAGCGGCGCGAGCGGCGGGATCTTTGGGGCTGGGACTTTGGGAGCGGCAGGCTTCTGTGGCGCGGTCTTGGCAGTTGTCTTCTTGCCTCCGCTCTTGGCTCCGAGTTTATCCGCAAGCTGCTGCGTGGCCTTCACGATGTCTTTTGATTCGGCCCCGGATTGATCGCCAGCGTCAGCGGGGGCCTCGTCGGGCGGTATGGCCGGTATGGCCCGTCCCGGCAGGGGTTTCACGCTTTTCACCACATGGTGCCAAAGCGTTATCTCTTCCTTGTCGAGCGTCCGGCCGCGCCGGCGTCTCATCGCCCCGCTCCACCGGGCCGCCGGGTCGTTTCGCGCGGCAGCAGAACAACAAACCGGCCTGGATGGCGGATCAACCCCGCCTTGTCCCCGGCGGCGGGGCCGCTTCCAAAGAAGATGTCGCCCCGCGCCGGCCCCAGTATGGCCGAGCCCGTATCCTGCGCGATCATCAACTTACGGAACTTTGCCGTGCTTTCATCCGGACGCGGCAGCTCCGCGTCGATCCAGAACGGCAGGCCGTAAGACCAGAGGTTGCGATCGATCGCGAGACTGCGCCCGGGTACGAGCTGGACGGATGACCCGCCGAGCGGTCCTCGTCTGGGATCGAGCTCGTCCGCGACACGGAAGAAAATATAGGAGCGGTTCTGCCGCATCAGCCGTCGGCCGGCATCCGGATTCGCCTTGAGCCAGGCGACCAGTTTGGGCGTATTGAGCTCCGCAGGTGGCAGCCCCGTCTCGAGGGCGACCATGCGACCGAGCGAACTATAGGGCTGTCCATTGCGGGCGGCGTAGGCGAGCCGGATGATGCTGCCATCATCGATTCGCACCCGAACCGACCCTTGCACATGGGCGAGAAAGGCGTCGATTGGGTCAAGATACGCCAGTGGCCGCGCCTTCGCGCCAAGCGCGCCATCCTCGATTGCCGCCCGGTCCGGATATGGCTCGAGACCCGACGCCGTTCGCCGCGCGGCCGTGAGCGCGGCATGCGGCTCCGGCAGACGCTCGCCGTCGGCGAGGGTGACGAGGTCGTCGGGGCGGGCGAGAAGAGGCGCCGAGAAGATCGCGTCGGGGGCCAGCCGCCCGCGATACTCCGGCTCGAAATAGCCAGTGAGGAAGCCGTGGCCCTGCGACGGCACGACCTGGAAAGCCGCGAAATTATGTTCGAAGAAACGGCGCGCTGCCGCCTGGGTTTTCGGAGGGTGCTTCAGCGCGCGCCGGCAGATGCCGACCAGCCCCCGCGACGAAGGGGTGATCCATCGCTGTTCGCCCGTACCCTTGCGGATCGCCTCGCAAGATCGCAGGAATGTCTTGAAGGCGGCTCTGTGATCGTCCGCGCGCCAGCCACCCAGATCGTGAAAGGCCACCGGCTCAAGGCGGGCGCCGGCCACCTCCCGAGGCGTCGCCGAAAAGGCAGGCAGCAACCCCGCGCATGCCAGGAACCCGGCCGCCGCGAGGGCGGTGAGAGAACGCCTCGCAATCCTGATCCGCTCGGACCCGATGCCACGCCGCACGGCACCGGACCCGTTACTGCGCCGCTTCGGTCGCGACCAGCTGCCAGTTCGGATCGCGGCCACCCAGGGTGCGCGCGAAGGTCCAGACATCCGTGACCGTGACGACCGTCTCAGCGCTGCCGTCGACGACGGTGCCCGCGGCATCCCGCGTGGCCGTGATGAGCTTCGAGGTGAAGCGCACCGTTGCCTGCGCCAGCTTGCCCTTGAGGTCCACTGCGAGAAGGTCGGCGCCGTCGATCGAGACAAACGTGGTCTCGATCTTCTCGCCACGCTTTTCGCGTTCGCCGATTTCCCGATCGAACCCTTCAAAAACCTCCTTCGAGAGAAGGCCCTTGAGGCTCTTGCGGTCGCCCTGGGCGAAAGCCATCACGATCATCTCGTAGGCCATCTTGGCGCCGCTGAGGAATTCCTGCGGATTGAAGCTCGGCTCAGCCCGGACAACGGCATCGAGGCCCGCCGCCAGCGGCGTCCCTGCCTCCGCGATGCCTTTCCAGCGATTGGGGTTTGCCTCGGCGCCCGAGCCGGTGTCATTGGCCGCGCCGGGCAGGCGCACCACATTGTCACCGTTCGAACTCCCGTTCGCGGGCTTCATCGGCGGATCGCGGCGCGCGAAAGGATCCTGCGGGGGGCGCTCATTGCCCGTCCGCTGGCCAAGCACCGAGCGGAGGCGCCAGATCACGAACACCGCGAGCGCGAGGAAGACTATAGTCGTTACGTCGAAACCGTCTTGCATGGCTATCAGTCGTCTCGTGCTCGTACCCCGGCGTCAAGTCCCACGGTTCGATTCATAGCCACAAAGACCATCCCTGTCCGATACCGCTTGATAGATATGGGGCCTTGCGCTCGTAACATCCACCGTTGCGGCAAACAAGAGATGGGTGCCTCACAAGGGCGCGGGATTGGGATTATCGTGCCTTGTCGGTGACCAGCTTTCCATGCTAGCCCCCAGCGACTGGAGCTGGGAATGCAGCAAGGCTTCGGTGGTCCATTCAGAACGGCCCGGTTCCGACAGGGATCCGTCGCCGGTCGACGAGTCCCGGTCCGGGGAGCGCGGATGCCTTCCGGAACCTTAGTTTCCATCATCCGTATATCCGGAGAAGTTTTTCCATGAGCGACATCTCAACCAACGGCACCGGCGCCCCGGCCGATACCACGCCCTCGCTGAACGCGCTCGCGCAATATATCAAGGACTTGTCCTTCGAGAACCCGAATGCCCCGCGCTCGCTGACGCCGCAGCAGCAGGGTCCGGAAATCTCGATCCAGGTCAATGTTGGCGCCAACCAGCTCGCCGAAACCGATTTCGAGGTCGACCTCACCCTCGAGGGCAAGGCCACCATCGGCAATGACGTTCTGTTCGTCTTTGAGCTCGTCTATGGCGGCGTGTTCCGCCTGCGCAACATCCCGCAGGAGCACCTGCATCCGACCGTCATGATCGAATGCCCGCGCCTGCTTTTCCCGTTTGCCCGGCAGATCGTGGCGGACAGCGTGCGCAACGGCGGTTTTCCACCCCTGTTCATCGACCCGATCGATTTCGCAGCGCTCTATCGCCAGAAGCTTTCGGAAGTGCAGCCGCAGCAGCCGGCCGCGCAGGCCTGATAACGGCCTCGGGCTCTCAAACCCGTTTGCAGCGCACCGGGCCGCCGGAAGTTATCCCTCCCCCCTTGGGGGCCCCAAGGCGCTCCCTTGGGGGGAGGTTGGCCTCGCGCCAACGAGGGCGGGGCGGGGTGCCCAGGTCAGAAGATCGATACTCCCGCCGGGCATTAAAATCACTTCTCCTCAAGCGTCCGAGATCACGCCATAGCGCGTCCAGATCGCTGCCTCGCCCAAGCCAGTCACAAAGTTGCGATGAGCCTCGCGTTCGGCGTCGCTGAGGCGCGACGGAAGCGGCTCCGGCCGCTGCATGGCTCTTAACGCTCCCTCGGCGATCGTGACGGCGGCACGTGCCGCACCGGCGACGGCGAGCCCCAGATCCGTCTGCCGGCCGCCGATAAGCTCCAGATAAACATCCGCCAGAATTTCAGAATCGAGCAGGGCGCCGTGCTTCGTGCGACGCGAGTTGTCGATGCCATAACGCGAACACAACGCATCGAGGCTGTTTTGCCCACCAGGATGCTTGCGGCGCGCAAGCATCAGTGTGTCGATGACATTGGCCGCTTCGATGCGCGGGAAGCCCAGCCGGGTGAGTTCAGAATCCAGAAAACCGACGTCGAAGGACGCGTTGTGAATCACGAGATGCGCGTCTGCGATGAATGCGACGAACTCCGCGGCCACGTCCTGAAACAGTGGCTTGTCGGACAGAAACTCGTTGGACAGTCCGTGCACGTCAAAGGCGGCCGGAGCGACCGGATATTGCGGATTGATGTATTTGTGAAAAGTACGGCCCGTTGGCAGATGGTTGATGAGCTCGACGGCGCCGATCTCGACAATCCGGTCCCCGGTGAGATGATCAAGGCCGGTCGTTTCCGTGTCGAGTACGATTTCACGCATCAAATCAGTCCCGTCGCTCGCTTGTCCGCGCCATGATGTTAGCAATGATCACGTCGATCTGAGCTTCCGCCTCCGCCAATCCGCGCCCGGTGTCCACAATGAAATCCGCCCGTCGCCGTTTCTCGGCGTCGGGAAGTTGTTTCACGTGAATCATCGCGAATCGTTCCGGCGTCATGCCCGGGCGCGCCAGAACCCGCTCACGCTGGATTTCGGGCGATGCGGTCACCACCAGAACCGCGTCGCAGTCCTTCTCCGCGCCCGTCTCATAGAGAAGCGGAATATCGAAGACCATCAGCGCCGCACCAGACCGCCGCGCCTCTTCCAGAAGGGCGTCCCTGTCCGCCCGGACGAGCGGGTGAATGATCTTTTCCAGTCTGGCCATACGCTCAGGATGGCCGATGACTTGAGCACCGAGCTTTGCCCGGTCAACCGCGCCGTCGGTCGTGGTGCCCGGAAAAGCCTCCTCGACCAGGGGCGCCGCCGCACCCCGATATAAGCGGTGAACCGCCTCGTCGGAATCATGTACGGGTATTCCCCGTGCCCTGAACATCGCGGCCGTGGTGGACTTGCCCATGCCGATCGAGCCGGTGAGGCCAAGGATAAAGGTCATACCGCTCACGCCGCCGGATAGTGCCGCAGAACGTCGGCCTCGATATGATCCCGCAGCCTCGGCGTTACGCGGGGCAATATCCCGAACCAGCGCTCAAAACCTGGAACCGCCTGATGCAGAAGCATGCCAAGCCCATCTACACCGAGAATGCCGCGCGTCCGTGCCTGGGCCAAGAGCTCGGTCTCGAGGGGAACATAGACGATATCATTGACGACGGCGTTGACCGACAACCCTGAAAGGTCGATCGCGAGCCGGTCCTGGCCGAACATGCCGAGCGAGGTGGCATTCACGAGAAGCCTGATCTGCGGCAGAAGCTTTCCGATATCCTGCCAGGGCGTCACTTCCACTTGGCCGTTGGATGAACCTTTGAACCGCTCCGCCAGAGCTTCCGCCCGGCCGGAGCTGCGATTGGCGATCACCACGCGTTGGACGCCCCGGGTCAGCAAAGCATAGACCACAGCCTTGGCGGCACCACCGGCGCCCAGAACCAATGCGACCTCCGTGCGGGCATCCCAGCCCGGCGCGCCTTCGTCCAAATTGCCGAGAAAACCCGCGACGTCGGTATTGTCGCCGCAGAGCTCACCTTCCTCGTTCAACCAGAGCGTGTTGGCCGCACCGAGAGCCACGGCGGTATCACTGAGATGAACGATGTGAGGGACGACCGCTTCCTTGTGTGGAACCGTGACATTCGCCCCGACGTATCCTCGCTCCGTCAGGTTCGTCACAAAGGCGGCCACATCGTCTGGCGCCACATCCACCTTCTCATAGGCACCGGCCAACCCATGCTCCAGGAGCCAGTGGCCATGAATAAGCGGCGAGCGGGAATGACCGATGGGATGGCCGATAACACAGGCCTTGGGCAGAGTAGCTGACATCGGTCGGTTCCTATCAAGCGAGCACGGCTTCGCGGCGCAACGCCGGAAGGATCGAGAGCAGGGGCAGACCGAGAATGGTGAAATGATCCCCGGTGATCGCCGTGAACAGGTGGACACCCAGCCCCTCGAGCTGATAGCCACCCACGCTGCGAGTCACTGCTTCCCCTGCGGCTGCGAGATAGCGCGAGACGAATGCCGCGTCCATGGCGCGCATGGTGAGCGCGGCACTTGATACGGTCTTGAAGACGATCTCTCCATCCCGCGCCAGCGCCGCTGCGGCATGGAGATGATGCGTGCGTCCGGCGAGATCCATCAACTGGCGATGCGCGGCCTCCCTGTCGCCGGGCTTGGAGAAGGATGTCCCCTCACAATCCAGCGTCTGGTCTCCTCCAAGCACGAGCCGCCCCGGATGGCGTTGGCTGACCGCAAGCGCTTTGGCGCAGGCAAGGCTCAAGGCCACATCTCGTGGCGAGGCGCCGGCCGCCTTGAGTGGCGCCTCGATAGCGCGTTCATCGACCGCCGGATCCTCCGTTTCCACGGGAATTCCCGCCGCATCGACGAGAGCGCGCCGTGTCGCGCTGGTTGATGCCAGGATCAGCGGCGCGGGCGAGAGCCAGAGGTTCGACGCTATCATAGGGCAATGAACTTCAAACGATGATCGCGGTGCAGCTCGATGATCGTCGCCGCCGTCTCCTCGATGGAGCGGCGTGTGACATCGATCACCGGCCAGTTGTTTCGGGAACACAGGCGGCGCGACTGGGCTATTTCCTCCGCTACCATATCGCGATCCACATAGGCGGAATCTTCGTCCGCGCGGAGGCTGAGCAGGCGGTTGCGGCGGATTTCCACAATACGCTCGGCTGTCGCGATCAGCCCGACGATCAAGGGCTTGCGTGCCTCCATCACCTGCGGCGGTACGGGGACGCCCGGCACGAGGGGGATGTTGGCTGTCTTGATACCGCGATTCGCCAGATAAATGCTGGTCGGGGTTTTTGACGTTCGGCTGACGCCGAGCAGCACTACGTCCGCCGCATCGACATCATCCGCCATCTGCCCATCGTCATGCATAAGCGTGAAATTCATCGCCTCGATGCGCCGGAAATAATCGGCATTCAGCGTATGCTGGGCGCCTGGGCGCGCCTGCGATGCCATGCCCAGATAGGACTCGAACAGCCGCTGGACGGGATCGAGGACGTGGAGGCAGGGAGAACTCGCCGCCGCGCAGGCCGCTTCCAACATCGCAGCGAGATCCGGCTCCACCAGGGTGTAAAGGACGATACCCGGAGCGACATCGATCTCCGCGATGACCCGCTCCAGCTGCGCCTTGGATCGCACCAAGGGATAGACATGCTCGATCGCCGAGATCCCCTCGTATTGGGCGGCTGCGGCACGGCTGACCGCGATGAGGGTCTCACCGGTCGAATCGGATACGAGATGAATATGGAAGTAGCTGCGACTCAAGGGTTTTTCCCGATCTTCCTGCGCCGGACGAAGCGGACGGCCGCCACGCCAGGCCATCTGACAGCCAAGTGGATGAAGCGTTGACGGCTGTGGAGAACTCCAGCCCGCACCAAGGACCGCCGCCACACTGTGGCTTGAGTAGCCCGAGCGATCAACAGCGAGCTTCCTATGGACGGATTCCACCGGGGTTGGATCCCGTCAACGGGGATAGTCCCGACTCAATCACGCCGCAATCGTTAACAAACGATGAAGATTAACGGTTTGTTAAGATATGCGGCGGCTCTTCCGCCCGTTCATCCATCCCCCACCCTGGCGAGCAATCTGGGGACGGCTTGTGGACGGCCTTGGCGCATGTGTCATGCCCTGACCAGTAGAAACAACAGAATCTAGACTCTAAAATAAGATTAGATTTGAAGAGAGAGATGGTGTGACCAGCGTCCTGCAAGCCTCCCAAAGCCAGCACTCCCCTATCCTCCGGACGCTCTCCGGGGAAACGATGACCCCTCCTCCTCTCTGGATGATGCGCCAGGCCGGGCGTTATCTCCCGGAATATCGCGCTCTGCGCGCGGAAGCCGGATCGTTTCTCGACCTCTGCTACACCCCCAGCCTCGCCACCGAGGTCACTCTTCAGCCCATCCGTCGGTTCGGCTTCGACGCCGCCATCCTGTTCAGTGATATCCTGGTCGTGCCGCACGCGCTCGGGCAGGATCTGTGGTTCGTCGAGGGCGAGGGACCACGGCTCAAGCCGGTCGCGACGACGAAGGACCTTGCGGCGCTGCGCGAAGACCTCGATCCTGAGAAGGTTGGAGCGGTCCTTGAGACCGTCTCACGGGTGAGAGCCGCATTGCCGCGCGAGACGGCCCTGCTTGGTTTCTGTGGGGCACCGTGGACGGTCGCGACCTATATGGTTGCCGGCAGAGGGACGCCAGACCAGGCGCCGGCGCTTGATCTCGCCGCGCGGGATCCCGTGCTCTTCAGGGCGATCATCGACCGCCTGGTCGCGCAGTCGACGCGTTATCTGGTTAGCCAGCTCCAGGCGGGCGCGGACGCGGTCCAGATCTTCGACAGTTGGGCCGGCGCGCTCATCAGTGACGAAGCGCTCTACCGCCGGTGGTGCCTGGAGCCGATCGCGCGGATCGTCGACGGCGTCCGCGCCGAGGTTCCCGGGGCGCGGATCATTGGCTTTCCGAAGGGCAGCGGACCTTTCTATCCGCTTTTTGCTGGCGAGAGCGGGGTCGATGCGGTGGGATTGGACCAGGGTCTGGGATTGGACCAGGCTCGCGCCGTTCAGGCTATTCGGCCGGTGCAGGGCAACCTCAGCCCAGAAGTTCTTCTGTCAGGCGGCACAGCGCTTGACCGGGCTATCGATTTGATCCTGGAGGCGCTCGGCGGGCGTCCCCATATCTTCAACCTTGGCCATGGCATTCTGCCGCAGACCCCGATTCCGCATGTTGAAAGGCTCGTCAAGCGGGTGCGCGGCGGGTTAGGTTGATCCCATGTATGAATGGATCAAAGCCTTCCACGTCATCTCCGTTATCGCCTGGATGGCGGGCATGCTCTATTTGCCCCGTCTCTTTGTCTACCACGCGGAGGCGCCCGTGGGTTCCGACCGCTCCGAGACCTTCAAGGTCATGGAGCGGCGCCTTTTGAAGGCGATCATCAATCCCGCCATGATCGCGACGTGGATTTCCGGCCTCTACATAGCCTATAGCGGGGGCTGGTTCTCATCCGGCTGGCTTCACGGGAAGCTGCTTCTGGTTGTTCTTTTGTCTGGCATTCACGGTTTTTTTGCTGGCGAACAGCGCAGGCTCGCGGGCGACATTCGCAAGCATAAGGCGCGATTCTATCGTATTGTGAACGAGATACCGACCCTTCTGATGATCGGGATTGTGATACTGGTTGTCGTCAAACCTTTTTGAAGCCTTGACGGTGGGGCTTGAGAGCCACTTCAAAAACGGATATGGAATTCCCATCCTTCCTTGAAACAGGTTGGCGGATGCCGTGGGTTTCTACCACGCGACGCCTCTTCCGGTAGCTTGTTATTCCTAGCCGCTGCCCTTCTGCCTGTTAGTTCCCCTTCTTACCGTGGCCAGCCTTCCCCAGGCATGCCCCTTACATTTTGAGAGAGTCTCCATGCGGGAGATCAAGCTTCAGGACCTCAAGTCCAAGACGCCAACCGAGCTTTTGACTTCAGCCGAGGAGCTCGAGGTCGAAAACGCCAGCATCATGCGCAAACAGGAATTGATGTTTGCGATTTTGAAGCAGCTGGCTGCGCGTGAAATCGAAATCATCGGCGAAGGCGTCGTCGAGGTCCTTCAGGACGGATTCGGATTTCTCCGGTCGTCCGATTCCAACTACCTGCCGGGGCCGGACGATATCTACATTTCGCCCTCGCAAATCCGCCGTTTCGGCCTTCGCACCGGTGACACGGTCGAGGGCCCTATCCGTGGTCCGAAGGAAGGCGAGCGCTATTTCGCGCTGCTCAAGGTCAACACGATCAATTTCGAGGATCCGGAGAAGATCCGGCACAAGGTTCACTTCGACAACCTGACGCCGCTCTATCCCGACGAGAGGTTGCGTCTCGAGCTCGAGGATCCGACCAAGAAGGACTACTCGGCCCGGATCATCGACATTGTCTCGCCGATCGGCAAAGGCCAGCGCGCCCTCATCGTGGCGCCGCCGCGTACCGGCAAGACGGTCCTTCTGCAGAATATCGCCCAGTCGATCACCACGAATCATCCCGAGTGCTACCTCATCGTCCTGCTCATCGACGAGCGGCCTGAGGAAGTCACCGACATGCAGCGCTCGGTGAAGGGCGAGGTGATTTCCTCCACCTTCGACGAGCCGGCCGCACGCCACGTGCAGGTGGCCGAGATGGTCATCGAGAAGGCGAAGCGCCTGGTCGAGCATGGCCGTGACGTGGTCATCCTGCTCGATTCCATCACCCGACTCGGTCGCGCCTACAACACGGTCGTGCCGTCTTCAGGCAAGGTGTTGACCGGCGGTGTGGATGCGAACGCCTTGCAGCGGCCGAAGCGCTTTTTCGGTGCGGCTCGCAATATCGAGGAAGGCGGTTCGCTGACCATTATCGCGACCGCGCTGATCGATACCGGCAGCCGCATGGACGAAGTGATCTTCGAGGAGTTCAAGGGCACGGGTAACTCGGAAATCATTCTCGACCGCAAGGTTTCCGACAAGCGCGTCTTCCCGGCGCTGGACATTACCCGTTCCGGCACGCGCAAGGAGGAACTGCTTACGCCGGCGGACATCCTCAAGAAGACCTATGTGCTCCGGCGGATTCTCAATCCGATGGGTACGGTCGATGCCATCGAGTTCCTGCTCGACAAGCTGCGGCAGACCAAGTCCAACGGCGAATTCTTCGATTCGATGAATACCTGAGGATCGAAAGGCTGCCGGGGATCAAGGCCGCCGCTTCGATCGGTTGCCCCCGACCCCTCCATTCAAAAAAACCGCCGGGGTTTTGCTCCGGCGGTTTTTTGTGCCCTGTGCGCTGCCGATCCCACGCTCCGGCCGGCAGCACAAACCCTCTGGCGGAAAGCCGGCTCGACACTTGCGAACTTGCCACGGGGGACCTCGGTCTATCCCGGAACGGGGCAAAGGCGCAGTCAAAGCGGGAATTCTGGCATGGTTATCAATTTGACACCGACAAGTGGTGTTTCGTTTCGGGACTACCTGACGTTGGGGAGTTCCTATTCCGTCGCCTACGGGTATGGCGGCAACGATACGATCGAGAGCACCGCACGGGGGGGTTTCAATCTCGCCATGGGCGGCAAGGGCGAGGACGGCTATATCGTAAGCGGTGACATGATCATCTCGGATAGTGGCGGAGATGATTATGTGACGATGCGGGGCATCTCGTGGTCGTCATCGACGAGCCACATCGCGACGATCGATAATCGCCATCTCGTTCTCTGGGATACCGCCAGTGATACGTCGGTCATCGTTCTCGACTGGCTTGATCCGGGCCGACAGGTCGAGCTCTACCATTTCAATGACGTCAGTCTGAGCTGGGGCGAAATCGCCTATTACCTGCCCGAAAAAGGAAGCTACATCGGTGACATTCCCTGGGAAGGATTGGGTGGCCTCGGTCTCAGTGGTTTCCTGTCCAATGATGCCAACGACACCATCAATTTCCATCGCGAGCAGGAAGTCTTCGGTTCCAACAAGGCGGATGCCGAAGGCGTCGGACGTCTTTATGAGGCTGGCCTCGGCCGCAAGGCCGATATTGCGGGCCTCAACTTCTGGTATGACCTGCAGGCGAGCGGCGTCCCGGAGACGGACATCGCGGGCTCGCTTCTGAAAAGCGCCGAATTCACGAAGGCCTACGGAAACGCGTACACCATGACCAACGCTGATTTGGTCGAGGTGATGTATGAGAACGTACTTGGCCGGGCCAGTGACAGCGCCGGGGCAGCTTTCTGGATCAGCCAGCTGCAGAACGGATTCAGTCGCGAGAACCTTCTTATCGCTTTCGCCGATAGTCCCGAGAACGTGAGCCAGAGCGACTATCTGCACTCGCTCGCCTGGAACGCGTCTACCAGTGATTGGTACTTTGCCTGAGGATTTCGCACCGCGCGACTCTCTCGCTGACCGCGTGTCGCGCGGCCGTTGAGCCGGGAAGCCGGCTCCTCCTCACCACCCCGCGACTGCAAATTGCCGCGGGGTTTTTGCAAACTAGTCCGTCTTATCCGAAGATGGGCTTAGCAATTCTACCAGTACGACTGGATCGCTGATCGGTAGGGAACAGGCCTGCCCCCGGCATATGAAGGCACTTCCCCGCCCAGCTCTCTCGGATTGCGCCCTCACCGGGTGCCCAGCGGCAAGGGCATGGACATCTCGCAACTCCATGATTGTCCGATTCGGATATGGAACGGACCTGGCCGCCGCGAGCAGCGCCTCTCTTTCGGATCCCGCGACGACGATAGCCGCGCCATGGATATGAAAATCCAGGCCGTTCAGGATCGACGCGTGATTTAAGGGTGCTACCTTGGCATGGCCAGCGAGCATCGACAGTTCCTCGCCGGCGCCTTCGAAAGGTGCGAGTGCCGCCAGTCTGGCCAAGGCTTCCGCGTACAGGCCGTTGGCATTCGGCGTCGCTTCATCCATCGTCGGTCGTGGGCGCACGACAAGATCATCAGCGCTGTCGGCAACCAGGAAGAGCAAACCCGATTCGTCAGCGTAACGATCTTTTAACGCTGTTCGCCAACGCACGGCATCGTCCAGATAGTGCGGGCCTCCCGTCGCCTCATAAAGCGTTAGAGCCGCCAGCATCAATGCGGCGTGATCGGTGGCGAAACCGGGGAAAAGCAGACGGCCATCCCGCCAGCTATGGCCCAGAAGACCGTCCCGCACCATCGATTCGTTTATGAAACGATACGCGCCCTGGGCGGTTTCTATCCAGTCCGGGCGGTCGAGAAGTAATCCCGCGCGGACGAGCCCGACGATCACCAATCCGTTCCAGTCGGCGAGGATCTTGTCGTCCCGAGCGGGCTGCGGACGTCGGCTTCGATAGTCCAGAACACGCTCCCTGAGACCTTCCAGCTTGGTCATCTGTCGGGGGTCAGGGACAAAGTCGTTCTGGCGGTTGAGGATGGTATGGCCTTCCCAATTGCCTCCGGGCGTCACGCCGTAGACGGCCTTGAACAGGGCGGCGTCTGACCCCAGGATCGCATCGATTTCGGGTTCGGTCCAAACATAGGCCTTGCCTTCCTCTCCCTCCGAATCCGCATCGAGGCTTGCCGCGAAGGCACCGCCTGGCATGCGCATCTCACGCTCAAGCCAGCTGACGATGCCCTCGGCCGCCTCCTTGAAGACGGTATGACCCGTCTGGGAGGCTGCTAGGGCGAAGAGAGGCAGCAGCTGGGCATTGTCGTAGAGCATCTTCTCGAAATGCGGCACGAGCCATCGATCATCGACAGAGTAGCGCGCGAAGCCGCCGCCGAGGTGATCATGGATGCCCCCGCGAGCCATCTGTTCCAGCGAGAACTGAAACAAGGCTTCCGCTTCCGCATCGCCTTGCGCTTGAGACCAGCGCCACAGGAATTCGAGAAGCATGGGGTTGGGAAACTTCGGGGCGCCTTTCAAGCCGCCGCTGACCGGATCGAAAGCGCGCTTGAGTGCCGACCCCACCTCTCCGAGCCACTGCCCACCAAAGGAGGCGTCGGGGCTCGCGGCGACCGTCGCGCGCAAATTCTGCAACAGGGCATTCCGGTTATGGGCGATCCGTACCGGCTCCTCCCGGACAAGCCGGGCTACCTCTTTGAGAACGGACACAAACGCGGGGCGCCCGAACTGGGCTGTCTTTGGGAAGTAGGTCCCGCCCCAGAATGGCTCAGCCTCGGGCGTTAGGAACATGGTGAGCGGCCAGCCCCCCTGTTCTCCCAACATGTGAAGGGCCTGCATATAGATCTGGTCGACGTCCGGACGCTCCTCGCGATCCACCTTGATATTGACGAAGAGTTCGTTCATCACGGCGGCGGTCGCCGCGTCTTCGAAGCTCTCGTGCGCCATGACGTGGCACCAGTGGCAAGCCGCGTATCCGACCGACAGCAGAATCGGCTTGCCCAGACGCCTCGCTTCGGCAAGCGCTTGCGATCCCCAAGGCCACCAATCGACGGGGTTGTCACTATGCTGCAGGAGATAGGGACTTGTCTGGTCACCCAGGCGGTTCATATCAACGCTCCGTCCTCACTCGGTGTCATTGTCGCATGATTTGCCGATCAAACTAGGCCTCGCCGTCGTAATCCTGAAGGGCTGACTTCGTTCCGTGATGACCAATATGGCTCCGACCCATCATGAAAACGCCGGGGGGCGGGAAACGATCGTTGCGCTCGCGACCGGGCAGGTTCGTTCCGCCGTGGCGATCCTGCGCTTGTCGGGCCCCGGAAGCCGATTCGCTCTCGAAACGATCGCCGGTGGCTGCCCAGATCCCCGCCGGGCTTCCCTTCGCTCGCTGCGCGCGCCAGGGACCGGCGAGGTTCTCGATCACGCGCTTGTCTTCTGGTTCCCAGGGCCCGCGAGTTTCAGCGGCGAAGACATGGCGGAGTTTCACCTCCACGGCGGTACGGCGGTCATCAAGGCCGTCATGGCAGCCCTGCTGGACATACCGCGTTGTCGGCTCGCCGAGCCGGGCGAGTTCTCGCGCCGCGCCTTTCTCGCCGGGCGTCTCGATCTGAGCGAGGCGGAGGGCATCGCGGATCTTGTGGACGCGGAGACTGAGTTGCAGCGTCGGCAGGCCTTGCGTCAAATGGACGGTGCCCTTTCCGCCGTCACAATGGGCTGGCGGGACCGGTTAGCGGACTGCCTGGCCGAGGTCGAGGCTGAACTTGATTTCTCGGACGAAGGGGATGTGCCCGACAATTTGGTTGACGGGGTAGGGCCACGTGTGGCGCAGGTTCGTGCAGAGATCGCCGCGGCGATCTCGGATGGCCGTCGGGGCGAACGGCTGCGTGAGGGCTTCACCGTGGTCATCGCGGGCGCACCGAACGCCGGCAAGTCCACGTTGTTCAATCGTCTGCTTCAGAGAGAGGCGGCGATCGTTACCCCTGTTCCGGGTACGACCAGGGATGTATTGGAAGCAGCGCTCGATATCGATGGGCTGCCCGTAATGCTCGTCGACACGGCTGGGCTCCGCTCAACCGAGGACCTGATTGAGACGGAGGGGATTCGACGGGCCCTCGTCCGCGCCGAGCGGGCTGACCTGGTGCTTGCGCTCGAGGCCCTCGATTCGCCCCCGCAACCATCCGAATGGCAAGCGCCTACGTTACGGGTATGGACGAAACGTGATCTGCGGGAAGCGCCGGTCGGCTTTGATGGCCTTGCGATTTCATCGACAAGAGATCAAGGGATCGCACAGTTGTTGCACGTGATCGCTGATCGTGCGCGCGAGGCGCTGGGAAACGGCTCAGCGCTTGTGACCCGTGAACGCCATCGTAATGCGCTCACAGCCGCGCTCTCGGCTCTCGAAAGAGGTTTGGAGCCCGCCAAACCACCCGAGCTTTTCGCGGAAGACTTGCGGCTTGCTCTACGCGGCCTTGGTCGCGTAACAGGGCATGTCGGGGTGGAGGAGATTCTCGACCGAGTCTTTTCGTCATTCTGCATCGGGAAGTAGGGCACCGCTTCGCGCTGTTTCACGTGAAACGCATTTCGCGTACAAGCGTCATGACGCTCTGGGATCGCACGGAGATCCAAATGTTGACCAAGTTTGATGTCGTTGTGGTGGGCGGTGGTCATGCCGGGACTGAGGCTGCGTCCGCCTCCGCGCGTCTTGGCGCGCGAACCGTTCTGGTCACGCATAGCCAAGCGACCATCGGCGCGATGTCATGCAATCCGGCGATCGGTGGCCTTGGCAAGGGTCATCTCGTGCGCGAGATCGATGCCCTGGATGGGGTCATGGCTCGCGCGGCCGACGTGGCTGGAATACAGTTCCGGGTTCTCAACCGCCGCAAGGGACCGGCCGTGCGTGGCCCGCGGGCTCAAGCGGATCGGAAGCTCTATGCCCGCGCCGTGCAGGAAGCCTTGGCAGCGACCCCGAACCTGTCGCTTCTGGAAGCTGAAGTCGATTCCATTATCTTCTCGGACAATTGCGTGTCCGGCGTGCAACTCGGCGATGGGCGCCGCCTGGCCTGTGGCGCTATCGTTATTACGACTGGCACATTCCTGCGCGGGTTGATCCATATCGGAGAGTTCAGGCAGGCAGGCGGACGCTATGGGGAGCCACCCGTGAATGGCCTTTCGGCCAGCTTGATGAGCCTCGGGCTTTCGCTCGGGAGGTTGAAGACAGGGACCCCGGCCCGCCTGGACGGCCGGACGATCGATTGGTCTGCTGTGGAGATGCAGGCCGGCGATGATCCGCCAGAACCTTTCTCGACGCTGACCAACCGGATCGTAACGCCGCAAATCGCGTGTGGCATTACCCGGACGACCGAGGCGACCCACGCGGTCATCCGGCAAAACATCCACCGGTCGGCGATGTACTCCGGTTCAATTACCGGTAGAGGCCCCCGTTACTGTCCTTCGGTGGAAGACAAGATTACCCGCTTCGGCGATCGGGATGGCCACCAGATCTTTCTGGAGCCGGAAGGGCTGGATGATCCCACAGTCTATCCGAATGGCATTTCTACGTCCCTGCCTGAGGATGTACAGCGTGCCTTCATTGCCACAATACCCGGGTTGGAGAAGGCTACCATTCTCCGGCCTGGCTATGCGATCGAGTATGACTATGTCGATCCGCGCAATCTGAGGGCGACTTTGGAGGTCAAGACCTGCGGCGGTCTTTTCTTGGCGGGTCAGATCAATGGTACGACCGGCTACGAGGAGGCTGGCGCTCAAGGATTGGTCGCCGGTCTCAACGCCGCGCGCCTCGCGGGAAAGCAGCCTGGGATCATCTTCGATCGCGCCGAGAGCTATATGGGCGTTATGGTGGATGACCTCGTAACGCAAGGCGTGAGTGAGCCATACCGGATGTTCACGTCCCGATCGGAATATCGGTTGTCGCTCCGTTCCGATAATGCGGATGAGCGCCTGACGCCTCGGGGCCTGGCAATCGGCTGCGTCGGAAGCGAACGGGCGGAAAGCTTCCGTTTGTCTCAGGAGGCGCTAGCCAACCTTCGTAGTCAGCTAACGTCACTAGCCCTCACGCCCAACGAAGCTGACAAGTTTGGTCTGTCGCTCAATCGTGACGGGCAGCGGCGCTCGGCCTTCCAGCTGCTCTCTTATCCGGGCATCGATATGCGGAGGCTTGCCGGAATATGGCCCGAACTCGCATCGACGCCCGACCGCCTTGCCGCGCGTGTGGAAGCCGACGCGACCTATGCCGTCTATACCGAGCGTCAAGCGGTGGATATCGCTACCTATCGCGCGGATGAATCCGTTAAACTTCCTCCCGTTGATTTCCTCACCATGCCTGGGTTGTCCAACGAAATTCGCCAGAAACTTGCGCAGGTACAGCCCGCTACGCTCGGACAAGCCGCCCGTATTGAAGGCATGACACCCGCCGCGATGACGATCCTGGCCGCTATCGCCCTGGGGAAGGTGAATCGATTCGCTACCGTTACATAAAGCAGTTGTTTCACATGAAACATTCCCGATGCTATAGCTTGATGATCGATTCTTTTCCGCAACGATTCGGCATTTAGGTCCATGGCTTCAGGGGTTCAAAAAGGTGATTTGGAACAAGCCGGCCTGGCCGATGTTTCACGTGAAACTGTGGCCAAGCTCGATGTATATGTCCGCGAACTTCAGCGCTGGCAGTCCATAAAGAACCTTGTTGGGCCTGGAACCCTGGAGGACATCTGGGGTCGGCATATCGCTGATTCGGCGCAACTTCTTCGGCTTCGGCCGCAGGCTCGCCGATGGCTCGATCTCGGATCAGGAGCTGGGTTCCCGGGTCTGGTTATCGCGATCCTCCTCAGTGACACGGCGGGCGCGGAGGTTCATCTCGTTGAGAGTAACAGCCGGAAATGTGCCTTCTTGCGGGCCGCCGTTCGCGCCACGGGAGCCCCTGCCAAAGTACACGAGGGGCGTATCGAAGATGTCGCGAATCAGTTTGTGGGCGGGATCGATGTCGTGACCGCGCGGGCGTTGGCGCCGGTTGTCCGGCTCATGCCGATGGTCAAAGATCTGTTGAGAACCGGATCGGTCGGGATATTTCCCAAGGGCCAGGATCTGGATGCTGAATTGACCGAGGCCTCTAAATCCTGGAGAATCACTGCCGATATCGCGCCGAGCTTAACGGATCCCGAGGCGGGCATCCTGGTTGTGAGCGAGGCCTGTGAGCTTGAGCGGGAATAGGCGACGTCATGACCGATAGCCATACCATTGAACCGCCGCAGGCCGGACCGATCCAACGGTTGCATTCCCAGGCGGTGCGTGTTCTTGCTTTGGCCAACCAAAAAGGCGGGGTTGGCAAGACCACGACGGCGATTAATTTAGGAACAGCGCTGGCCGCCATCGGTGAGCGTGTCTTGATCATCGATCTCGACCCTCAGGGTAATGCGACGACAGGCCTCGGGATTGACCGCCGAAGCCGTCGCATTTCCACCTATGACGTCATGACGGGCGCAGCCCAACTCGCCGATGCGGTCATCGACACCGCGGTTCCCAATCTGTCTGTGGCGCCTTCAACGCTCGATCTTTTGGGTGTGGAGCTGGAGATCGCCTCGTCCCGTGATCGGGCGCATCGTTTGGTGCATGCCATTAAAACCGTTTCGGCATTGCCGTCCCAGGATGGCCATACCGGCGGCTTTACCTATGTTCTGATTGATTGTCCGCCCTCTCTCAACCTGCTGACAATCAATGCATTGACGGCGGCCGACGCTGTCGTGGTGCCGTTGCAGTGCGAATTCTTTGCTTTGGAGGGGCTCAGCCAACTCCTGAAGACCGTGGATCAGGTTCGTGCGGCGCTCAATCCGCGGCTCACAATTCATGGGGTCGTATTGACGATGTATGACCCCCGTAACAATCTCGCCGGTCAAGTTGTGGCGGACGTGCGGCAGTTCATGGGCCAGAAGGTCTATGATACGGTCATACCGCGGAATGTTCGGGTTTCCGAGGCGCCTTCTCATGGTAAGCCGGTCTTGCTCTATGATCTCAAATGCGCCGGCGCCCAAGCCTATCTCAAGCTGGCGTCAGAAGTGATTCAGCGCGAGCGTAGCTTGTGCGCAGCCTGATCGCAGGCCTTGTCGTTCTGGAGACCTCCTATGGCCGATGATCCCGCACGTTCCCGCCTTGGCCGAGGCTTGGCCGCTCTCATCGGTGATGTCGGCGAAGAATTCGGCGCGCTGGAGCGCACACGTACGCCTGGTCAGCGCCTTGTTCCGGTGGAGTTTCTCCGGCCAAACCCGCGTAATCCACGCAAGGCCTTTGTTGAGGAAGATCTATCCGAGCTCGCTGATTCGATCAGGCAGCGGGGTGTCATCCAGCCGATCGTGGTGCGGTCGCTCCCGCATTTGATCGATGTCTTCGAGATCATCGCGGGTGAGCGTCGTTGGCGGGCGGCCCAACGGGCCGGCCTGCACGAAGTCCCGGTGGTAGTTATCGAGGCGGACGACAAAACCGCGCTCGAGATCGCGATCATCGAGAACGTGCAGCGCGCCGACCTCAATCCCATGGAGGAGGCCGCCGGCTACGAGCGGCTCATCGCCGATTTTGACTATTCGCAGAACGATTTAGCGCAGGTAATCGGCAAGAGCCGCAGCCATGTCGCAAATACGCTTCGCTTGCTCAAGCTGCCGACCGGTGTAAAGGATCTGGTCAATGACGGTCAGCTGTCGGCCGGCCATGCGCGTGCCCTGCTCGGCCTGGAAGATCCGGAGAGCGTCGCGCGGCAGGTGATTGAAAAGGGGCTCAATGTTCGCGATGTCGAGCGCATCGCACAGGACGAAGCCCGTGATAGCGGAAAGCCGAGCGTGCCGCGTGCGCGTGCGAAGGCGGAGAAGGACCCCGACACCCGCGCCTTGGAAAAGGCGCTTGAGGATGTTCTTGGGCTGACTGTGACGATCAACCATCAGGCGCGTGGCGGCGAGATGCGGATCCGCTACCTCACTTTGGACCAGCTCGACGCGCTTTGCCGCCGTCTGCAGGGCTGAAATCTGCCGCGAAGGATTGTCGCATGTGTGCGACAGTTGGCGGCTTCGACTAATGTCCTAGTGATTTCAAACCGTTCTAGCCTTTATTCCAATACAGATCGGCATGCGTTGCGCTTGCCGAGCGATAGCTCGATTCGCATAATCAACTGAGCCACGGTTGGTTGCGTCAGCGTTCGTTCCATAAGCCGACCGGGAGGAAACCAATGTCGGACAAGATTTATCCGGTGCCTGCTGATTGGGCCGCTCGCGCTTATGTGGATAAGGCGCGCTATGAGGCCATGTATCAGGCCTCTATCGACGATCCTGAAGCCTTTTGGGGCGAGCATGGGCGACGCATCCACTGGTTCACGCCCTATACCAAGGTAAAAAATACGAGCTTCGCGCCGGGTGAGGTGTCGATTCGTTGGTATGAAGATGGCGCCACGAACGTCGCTTACAACTGCATTGATCGGCATTTGCCGGAGCGCGCCGACCAGGTCGCGATCATCTGGGAAGGTGACGACCCGAGCGAGCACAAGTACATCACCTATCAAGAGCTTCATGACGAGGTTGCCCGGCTCGCCAATGTCCTGCGGCTGCGAGGGGTGGAAAAGGGCGATCGCGTCACGATCTACATGCCGATGATACCTGAGGCGGCCTATGCCATGCTGGCCTGCGCGCGGCTCGGCGCCGTGCATTCGGTCGTGTTTGGTGGGTTCTCGCCCGATTCTCTGGCCGGCCGTATTACGGACTGCGGTTCGAAAGTCATCATCACCGCCGACGAAGGGCTGCGTGGCGGGCGCAAGGTGCCGCTCAAGGTGAATGTCGACGAGGCCATCGCCATCGCGGGTGGGGTGGACCATGTGGTCGTCGTCAAGCGCACAGGCGCGCCCGTGAACATGGAGCCGGGCCGTGACGTGTGGTTGCACGAGGCCGCGGCGCTTGTGACAGCGGAGTGCCCCTGCGAGGAAATGAACGCTGAGGATCCGCTATTCATCCTCTATACTTCGGGTTCGACCGGAAAGCCGAAAGGCGTTCTGCATACGACGGGCGGCTATCTCGTCTATGCTTCAATGACCTTCCAATACATCTTCGACTATCATGGCGACGAGGTGTATTGGTGCACGGCCGATGTGGGCTGGGTGACAGGGCACAGCTATATCGTTTATGGGCCACTGGCCAATGGCGCCAAGACCCTGATGTTCGAAGGCATCCCGACCTATCCAACCAAGTCCCGCATGTGGGAAGTGGTCGACAAGCACAAGGTCAACATCTTCTACACCGCCCCCACTGCGCTGCGGGCCCTGATGCAGGCTGGGGACGAACCGGTGAAGCAGACGTCCCGCGCCTCGCTGCGTCTTCTGGGCTCCGTGGGTGAGCCCATCAACCCGGAGGCCTGGGAGTGGTACCATCGCGTCGTTGGTGACGACCGCTGCCCGATCGTGGACACCTGGTGGCAGACCGAGACCGGCGCGGCGCTGATCTCACCGTTGCCAGGTGCCACAGACCTCAAACCCGGTTCCGCAACACGGCCGTTCTTCGGCGTCCGCCCGGAACTTCTCGACGCGGATGGAAAGATTATTGAAGGTGCGGGCGCTGGCAATCTGGTGCTGACTGATTCCTGGCCAGGGCAGATGCGCACCGTCTATGGTGACCATGCGCGCTTCATGGATACCTATTTCTCCGCCTATCCGAACCGCTATTTCACGGGTGACGGCTGCCGGCGCGACGAGGACGGGTACTACTGGATCACCGGTCGCGTTGACGATGTTCTCAATGTCTCCGGCCACAGGCTTGGAACGGCCGAGGTGGAGTCAGCGCTCGTCGCCCATGACAATGTCTCGGAAGCGGCCGTTGTCGGCTATCCCCATGACATCAAGGGGCAGGGCATCTACGCTTATGTCACACTGATGGTCGGCGTCGAGCCCTCCGAGAGCCTGCGCAAGGATCTCGTGGCCTGGGTGCGCCATGAGATCGGGCCGATTGCCACGCCGGACCTCATCCAGTTCGCGCCGGGCTTGCCCAAGACCCGTTCCGGAAAGATCATGCGGCGTATCCTTCGCAAGATTGCGGAGGATGAACATGGGAGCCTCGGCGACACCTCGACCCTGGCGGATCCTGGAGTCGTCGATGATCTTGTGGCCAACCGGCTGAACAAGCGCGCAGGCACCTGACAGCGACGCGGATGTGATCTGGGACGAACTCGACGCGCCCGTTCTGGTGGCGCGTCGAGAGGGCGCGCGCATATCAGGCTCAATCGCCCAAGACACTCAAGAGCCAGCGAATGTGAAAGTGAGGCTGGCTCTTCTGCGCCGCGCGCGCCTTGTCGCGATTCTAGAGGCCTGCCTTGGGGTGGAGTATACGCCGCCCCCCGCCCCCTGAAGGGTCATGATTCTATGAGGCCGTGCGCGCTGCGGTCATCGACAAAGACAGAAATCCGCGATGGCCGCCAGCGACGCTATCTGAGGTGGATTCTGCACTTATTGCAGCGCATCTGTAGCGCTGATGAATCTATCAAACGTGGAGTTCACGACTCTGTTTGGATATTCATGAAGCATGGTTGCAATTTGATGCTCCACTACAGAGGCAAGATTCTACATTAGTAAATGGCGCCATCTATGCCTATGGATCCTCCCTTCAAAGGGCGATACGAGAGCGGCGATCTCCTGTATGGCCTTGCTGACGCAAGAAAGACATACTGTCAAAAGTGGGGGCTGACATCCAAGTTATGCGATGAGCCTTTTCTGATGATCGACTGCTATTCCTTATCGAGTGACGAAGCTCATGTTAGGGGGAACGTCGATGAATTCAATCCGCCGTCCCAACGGCAAGTCGATTTCTGGAATACATTGCGCAGTCATTCGGTCTATGCATCCGCACTCAATGATGAGTATCAACTGCGCGGGAATTGGAGTTTCTACTCGTCGCAAACAACGCGGCGGAAAACCAAGGGGGGGTTACACTGGGCCGCACGCGGCAGGTTTAATATTGCCGTCCATTTCATTCTTGATGACCTGGACTTGCGGGCCGTCGTTGAAAAGAACGCAACATGGGGCGACGGTGAGAAAATCGACTACGTGGAGCGAGGCCGCAAGCGGCGCGCGTGTACAGGTGCCGAACTCCGCTGGATTTACAGGAATCAGACCGACGCACTCGTCCGCAATACGGTTCAATTCTGGAAGAACTTTCGGCCAGTCGCGCCACCCTGGGAGCCGGGGCATCTCGGCTGGAGCGAAGCGCGACTGTGGTCACACTATGTCCCGCGTTCATGGGGCGGGAAGTTCAAAGTTTGAGAACGACATAGATCAGGGCTGGAATCTGAAACGGGAAGGGTCGGGCGACTTCGGATCACTGCTGTAGCAAGCACGGGCGTCCAGCCTTGAGGTGGATGCGGAATCTAATATCGCCGCTCTGCTCAAATAAAACCCAAAGTTCCAAAAGTCTAAATATCTCAAAACCGGGATTAGGCTTTGGCTCAAATTATGTGACGCCCAGATGCCCATGACTCCCCCCTTTAAAGAATTCTATGAAACTGGCGACCTATTGTATGGTCTAGCCGACGCAAGAAAAATATATTGTACCCGATGGGGAATTTGCTCGAAATTGAGGAATGAGCCATTTCCCTTGATCGACTATTATTCCTTATCAAAGGACGAAGCCCGCGCCAGGGGGAACGTCGACGAACTACACCCCCTGTCCCATCGACAGATTGATTTTTGGAGTACATTACGTAGTCATCCGGTATACTCTTCCGCTCTCAGCAGCACCCATTATATTTTCGGAAATTGCTCCTCGTATCCGTCGGAGACGACGCGGCGCAAATGCAAGGGTGGTCTACATTGGGCGGCATACGGAAATATTGGTATGTCCGTCCATTTCGTTCTCGATGAAATCGACATACGCGCTGTTGTGGAAAAAAATGCGACATGGGAAAACGGTGAGAAACTTGACCATATGGAGCAGGGGCGTAAGTGGCGCTCCTGTACCGGCGCTGAACTTCGCTGGCTTTTTAGACATCAGAAAGATCCATTAGTTCGCGATACGGTGCAGTTCTGGAAGTATTTTCGGCCTGTTGCGCCGCCTTGGGAGTTCGGGCATCTGGGCGGAATCGATGCGCAGTTGTGGTCGCGCTACATTCCTCGCTCGTGGCGGGAATGATAACTGATGAATATCATGCTTCGGAAGTAAGCTGGGCTCCTAGCCGAAGAAAAGACCCGTAACCGACAAGGCCATATAGTTCTGGCGGAACGACCGGCCAGCCGGTCCGCCCAGGAGGATGCGTGGGCAGCGGGCAGACCAATGCCCAGTGAGCTGCTTACCGGCCGCGAAGCTTGGCGTGAGATGCACCGACCTTGGCGCTGGCGTCGTCTGTTCCGCCCGGGGGTTGCGCGTCATCTCCGGCATGGGCATCCTTGACGCTTGGGCGAGGTCTGTCGCCGAACAGGTTGCGAGTTAAACGCCATGACGGATACGATCAAGCCGCGCATCGTCATCACCTATTGCACCCAGTGCCAGTGGCTGCTGCGGGCGGGCTGGATGGCGCAGGAGCTTCTGTCGACTTTCGGTGCCGATATCGGCGAGGTCGCGCTCGTCCCGGGCACCGGCGGCGTTTTCCAGATCGACTGCAATGACGTTGTCATCTGGGAGCGACAGAGGGACGATGGCTTTCCGGATGTGAAGACGCTGAAACAACGCGTCCGCGACCAGCTCGAGCCGGGGCGTGACCTCGGACATATCGATCGAGCCTGAGGACACGTTTTCGTGCGTATCGCCAGCTTTCGGCTAACGAAATGAAATACTACGCTTTCATCGGCAGCTTTGGATGTAGAACAGTTAAAATATAATGATTACTGTTACTTAAGTCTTGCGCTGCGCTGCCGAATGCGCGCAAAAAGCGCCCGTACGCGGGCGCCCCCTGTCAAGGCGCGGAGGTTTTGGCCTGGTTCCCCCTGTTGGGATTTGCCGGATCAATGGCGGACCGGCGGGGACAGCGCCCTCGGCATCGAAAACGGGGCTGCGCGAGCTCAAGGAGATAGAACCGATGGCGATACTGGTCTGCGAAGCGCGGGTCCGTACAGGCCTCTCGTCACATGCCATTGCAACGCTCTGCGAGCGCTTCGCGCGGGACGATGCGCAGGCGACCTGGAGCGAGCGCAGCGGGCGCGCCGATTTCAGCTTTGGATCTGGAATTCTCGAGGCCACCGAAGACAGCATCATGCTGCGGGCCGAGGCCGCCGACGAGGCATCGCTGGCGCGTGTGAAATTCCTGCTGGCATGGCGTTTCGAGGAATTGGCGAAGGCCGAGAAACCGGACATCATCTGGACAGGCGACGGCTGTGATCGCACCGAGCTTCTTAATTTTCGCGAGATGCGGGTGTCGAGGATCGCGGATATCACGCCGCATCTGCGCCGAATCACGCTGGCGGGCCAGGATCTCGCCCGTTTCGACAGCCGTAATTTCCACGTGAAGCTCCTGATCCCGCCAGTCGGCGTGGAACCGGCCTGGCCGGTGATGGGACGCAATGGAATGCCGATCTGGCCCGAGGGCGAGCGTCGGCCGACCGTGCGCACCTACACGGTCCGACGTGTGGACGCGCTGGCGGGTGAGCTCGATATCGATTTCGTCATGCACGAGGACGCCGGCCCGGGATCAGCCTTCGCGCTACGTGCTGAGACGGGTGATGTCGTCGGCATCATGGGTCCGGGCGGGCGCGGGCTTGCCGACGCGGATTGGTATTGCTTTGTCGGCGATGAGACAGCCTTTCCGGCGATTGCCCGCATGCTGGAGTCCATGCCGGCGACCGCAAAAGGGGTCGCGCTGGTCGAGGTGAGTGATGCCGGCGAGGAGCAGACCGTTCAACACCCGCCGGGAATTTCCCTGCGCTTTCTCCATCGCAACGGCGCGGAACCCGGCTCCACGACTCTTCTGCAGGATGCGGTCCGCGTGGTCGAATGGCCGTCTGATGGCAGCGTCTTCGCCTGGGCGGGGGTGGAGTTCGAGGCTTTTCGAGCAATACGCAGCTACTGGCGCAAGGAGATGAACCTTGATCGTAGCAGCCATCTCGCTGTTGCTTATTGGCGTCGCGGCTTCAGCGAAGGTGACTTCAAGAAAGCTCCAGCTGAAGACTAGTGATCGTGATTATATTAGATATATTCTAATGTATTGGGCAGGCGAGGCCAGTTTTGAACACGTCTAATGTGACATAGAAACTAGGCAGCCATGCTTTCATGGACTATTCGTAGTCATGATATTTGGCGTAAGTGAGAGCGGGTGAGGGACGGCATGGCCCTTCCGAGCTTTACGACGTCTGAATATACCGCAAGCCAGCCAATTCCTGCTTCGGCCGGATCAGCCAGCCAGTGGCCAATCTGCTAGATGCCAATAGGGATGTGGCTTATGCCTGCGATTCACGGACTGACGCCTGTTGATCATTCGCGCCTGCCGATGGCAGCGGGAGTGATGAAGCCGATGGCCATGATATCCTCGCAGACAATGGCGTCGCGTTTGAAACGGCTGCCGTTCCGCGTCGCGTGTGGAGCGACCATCTGGCTCGCCGCGGCGTGCTTGAGCCCGCTGGCAGCGCAGCAGGCACTGCCAGCGCAAGGCGGCCAGCCCGGATCTGCATCAGGCCAACTCCCCGCGGGGCATCCCGTCGTCAGCCCGTCGCGGATGGGGCAGAATCCTGTGACGATGCCGCCCGCTGCCGCGCCCGGACCTGTCCAGCCTTCCTCCCCGCAGCCTTCCTTCGTACCCAATGACCAGGGAGGCATCGAGGCCCGCCCGCCCGTGTCCCAGACCGCGACAGGCGTGGTGACACCCGCCGCCGGACCAGCGACTGCACCAACGGCGGAAACCGCGCTGCCGGAACTGCCCTCGCTGCAAGGCCCCTCCGCGGGAGGATTGCCGCATGATCTGTCCCCTTGGGGCATGTTCATGCAGGCGGATCTGGTCGTTAAAGCGGTGATGGTTGGTCTCGCCTTCGCCTCGCTTATCACCTGGACAGTCTGGCTTGCCAAAAGCATCGAGCTTGCGGCCGCCAAGCGTCGTGCTCGCCGTTCGCTCACCGGGCTCGTCGAGGCGCGTAGTCTCGAAGACGCTGAAAGCAACCTCATGCAGGGGCGGCTCGACAAGGGAGTGGTCGCCGCCCTGGTGCGCGCGGCCAAGCAGGAAGAGGACGTTTCCGCCGATCTGCCCGCCGACGGCATCAAGGAGCGCGCGTCGGCCGCCTTGTCGCGCATCGAGGCGCGGGCGGGCCGGCTGATGACGCGCGGCACCGGACTTCTCGCGACCATCGGCGCCACCGCGCCCTTCGTCGGCCTGTTCGGCACCGTCTGGGGCATCATGAATTCGTTCATCGGCATTGCGAAATCGAACACGACGAATCTGGCCGTTGTCGCGCCCGGCATCGCCGAGGCGTTGCTCGCGACGGCCATCGGCCTTGTGGCGGCCATTCCGGCGGTGATCATCTATAATGTCTTCGCGCGCGGCATCACCGGCTATCGGGCCATGCTCGCGGACGCGGGCACCGAAGTGCTGCGTCATCTCTCGCGGGATCTCGATCGCCGCGCGGCGGCGAACGGACGCCGCAAGCCCAGTCTTTTCGCCGCTGCCGAATAAGCCGCCATGGGTGTCCGTCTGGATCATGGCGACGAGGAACTCGCCGACAACCACGAGATCAATGTCACGCCCTTCATCGACGTGATGCTGGTTCTGCTCATCATCTTCATGGTCGCCGCGCCACTTTCGACCGTGGATGTGGCGGTGGATCTGCCCTCATCCAACGCGCAGCCGCAGCCCCGCCCGGAGAAACCGCTGTTCCTGACAGTCAAGGAGGATTTGACGCTGGCCCTCGGTGACACGCCGATGGACCGTGGAATGCTCCAGATGGCGCTTGATGTGCAGACCAACAACAATCGCGAGGAGCGCGTCTTCGTGCGGGCTGACAAGGTCGTGCCCTATGGCGACGTGATGGAGGTGATGAACCTCCTTCGATCAGCGGGCTACCTCAAGATCGGGCTGGTGGGCCTCGAAGGCGCTCCAGCTCAAGGGACATCTCCCGCCGCGCCGGCCGCTCCACCATCAGCGGCGGCTTCCGGGGCGGCACAGTGAGTTCGCTATCGCCTTTGGGGAGCTTCCGCTGGGAGGAGGGGGCAACTCGTCAGGTCGCCCGCTGGGGGCTGGCCGCGCTGCTGGTGGCCAGCGCGCATGCGGCGGGTGCCTGGGGCGTGATGAACTGGCCGCGGGACGCGGAGCCGTCCGATCCGACCGGCGCGGCCGTGCTGATCGAGCTGGCACCCCTTCCCGTGTCTCCTGAAGCGCCACCGGAAACGGAAGTCGGGCCGCAGATGGCAGAGGCCGAGCCCGAACCGGAAAAGCCGATCGAGCCACCTGTCGAGACGCCGGACCCGGAGCCGCCACCACCCCCGCCTCTGCCTGAGCCCGTGCCGCCCGAGCCTGAACCGCCTCCACCGGAGCCCGAGCCGGAGCCACCCCCGCCGGAACCGGAGCCGCCGCGCCCCGTCGTGGAGGCGCCGGACATCAGCGTTCCGGAATTGCCCGATGTCCCCAACGCCGCCGCCATCCTGACGCCACCCCCGCCACCTCCGCCCCCGCCGAAAGAGGTCAAGAAGGAGGTGAAGAAGGTCGAGAAGAAGGAGCCGCCCAAGCCCCGTCGGGTCGAGCGTCGCCGTGAGGTCGAGCGCAGGGACCGGCGTGCGGACCGAAACTCCGCTCCGCCGGCCAGCGAGGCCCCGCGCGCGCAGACCGCTGCCGCCCCGTCACAAGGTGTGACGCAAGCGCCTTCGCGGGCGCCAGCGACCTGGAAGAATCTTCTCAACGCGCATCTGAAGCGCCACCAGCGATATGCTCGTGAGTTGCAGGACAGAAACCAACGTGGGACCGCTTATGTCACGTTTACGATCGATCGATCGGGACGGGTATTGTCCGCGAGGCTTGGCCGAAGTTCAGGATCAGCGATGATCGATCAGGAGGCGGTTGCAACCTTGCAACGAGCCAGCCCACTCCCGGCGCCTCCGCCTGAGATAAGGGGAGCTACCCTCTCCCTTTCAATACCGATTGTGTACAATCTTCGGTAGCTCAAGCAAGAAAGCCCGCCAACGAGACCGTTGGCGGGCTTTTTGTTGCGACGAAACCGGAGATCAGGCCGCGCGGGTGGCCTGGCGCTGCGCGGTGAAATGCCCGCACCAATCGTCATTCGTCACCACGGGCCAGAGGCCATGGGCGTCGGGGCCGGGCTGGGAAACCGGGGGATTGAAGCGGCAGAGACCCGCGTCAGCAGCCGGGCTACCGCCGTTGCCGGCGTGGGTGTCAAAGAAGATGCAGCTCGTGCAGGAGGTGGTCCGATCCATCGTCAATCACTCCAATGCGGCGGGGAGGCCGGCAATTCAACTTTCATTAGAATAATTACAATTTAGAATCGGTCAAGACTGGCAGGTATTTTTTGTGCCGCAACACGGTGCGATGGAGCTGGCAATCCCGGCCGTTCGTTGGGAAAACGCGAATGTTTCCCAGGGCTCGACCACCACCACCGCACCTTCCGGTAGATCGCCGGATACATGAAGGTTGCCCCGCGACCCCTCAGCGGTCCGGCGCTCACGCCTTGTCCGACACGCCTGAGGCAGGGCCGGCTTGCCCTATGAGGAGCCGAACCAGGTGGCAGACGTCCGCAAACCCTTGCGGCGCGCGGAAGGACTTCCAAGCACCTCCAAGCCTCTTCGCGACTGTGCCCTTTGCGGACAAGGCGCGACTTCCTATCTGAGAGGCGCGGCAGGCGCCGGACATGGACCGGCCGAGATCGGGTTTGGCTTGCGATATCAGGTGGACTTATGCAGTGACTTGTTCGATGAGTCGGCGGATCATGAGCGGGAGCCGCATGTGTTCGCCGGCGACATGCTATCGCCCGTAAGGTTAAGGACGGCGTCCGGGGCTTTGCCCGTGGGATGCGCCCAGGAGAGATGAGGAATTCATGCTCGCAGATACGTCCGGCCAGGCCGATTCCCTGGTAAAGGATACAACAACCTCGGATTTCCGGCAGGATGTGATCGCGGAGTCCATGCGTCAGCCTGTCCTAGTGGATTTCTGGGCCCCTTGGTGCGGGCCGTGCAAGCAGCTCGGGCCTGTCATCGAAAAGGCCGTGAACGCCGCGCAGGGCAAGGTGAAGCTGGTCAAGCTCAATATCGACGAGCATCCGCAGATCCCCGGCCAGCTCGGCATCCAGTCCATCCCGGCTGTCGTTGCCTTCAGTCGTGGCCAGCCGGCCGACGGTTTTGTGGGCGCCTTGCCGGAAAGCCAGGTCAAGGCGTTCATCGAGCGGCTCGTCGGGCCGATCGGGCCCGGGCCTATCGCTGAGCTCCTGGACAGCGCGGACCAGCTTGCCGCGGCCGGAGATGCGGCTGGCGCGGCCGGTCTCTATGCCGAGGCGCTGGCGCAGGAGCCCGACAATGCCCGCGCCATCGCGGCGCTCGCCAAGCTTCACGTGGAACTCGATGACCTTGAAGGCGCGCGCCGCTTCCTCGACATGGTGCCCGCTGACAAGGCCAACGATCCCGCGATAGCGGCCGCGCGCGCCGCCCTTGAACTGGCGGAGCAGGCTGCTTCGCTGGGTGATCTCGCAGAGTTCGAGCAGCGGCTGGCGGCTAATCCGCTCGATCATCAGGCGCGTTTCGACCTCGCCGTAGCCCTGAATGCGAAGGGCAGGCGTGAGGAAGCTGCCGATCATCTGCTCGACATCGTTCGTCGCGATCGCAACTGGAATGATGACGGCGCGCGCAAGCAGCTTCTGCAGTTCTTCGAGGCCTGGGGGCCGACTGACGAGGCTACGCTGGCCGGCCGGCGGCGGCTGTCGTCGCTCCTGTTCGCTTGATGCCAATCAGCCCCACCAACCGCACCGGCCGTGGGGCCCGCGATCGGCATCGACATTGCGTATTTAAGGCTTGATCGAGATGTCGACGCACCAGACCTATCGTGGTCCACAGGACTGCCCCGCCGTCGTTCCGCTGTTTCCCCTGGCCGGGGCGCTGCTGCTGCCGCGCGGGCAACTGCCCCTGAATATCTTCGAGCCTCGCTATGTCGCGATGGTCGACGAGGCGATCGCCAGCCATCGCGTCATCGGGATGATCCAGCCGGATGACGACGAGGACGCGGCCATACCTCGGCTCTACTCCGTGGGCTGCACGGGCCGCATCACGCAGTTCGCCGAGACAGGCGATGGGCGCTATCTGATTTCCCTCACGGGCGTTTCCCGTTTTCGCGTTGTCGAGGAACTGACCGTCGCGACCCCCTATCGCCAGGCACGCGTCGATTACGAGCCTTTCAAGGTGGATTTCGAGCCGCGCGCCGGGGAAGCCGAGACCGATCGCGCCGGGGTTATCCGTACCCTGAAGGAATTCGCCGAGGCCAACGATCTGAAGGTGGACTGGAAGGGCATCAACGAAGCGCCCAACGAGGCGCTGGTGAATGCCCTCTCCATGATGAGCCCGTTCGGCACCCGTGAGAAACAGGCGCTCCTCGAAGCACCTGATCTCAAGAGCCGGGCGGAAATGCTGATCGCGATCACAGAGATTGAATTAGTTCGCGACTCCGAAAATCCTGATTCGACATTGCAGTGAGCTTTCATGACGGACGAATCCTCTCCCCCCGCCACGCCCCCTAGCGAAGAGCCTTCTCTGGCCGAAGGCACGGCCGTGGATCCCAAGCTCCTGGAGATCCTTGTCTGCCCCCTGACCAAGGCCGGCCTGGAATATGACGCCGCACGTCAGGAGCTCATCAGCCGGCCTGCCAAGCTCGCCTATCCCATTCGGGATGGTATCCCGATCATGCTGCCGGAAGAGGCGCGATCCATCGAGTGAAGCCGCCTTGCCGCCCGCTCGCCGGTCGGCTGGCCGCGTCGCAGGGCTGCTGCTGCTGATCGCGGTCTCTCCCGTCCAGGCCGAAACCATCGTGAACGTCGATGGTATGGCCGGGGTCTATTCCGCGCCGGCGGGAAAAGCCGCCTTTGCCTGCGCGGTGATCGTGCCGGGATCGGGGCCGACGAACCGCGACGGCAACAATCCCTACGGTGTCGGCGCCCGTCCCTACGCGCTTGTCGCGGATGCCCTTCTGGCCGACGGGATAGCTAGCCTCCGCTATGACAAGCGTCTGCCCGCCACCGTGGAAGCGGAGCGGGAGCTCACCTTCGATGCCGCGGTTGCCGATGCCGGGCGATGGCTCCACTGGTGTCGCGCGCAGGCGGGCGTCTCGGCGGTCTTCCTCATTGGACACAGCGAAGGCGGTCTCATCGCGCTCGCGCTTGCCCGTCGCGAGGCGGTCGCGGGTCTCGTGCTGCTGACAACGCCCGGCAGGCCCGTCGCGGAGCTTATCCAGAAGCAACTCGCGCAGGCGCCGGAGCCGTTGCGCGCCGAGGCGGCCGCGATACTCGCGCGTCTTCAGCGTGGGGATCCTGTCGATGACGTGCCGGCGGCGCTCGCTCCGTTGTTCCGGCCGAGCGTTCAGCCGTTTCTCCGGTCCCTGATTGCCGTGGATCCGGACGCCCTGGCGCGCCAGCAGCAGGCACCCTTCCTGGTGGTCGCCGGCGGACGGGATATCCAGGTTCCGCCGGCCGACGCCCGCCCCGGCGGTGAGGCGCTGACCTTGCCCGACATGAATCACGTGCTGAAGGACGTGGCGGCGGAGCCCGCGGACAACCCGTTAGCCGACAACCTCTTAGCCGACAACTTGGCGGCTTACCGCGACCCGGATCGGCCTCTCGCTAACGGGCTCGTCGAGGCCGTCGTCTCCTTCATCCGCCGGCACGCGCCGTAGAGCCATGCTGTCTATTACAGACGTGACTCCGGTGTCTTGACTCTGATGTCTTGGGTCTGAGGCTTCGCGATCAGAGTGGCTCGCCGCGCATGAGACGCGGCACGGCGCCGACGACACCGGCCGCCTCGCGGATGAAGAAGCTCTTCAGCCCGGGCATACGGTCCACCAGGCCAAGGCCGAGGTCCCGCATGAGGCGAAGCGGCAGCCGGTCGTTCGAGAACAGCCGGTTGAGGCCGTCGGTCGCGACGCCAAGCGTCAAGGTGTCGAACCGCCGCGCGCGCTGGTAGCTTTCCAGCACCGTCGCCTCGCCGGGTGGAAGCCCAAGGCGGGTCTGGTCAACGATGGCCTCGGCAAGGACGGCGGCGTCGCGCAGGCCGAGGTTGAGGCCAAGGCCAGCCAGGGGATGCACGAGATGCGCGGCGTCGCCGACCAGGGCGAAGCGGTCGCCGATGAAGCGACGCGCCATGCCGACGCCGAGCGGGAAGGCGCGTGGTTCCGTCTCCAGGGTTATCCGCCCCAGGTCGAGGCCGAAGCGGCGTTCCAGTTCGTCGACGAGATCATCCGGATCGAGCGCGAGAATCGCATTTGCATCCTCCCGTCGTTCCGTCCAGACGATCGAGGAGCGGTTTCCTGTCAGCGGAAGTCGCGCGAAGGGGCCGGAAGGCAGGAAATGCTGGACGGCGCAGCCGTCATGGGGTCGTTCATGCCCTATCGTCGCAACGATGCCGGATTGGTCATAATCGCGGCCGCTCCAGGCGATGCCGGCGTAAGCGCGCAACGCCGAACGCGCCCCATCGGCTGCGACAAGCAGCGCTGTCCGCAGTTTGTCTCCGTCGGCCAGAGTGATATCAAGGCTGGCGCCCCGTTCCGTGAAAGCCTTCACCGAGGTTAGAGCCGTGACAACGCCCGCCTTCTCCGCGGCCGCACGAAGCGCTTCGCTGACAACGGCATTCTCGATGATATAGGCGAAGGGCTCATCCGGGGCGATCTCTCCGTCGAAGGTGATGAAGGTCTGCCGCACGGGATCGGCAAGCCGGCTGTCGGTTACCACCATCTTGGACACGGGCTGAGCGGCGGGTGCGATCGCGTCCCACACGCCGAGTTCGGCCAGCATGCGCTGCGCGCCGGCCGCGAGAGCGGAAGCCCGCCCGACATCCTTGCCGGGGGGAAGAGGATCACAAACCAGAACCGACAGGCCGGCGCCTTGTCGCAACGCCACGGCCAAGCAAAGGCCAACGATGCCTCCGCCGGCGATCGTGACATCGGTCCTTGGCAGCGGGGCTGCCTGTTGCGTGTCGTTTGCCATGCCCTGTTCCACCAACGGATACCATTCTACCGCGCGCCTTCGCCAAGACCATTGCCCGAGATCAACAGCGGGATGGCAGATGCGAACTCCCCACAGCCTCTAGATGCCGTAATGGGCCGGTGTCTCAAGAGTAGCCATGCTGTGTGGCTGTCCCTCAGAATGATGTTGTTGAAACGAGGTTCGAGCGATCGGCCTCAAGCATCATGAGAGGAACAGCCGTGGAGCATTATGCAGGAATCGATGTCTCTCTGAAAGAGAGCAACGTGTGCGTCGTCGATACGACTGGAAAAGTGGTTCGCGAGGTGAAGCTCGTCAGCGAGCCGGAGGCCTTGGTTGGGTATTTCGAATTGCTCGGATTGCCTGTTTCCCGGATCGGTCTCGAAGCCGGCCCGCTATCGCAGTGGCTGCATGCAGCGCTCTTGGCTGCCGGCCGTGACGTGGTTTTGCTGGAAACGCGGCACGTGAAGGCGGCGCTTTCAGCGATGACGGTGAAGACTGACCGGAAGGATGCGCGGGGCATCGCGCAACTGCTGCGGATGGGATGGTATCGGCCGGTCCATGCGAAGTCGTCAGCGGCCCAGGACACACGAGCGTTGCTCGTCGGGCGTAAGCTCCTCCAGGGCAAGCTGCTCGATGTCGAGCTCAGCATCCGCGGCATCTTGCGGGGCTATGGATTGAAGGTCGGTGAGGTCAGCCGGGGGCGGTTCGAGGCGCGTATCCAGAACCTGATCGCGGGACACGCCACACTCTCGACGGTGATCGGCGGAATGTTGGCGGCGCGAGCGACGCTATGGAGCGAGTTTACAAAGCTTCATCGGGAGATGCTCCGGATCGCTCGGGCCGACGCGATCTGCCACCGACTGATGTCGGTGCCCGGCGTCGGTGCGCTGGTTTCGCTGACATACCGCTCGGCAGTGGACGACCCGACACGCTTCGGGAAATCCAGCACCGTCGGCGCATACTTCGGTCTGACGCCGAAGAAATATCAGTCCGGGGAAACCGACCGGGATGGCGGTGTCACGAAAATTGGCGACGCCATGGTACGCACCGCCTTGTTCGAAGCAGCACATATCATGCTGACGCGGGCGACGCGCTTCTCCGGCCTCAAACAGTGGGGGCTGAAAGTTGCGCGGCGGCGCGGAATGAAGCGCGCGAAGGTGGCGCTCGCCCGCAAGCTGGGTGTCGTGCTCCATCGCATGTGGATCGACGCGACCGACTTCCGGTGGAGCGCCGTGCACGTGGCCGCTTGAGAGTAGAAATGAGATTGGGTCGGTCAGGTTAGGCCGGCTCTGTTGGGGTCCCGTCGCCGGGACGCAGGCTTGGCAAGGTCGTGTGTAGTGCTGTGATTGCCTCGGCAAATCACGCTTCCTAGATTGACCTGCCGGCTTGAGGATCTGATGGCATGGTGTGGCAGCCTTCGTGCTGACCACGGACAGAAGCATGATCCTGGCGACGAGATATCGTTCAGAGGGACTTGACGATCAAAGGCCCATTACAGAAGCACTATTAGGGACAAATCGAACCATGGTATCGGGCCGCGTCCCGGAAGGACATTCACCGCAGGCGCTTGACGCCCCCACCTGTCAGGCGCACATGGGATGCAAGAGGCATGCGGTAGGTGGACATTGCCTTCCGCAGTCACGCATCGCATGCGGCAGAAATGAGTGACCGATGGCCGATCCCGTAGATGAAGTGCTCGATATTCTCGACCTTGAGCCGCTCGAGCGTAACCTGTTCCGCGGGCGCAGCCCCAAGGTCGGTTGGCAGCGGGTGTTTGGTGGACAGGTCATTGGCCAGGCACTCGTCGCGGTGACACGGACCGTGGATCCCGGGCGTGATATTCACTCGCTGCACGGTTATTTCATGCGGCCCGGCGACCCAAAGGTCCCGATCATCTATGAGGTCGATCGCATCCGCGATGGGCGTTCCTTCGCGACGCGCCGTGTCGTTGCCATCCAGCATGGCGAAGCGATCTTCTCCATGTCGGCCTCCTTTCACACTCCGGAGACCGGCCTGACCTATCACTTGCCCATGCCAGACGTGCCGATGCCGGAGGATCTGCCTACCGAGGATGATCTGCGCGCCAATTTCCTTCCGGCTATGCCCCATCCCATGCGGACTTACTACGAGCGCGAGAGGCCGATCGAACTCAGGCCTGTTGAATACCAACGCTATCAGCAGACGGGCACACCGATGGCGCCCCAATTCAACGTGTGGATCCGCACCACGAAGCGCCTGCCGGATGATGCGGCGATTCATCGCTGCGTGCTGGCCTATGCCTCGGACATGACGCTGCTCGATACCAGCCTCGTTCCCCACGGCCGCACGGTTTTCGAGCCGGATATCCAGGGGGCGAGCCTCGACCATGCTCTCTGGTTCCACGGGCCGTTCCGTGCCGACGAATGGCTGCTCTATTCGCAGGATACGCCCTTTTCCGGAGGCGCGCGGGGCTTTTCCCGGGGCCTGATCTATACGCGCGATGGCGCCCTGATTGCCTCAGTGGCGCAGGAAGGTCTGATACGCCTACGGCCTGACCTCGCGGTCTGATTGCATATTTTTTAATCAAACTGACTGTTCATTGCGCATCATTGGCATGCGTCCGTGGGGAGACCGCGGGCGCGTGTCTGCATTTGCCCTGAAAAAGTGCGCTTTGCGCCATCTTCGGCCTATCTGGCACGAAGATTGATTTCCCTTGGACGGATTAGCTGGTCAGGGGCGCCTCACAAAGCGTCCAGCACCATCCGCGAGGGAGCCGAGACATGAAATTCGTGGTGGCCATCATCAAGCCCTTCAAGCTCGAGGAGGTCCGCGACGCCCTGACAGCCATTGGCGTGAACGGGCTCACCGTCACCGAGGTCAAGGGATACGGGCGACAGAAGGGACATACCGAGATCTACCGTGGTGCCGAATACGCGGTGAGCTTTCTTCCCAAGCTGAAGATCGAGGTCGCCGTCGCTGCCGATATTGCGGACAAGGTGGTCGACGCGATCGTTGGAGCCGCACGCACCGGCCAGATCGGCGATGGCAAGATTTTCGTCTCGTCGATCGAGAAGGCCGTTCGCATCCGCACGGGTGAAACCGACGCCGACGCTCTTTGACAACCCGCCTGCCTGCTACATTCGAGGAGTTTGTTTCATGACGTTAAAGCGCGAGCATAAGGCGGGTCTTGCGGCACTCGCCCTTGCACTTGCCGCTGGCACCATTGCGGGTGTCGGACCGGCATTTGCCCAGGCTGCCGCAGAAGCGGCGCCTGCGGCTGCTCCGGTTCCCAATAAAGGTGACACGGCCTGGATGCTGGTTTCCGCGATCCTCGTGCTCGCAATGACCATCCCGGGGCTTGCCCTGTTCTACGGTGGCCTCGTTCGCACCAAGAACATGCTGTCCGTGCTGACGCAGGTGTTTTCCATCGTCTGCGTGGTCGTCCTTGTATGGGTCATCTACGGCTACAGCCTCGCCTTCACGGGCACGAGCGCGTTCATCGGCAATTTTTCCAAGGCCTTCCTTGCCGGCATAACGGGTGATTCGACGACGGACACCTTCACCAAGGGTGTCGTGATCCCCGAGTTCGTATTCATCTGCTTCCAGATGACCTTCGCCTGCATCACGCCGGCGCTGATCGTCGGGTCCTTTGCGGAGCGCATCAAGTTTTCCGCGCTCCTGCTGTTCACCGTCCTGTGGGTCACCTTCGTCTACTTCCCCATGGCGCATATGGTGTGGTTCAGCGAGGGCCTCCTGTTCAAGATGGGCGCGCTCGACTTCGCCGGCGGCACGGTCGTCCACATCAACGCGGGTATGGCAGGTCTTGTCGGCGCCTTGATGATTGGCAAGCGCACGGGCTACGGCAAGGAGCCGATGCCTCCGCACTCCATGACCATGACCATGATCGGCGCCTCCCTTCTGTGGGTGGGCTGGTTCGGCTTCAACGCCGGCTCGAACCTCGAGGCCAACGGTGGCGCGGCGCTTGCCATGCTCAACACCTTCGTCGCGACCGCCGCGGCTGGTATGGCCTGGCAGTTCACCGAATGGGGCACGAAGGGTCACCCGTCGCTGCTCGGCACGGTTTCGGGCGCCGTCGCCGGCCTTGTTGCGGTCACGCCGGCAGCCGGCCTCATCGGCCCTATGGGCTCGATCATCCTGGGCCTCATCGCCGGCGTCATCTGCTTCTACGCGTCGACCACCGTGAAGAACGCGCTCGGCTATGACGACTCACTCGATGTCTTCGGCATCCACTGCATTGGCGGCATCGTCGGCTCGCTGCTCACCGGCATCCTGGTCGCTCCGGCTCTCGGTGGTGTCGGCGTCGCGGATTACTCCATGGGCGGCCAGCTCTGGACGCAGTTCGTCGCGGTTGTCGTCGCCCTGCTGTGGAGCGGCATCGGCTCGGCCATTCTTTATAAGGTGGTCGATCTGATCGTCGGCCTGCGGATTTCCGTCGAGGGCGAGCGCGAAGGGCTCGATCTCGCGGACCACGGCGAACGTGCCTACAACTACTGAGACCGCTTCTTTCATCTTCTCCTGAGACTTCAACCCCGGCCGTGAGGCCGGGGTTTTTTTGCGCGCGGCCGAGGGTTTCAGGCTAGGGCCATCGTGTTGCAAGATTGGGCCATCAAGCGATACGCGGCACGGGGCCATACCAATAAGCGACGCAATGCGACTTTGCTGGGAAGGTTAATCGCGCCTTAACCGCCGGGTCTTACGCTAAGGTCTGTTAGCGTGACTTTTCCGGGTCCCTCTGCGATATGCGAACACTACGCCGGCCTTCGTCTCCCACCGACGGTCTCTCCGATGCGCTGCGCCGCTTCTTCGCACGCCGCGCCGTGGAGCTGGTCGGTCTCGCCTTGCTGGGTGTTGCGGGCGCAACCGCACTCGCGCTTGCCACGTGGTCGGTTGACGACCCGAGCCTGACGCACGCCACGAGCCAGCCCGCCGTCAATCTGCTGAAACTGCCCGGGGCGATCACCGCCGATCTCGCGATGCAGGTCTTTGGACTCGGCGCAATCGCCTTCCTGCTGCCGGTCGCGGCCTGGGGGCTTGGCCTGATGACCCGCAGGGCACTGCCGCGTCTGCCTTTGAAGATCGGCCTATGGCTTCTCGGGGGGGCCGCCGCGGCCGCGGTCGCCAGCGCTCTTCCGTCAACCGCGCGATGGCCTTTACCGACGGGTCTCGGCGGCGTGGTTGGTGACGCGCTCGTCTTCGCGGCCAGGGGCATCATTCCTTTCGGCGGTGGTCCCGAGCGGGCGCTTGTCGCGCTGATCTATGCGGGTGTCGCCATTCTTGCGCTGACGGCTGCCTGTGGCATCGGCCTTACCGAGGACCACCACGAGAATGCCGATGACGACAATCACGATGGGGCGGCTGACAGCGACGACGATGCCGACGGCAGCAGCGAGCCGGGCTGGGGCATCATTTCTCTCGGCGCCATCGCCCATGGCGTGATGGCGACGAAGGCGGCTCTCGCCCGCCGTTTCGCCGCGCCAAAAGCCGCGCCGAGGCAACGTGGCGAACCCATGCTGGAAAGGGCCGGGGCCGCCTCGTCACGGCGTGCGGTGTCGTCGCCCTACCCGCAGTATGACGACGATGACGATTATGCTGACGCTCCCTTCGGGTCTGACGACAGTTTCGCGCCGGAACCGCCGCCGAGCCGGGTGACGCCACGCGCGCCCGCGCCCAAGCCGGGCCGGCGTCTGGCGCGGGAGGCACAACCCTCCTTCCTCGACGCGGAGCACTACCAGCTGCCGCCGCTCGGCCTGCTGGCGGAGCCGAAGAAGACGCTGATGCCGGTATCCCCGGAGGCGCTCGACCAGAATGCGGCGCTTCTCGAAGGTGTTCTCACGGATTTCGGTGTGCGCGGCGATATCGTCAATGTGCGTCCCGGTCCGGTCGTCACGCTCTACGAGCTGGAACCGGCGCCGGGCACCAAGTCGTCCCGCGTCATCAGCCTCGCGGACGATATCGCGCGCTCGATGAGTGCCGTCTCCGCGCGCGTGGCCGTCATACCAGGGCGCAACGCCATCGGTATCGAGCTGCCCAACGCGAAGCGCGAGACGGTCTTCCTGCGCGAGCTGCTGGCCTCGGAGGATTTCGAGAAGACCAAGCTGAAGCTCGCGCTCTGCCTCGGCAAGACGATCGGCGGCGAGCCCGTCATCGCCGAACTCGCGCGCATGCCGCATCTGCTCGTGGCCGGCACCACCGGCTCGGGCAAGTCAGTCGCCATCAACACCATGATCCTCTCGCTGCTTTACCGGCTGAAGCCGGAGGAATGCCGGCTGATCATGGTGGACCCCAAGATGCTCGAGCTCTCGGTCTACGAGGGTATACCGCATCTCCTGACACCCGTCGTCACCGACCCGAAGAAGGCGGTCGTCGCCCTGAAATGGGCGGTCCGGGAGATGGAGGAGCGCTATAAGAAGATGTCGAAGGTCGGTGTGCGCAACATCGACGGGTTCAATGCCCGCGTCGCCGAGGCGAAGGCCAAGGGCGACGTCATCACCCGCACGGTGCAGACGGGCTTCGACAAGGAAACGGGCGAGGCGGTCTATGAGGAAGAGCTCATGGATCTCGAGACGCTGCCCTATATCGTCGTCATCGTCGATGAGATGGCCGACCTGATGATGGTCGCCGGAAAGGAAATCGAAGGCACCATCCAGCGCCTTGCGCAGATGGCGCGCGCCGCCGGCATCCATGTTGTCCTCGCCACCCAGCGTCCGTCCGTCGACGTTATCACCGGGACCATCAAGGCGAATTTCCCGACGCGCATCTCCTTCCAGGTGACGTCCAAGATCGACAGCCGCACCATCCTTGGCGAACAGGGCGCCGAGCAGCTTCTGGGGCAGGGCGACATGCTCTATATGGCGGGCGGCGGCCGCATCATGCGTGTGCACGGTCCCTTCGTTTCCGACAACGAGGTCGAGAAGATCGTCGCGCATCTCAAGCGCCAGGGACGGCCGCAATATCTCGATGCCGTCACGGCCGGCGACGACGACGGGAGCGATGGGGGTGGTGATGGCGCCGTGTTCGACAGTTCGTCCTTTGGCGCGCCGGGCGGCGATCTCTACGACCAGGCCGTCGCCGTTGTGCTGCGCGACCAGAAGGCGTCGACCTCCTATATCCAGCGTCGCCTGCAGATCGGCTACAACCGCGCTGCCTCCCTGATGGAGCGCATGGAGAACGAAGGGATCGTCGGTCCGGCGAATCACGCGGGCAAGCGTGAAATCCTCATGGAAGGCGGTGGCCGCGACGACGACGAGGACTAGGCGGTGTGAACAGTTGGTCGCGTCGGCCTTGCCGGAATGACGACAGAGTTTCCGGTGACTTCACTGCGGCAACTGTCCACACGCGACAGGCCACATGGCCTCATGGGCATGTTAGGCAGGGCGCCTCATTGAGAGGGGCTTGGCCGTCAGGATTTTCGGCGCGTGACAGGCAAGGCGGATAGGGGAAGCCATTTCGGGAACGGACCACCTGTTTCAGCGGAGCTTTCCGGTCCCGCTTTCGCCATAACGTGGGTTTATGTGAAACGTCTCAGCTTTACGTGAAGACTGTTGGAATTTGGCGTATGGTTTACGATCTACGGAGGGAGGCCGCTTCGTCAGGGTCTCCATGGGTAGGTCGGAGTATGGCCGGAGCATGTGATGCTCCGCCGTTAGCGCGGATGGTGAGATGAAGCGTTTTGGTTGTGCAACATTGGCGCTTGTGGTCGCTTTCGCGGCCAGTGGCGGCGTGCCCGTTGCGCAAGCGCAGAATGATCCCCTCACGCGCTTTCTCGACGGCATGTTCAGAAAGACGCCGGCTGAAGAACCCGCGCAGGCCCCGGCTCCGGCACGGGCCGCCCCGCTCCCGGCACCGACCGGCGGCAGTACGGCCCCGCCGCAAGCCGCATCCCCCCCAGCCATATCCCCCACCGCCCCCACCCAGTCCGCTGCGGGCGGACCGCCGTTGCCCCCGCGCCGGCCGGCTGCGCTGGGCGGCAATGAGGGTCAATCCGTCCAGCCTGTCACCACGGCCGCCCCGGCGCCGGCCGCAGCCCCAGCCGCCGCGCCCGTGGCATCCATCGCTCCGGCAGCCACCGCGCCGCGGGCCGCGAACAACGTGGTGCCGACGAGCCAGGCGGCCGCCATTGAACGCGTGAATTCTTATGTGAACAGTATCGACACGCTGACGGGGCGGTTCGTCCAGTATGGCGGCGACGGCCGCCGGGCCGAAGGCACGCTCTATATCCAGCGGCCGGGGCGTTTGCGCTTCGCCTACAATCCGCCGTCGACGCTCGAGATCGTCGCGGATGGCCGTTCTGTCGCGATCCGCGATTCCAAGCTCAAGACCAACGATGTCTATCCGATCGGGCAGACGCCGCTGAAATTTCTTTTGAAAGATCGTTTCGACCTGACGCGGGATACCAAGGTTCGCGCGGTGGACATCGGCAATGACGGCGTCGTGACCGTCAGTTTCGAGGATAGCGCCACGATCGGCGGCACCTCGCGCATCACCTTGCGCTTCGATGCCCGCAACAATGCCCTGCGGCAGTGGACCGTCGTCGATCCACAGGGCTACGAGACCTCCGTCGCGCTGTCCGATCTGCGCCTCGCGAGCCGCGCGCAGACGGAGTAGGACGAGGCTTCGTAGCGGACGGGCTTGATTTAGAAGCGCAGCGAAACACCGACCACCGGGCCGTGCTGAGTCACGTCCCATGCGAACCGTTCCGGCGAGTTATTCGTTTTGTAGTCCTGATAGAGGGCGCGGTAGCCGACACGGAGATTAGCGGGAACGCCGAGCAGTTCCGTCCGATATCCCAGGTAGATCTGGCCGTTGAGGCTCAGGTCGGACCCGACGCTGAATCCCCCGACATCGCCCTCGGCGGCTATGTTCCATCGCTCGTCGAGATCCACGTAAAGACGCAAACCTACGAATGGATCGACCCATTCCACTTTGCGCGATACTTCGTATGGTCCGAGGTTCAGGCCCGCCTTGAGCCGGGTCCAGCGCAGGCCGGCCGTCGGTTCGATCGCGAACACCCGGGGGCGGTCGATGGCATTCGTCCCGCCGAGCCGATGCTCATAAACGCGATAGTAGGCCCCGGCGGCGATGAGGCTGGATGTGACGCTCAATCCGAGCCGGTTGTTGTAAACATTCTCGTGCTGGCTGGTTTTCGTGTACTGGCCGTCCACATAGACGCCAAAGGCCCCGTTCGTAACCTCGACATTGCCCATGAAGCTGAAATCGAGGTTCTTCAAGGTCTCTGAGAACGGGATATCGACGTGGGCATGGCGCCCGTAAAGATAGGATTTTCCTGTGAGGGACGCGCCCCAGACATAGGGGCTGACGATGACGCGCCAAGACCGATCCAGTGATTGATTTGCGGCGCGGGTCTTCGGTATTGCCGTCGGAGCCGTGCCGCTCTCAGGGATCGAGGCTGGGTCCGCCGCATACGCCGCGTTTGCAGAGATGAGAAAAACCGCCGCGAGGATGCACCCCCGCAGGCCCTTCATCGTGGATGAGCTGAGCGTGGCGAGCCAGCGAGGGTTGATCATGGTTGCTCCGCATATGCCTTAAGCTCGGCCCTTGTTCACCTTGTGCAATAGGCAAAAAGGCAACCGGGTTCAATAAGGCCCATGGTCGGCCATCGGTTGGTTTGAGATGCGGCTGCGGCGGCTCGTCCGTTTGCGGGACGCATCATTTTCTGCGAAAGCAAAGCTCGAGGTCGCCCGCATCATGGGCACATGGCTCTCCCCTGCCAGCACGTCGAAAGCCAAGGCATGAAACTCGTCGTCACTTCCTGGAACGTCAATTCCGTCCGTATGCGGCTGGACCATGTCGTCCGCTTCCTGACGGAAACGCGCCCGGATGTGCTGTGCCTGCAAGAGACGAAATGTCCGGATGACCGTTTCCCATCGGCGGCCTTCAAGGCGCTTGGCTATCATTACATGGCGCTCAACGGTCAGAAGGGCTACCACGGGGTCGCGGTGCTCTCCCGGCTGCCTTTCGCGTCGACCAATATCATGGGCTTCTGTGACAAGAACGATTCGCGCCATATCGCGGTGACGCTGGGCACGGGCGCCAAAGCCGCTTCGGGTGTGACCATCCATAACTTCTATGTGCCCGCTGGCGGCGATATCCCCGATCCGGAGCTCAATCCGCGCTTTGCTCATAAGCTTGCCTTCCTCGACGAGCTGATGCAGTGGCAGGACCGCGCCCGGCCAACCGCCGCGCCCAGCATTCTGCTCGGCGATCTCAATATCGCGCCTTACGAAGCCGATGTGTGGAACCACAAGGCGCTGCTCAACGTCGTCAGTCATACGCCGATCGAGACGACGCGGCTGGAGGAGTTTCGACAGACGTCGGGTTTCGTCGATGCCATACGCCAGCTGCGCCCCGTGCCGGAAAAGGTGTTCACGTGGTGGAGCTACCGTTCGCCGGATTGGGCGGCGGCCGACAAGGGCCGTCGTCTCGATCACGTCTGGGTCGCACCGGAGCTTGTCCCAAGCGTGACGGGCAGTGCCATCGCGCGTGAAACGCGCGGCTGGGAGCGGCCGTCAGACCACGTGCCGGTGTCGATTACGCTTGATCTCTAGCGGCTTGATCTTCTGAACCTTGATCACGTGAAGCTTGGATCGCCGGCTCGGCGCTGGTCGCATCGATCGTGTCGCGTATCTCCCCGAGCTCCTGGGAGAACGCTATCAGTCGCGCCGCGATGGCATCGTGCAGGGCGCGGGCTGAATGGGGAAACTCGCCCAGTACGCGATGCACAAGCCCGCGCTGCATCTTCATGACGCTGGACGGCTCCCGCGCGATGGCCGTGGCCGGGCGGCTGCATTCCGCGAAGAGCGCGGATTCTCCAAGGAGCGTGCCGGGCCTTGCGATGTAATTCGCGGGCGAGCCGTCATCCCTTGCATCAAGCGCTATCGCGCCCGACACAACGATATAACCGCCGTCAGCGTTCTCGCCGCGTCGGAACAGTATGTCGCCCGCCCGCAGGATGCGCGTTTCGGCGGCAAAGGCGAGAAGGCGCAGGGCCTCAGGTTCTATCAACGAGAGGAGCGGCACCCGACTCAAGGTTTCGAGGTCGTCGTTCAGTCCCATACCCGCGCCGCCTGCAAAACTGGTCCCAAAACTGCGATGACACGGCCATACCGGGTCATACCGAAACGTGTCACGCCGAAACGTTTCACCCGTTGCCGCGCGCGATGGCCTGGTCCGGATGGACAGGCTACGGGATCAGTTTGTACCCGCCGGCTTCGGTGACAAGAATGCGGGCTTCGGAAGGATCCTCTTCAATCTTCTGCCGCAACCGATAAATATGTGTTTCCAGCGTGTGCGTCGTTACGCCAGCGTTGTAGCCCCAGACTTCCGCGAGGAGGGTATCGCGGCCGACGACCTTCTGATCTGCCCTATAGAGGAAGCGCAGAATGGCGGTTTCCTTCTCGGTCAGCTTCAGCTTCGAACCGCGGGCATTGACGAGAAGCTTGGCGCTTGGCCGGAACGTATACGGGCCGATCGAGAAAACGGCGTCCTCGCTCGCCTCGTGCTGGCGCAGCTGGGCGCGGATCCGTGCGAGCAGCACCGCGAATTTGAAGGGCTTCACCACATAGTCGTTGGCGCCGGCTTCCAGACCCTGGACCGTATCCGAATCGCCGCCGAGCGCGGTGAGCATGATGATGGGTGCGCGGAACCCGCCTTCCCGCATGATCTTGACCGCATCACGTCCATCCTTGTCGGGCAGGCCGACATCCATGATCACGAGATCGATCCGGCCAGCGGCGACGGACGCGATTGCTTCCGTGGCGTTCGCCGCAGTTGCGACGGTGAATTCCTCAACAAGCGCGAGCTGCTCCGCGAGAGTTTCGCGAAGGTCCTGCTCGTCGTCCACAATGAGGAGGTGGCGAGCACTGGGCATGTGGGGGATTCCTTAGAATGGAGCGACGGAAGGATCGAGGCGGGAATTTGTCTTGGATTTGGGAACAATCGCGATAGACAGTGAAAAGGCTCCTTAACACCGGAAGCACCGTGGAATTCCTAGACTATGTATGCCCCCGGCGCCAAACAAGGCCTCAAGCAACCTTGGGCTGCTCGCAAAGGGTCTTCGAGGCATGAAGCGCACAACAATTCCCGTTGTTCACGTCTATGCCTCCCCTCTCGATCGCGCCCGCGGGGTCGTCGTCGCGGGTGCGTTGCGTCTGCCTTGCGCTCTGGGGCGCTCCGGAATCGCCGTCGTCAAACGTGAAGGCGATGGCAGGACGCCGCGCGGGCGCTTTGGCCTTCTGGGTCTGACTTACCGGGCCGATCATGGCGCCCGCCCGCGCTCGGGCCTTCCCACACGCGTGACGCGCCGGAGTGACGGGTGGTGCGACGCGCCAGGGGATCGCCGGTACAATTGCCCGGTCGTCCTCCCCTATCCCGCGAGTACCGAGACCTTGTGGCGCGACGATGATCTGTATAATGCCGTCGTGGATATCGCTTGGAATCGCGGGCCGCGCATTGCCGGTCGCGGCAGCGCCATCTTCCTGCATGTCGCGCGTTCCGGTTTCAAGCCGACAGAAGGCTGCGTGGCCGTCGACGCGAAGGCCATCCGCCGGCTTTTAGCCGTGATCGGGCCCCATACCGTCCTCTCCATCCATTGACTGGTCCTGCCCCGTGACATCCATTGCCCCCGCCACGCTCCTGTTCGATCTCGACGGCACACTCGTGAATACGGACCATCTTCATTGGCGCGCCTTCCAGGATCTGCTGGGCGATTTTGATCGCGGTATGGAGTGGGACGTGTTCGAGCGCGATATCATAGGGCGCGCCAATGCCGACATCATGGTCGGCTTGTTTCCCGATCTCCCGGTCACCGAGCACGAGCGGCTGGCGGCGGCCAAGGAGGCCCTGTTCCGCGGCAAGGTCGAGGACCTCTCACCGACGCCCGGGCTGGACGACCTGCTGGCCTTCGCGCGCACCCATGGCATCGGCTGCGCCGTGGTCACCAACGCGCCCCGCGACAACGCCATGCTGCTCCTGAAGGGGCTGAAGCTCGACGCGCGTTTCGAGGCGGTGGTCATCGCCGACGAACTCCCCGCCCAGAAGCCCGATCCCTTGCCCTATCTCACCGGGCTTAAGCTGCTGAACGGCGATGCGCGCCGCGCGCTTGCCTTCGAGGATTCCCGTTCCGGCATCAAGGCTGCCACGGCGGCCGGCATCCTGACCGTCGGCCTGACGACCTCGCTCAGCGAAGCCGCCCTCATGGACGCGGGGGCCTCACTTGCTGTGGCGGATTTCACGGATCCCCGTTTGGGAAGCCTTATCCACGACCGGCTTGGCATCCGTTAGCGTCGAACTGTTTCAACAGCCCGATTCGCCCCGGTTGATGCTTGCGATCTGTGCGGCCTCGGCTGCGAAGCTGCGTGAATCCAAAGAGATAGGGCATTTCAGGCGAACCGGAATTCGCGGGAAACTCTCCGGGCTTCCCCGGATGGCGCATGGTGCGGGATATCAGGCGCAATCTGCGATGATAGGATGGCAAGCTTTATGGAAATATATTTCATGCAGGAGCGTGAAATATGCAGGACTCTTTTGTTTTTTTAGGTAATGAGATCGGAAATATAAAAGCATCCGTCATAAAACAATGTCGATTTTACAAGAAATCATCGCCAAATCATCGTTTCGCGACATTCTGTAATCGCGGATCAGGGCTCGCCCCGGTGTTCGAAAATTGTCTTTCGGCAATATCGGAATACAGCACAGTCCATATCGGCTTTATTGCTGCGTCGAGCGGTTCCCATGTGGTGGGGCGAACATATTTGTTTCCGGGAAGCCCACCCGGCTTTAGCGCCATTCGAAAAGCGGCCATGCGCGCCCGCTCGCGTTTTTTCCCGTCCATCTGGCTCCCGCCGCATGATCACGGGCCCGACCGGTTGCTCAAGGCTGCGGAGATCGGGCACTTCATTCTGTCGCTCGGGATTCCTCCTAAAGTCATGGTCAATTTGGCTCCAGGCCTCTCTGACAATGCGATGTTCGAAATCAACATGGTCCTCGCGATCAACGACGTGCCGGTCACGCTGGTATCCGCTTCCAGTCCCTGGTTTCCAAGCTATGTCGGCGCGTCGTCGATCGATGAGATGAGAACCTACCGTATCAGCATGGCGGAACAATCAATCACATGAGGCGGCGGTGCTGTTCGATGCTTCGGCCCCCCGCGAACAGGAAACGTGTCAATGAGCCGCTCCGCGCTCCTCTATGTCGGCAACGCCCATGATGCCCAAATACTAGCGCGCTTGCCGCGGAGCCAAGTGTATCTGACCACGCCGCCGGGTCGGCGCTTCGCCACCTTCGCGTTTGATGCGCTTGGACTGACAGTTGTCGAACCAGGGTGTTTCGCGAGGCTTGGCCGGAACGCCACCATCTGTGTCCTTTGCCAGCAAACGGCATGTGGCCGGGATATCCTGGCGCGCCACCTGTTCGAGGACACACGGCTTGAGGGGATGCCGCCCGCGGATGACAGGGCCGTATCAGCATCGGAATTCACGGACTTCATGGAAGAGCTGGGAGCGCCGATGCCGCTTGCGATAGCCTTTCCGCCTGGCTTCTCACCTGTTGGAAAGTTGCTGTTGCGGCATCATCTCACGGTCGGAGGCCGAAGGGTGACTTGCCTCTTTCACGAAGAGGCCTGGTTGCCCGAAACCCGTGGCGCCCTGCGGGATCTCCTGTAACCGGCGTGATTCCGGTCCCGACCGCCGCTAGAGAGGCGGGCGATGCCCGAAGATGGCGCTGCCGACGCGCACATGGGTCGCGCCGAGCATCACCGCCTGCTCGAAATCGCCGCTCATGCCCATCGACAACAGCGGCAGGCCATAGCGGCGCGCCAGCGTTGCGAGCAGGGCGAAATGCGCGGAGGGCGGTTCCTCGGCCGGGGGAATGCACATCAGCCCCTCGATCGTGAGAGCGTGATGGTCGCGCAGACGGGTGAGGAAGGCGCCGAGATCGGCGGGCGCGATGCCAGCTTTCTGCGGCTCCAGCCCGGTATTGACCTCCACCAGGAGTTTGGGCCGGCGGCCGGTGGCTGCCTCCTCGCGCGGGATCTCCTTGGCGAGCGCCGCAGCCAGTGATTCGCGGTCGACCGTATGGATGACGTCGAACAGCGCCACTGCCTCCCGGGCCTTGTTGCTCTGCAGGGGGCCGATGAGATGGAGTTCCACCCCGGGAAAGCGCTCCCGGAGCCCCGGCCATTTGGCCTTGGCTTCCTGGACGCGGTTTTCCCCGAAGACACGCTGGCCGGCCTCCAGCACGGGCAGGATATCTTCCGCCGGGAATGTCTTGGAGACGGCGACCAGCGTGACCTGCGAGGGATCGCGCCCTTCCTCGCGCGCGGTGCGGGCAATCGCATCGCGAACCGCTGCCAGCCGCGTCGCTGCCGCGTGCCCGGAGCTCGTATCGGTGGACGCTGCGCTAGCCATGATGCTCACCAAATCCTTCACTGGGCCCGTCGTTGTCCATCCGGCCACAGAGGGCGTTAAAAGGCGGCCTGTTGTTGACCGCCTCCTTCATTCGTGTCCTAGTCCGATCGACCTCGGTGAGGCAATGCCGCTGCGCCGTTTTTGACGCATGCGGCACGGTTCTGCGCCGATTCCCTTCACTTTGCGCTCCCTCGGGAGCGAACGACCGGACCGACGACAGCAATGAGCGTGGAGCGTTACAACCCGAAGGAAGCCGAGCCGAAATGGCGCAAGGTGTGGGACGAGCGTCAGCTTTTCCGCACCGACAATGCGGATCCGCGCCCGAAGTACTACGTGCTCGAGATGTTCCCCTATCCTTCGGGACGCATCCACATGGGCCACGTGCGCAACTATACCATGGGCGACGTGGTTGCGCGCTACAAGCGCGCCAAAGGCTTCAACGTGCTGCACCCCATGGGCTGGGACGCCTTCGGCATGCCGGCCGAGAACGCGGCGATGGCGAACAGGGTGCATCCTCGCGAGTGGACCTACGCCAATATCGCGACCATGCGCGATCAGTTGAAGTCCATGGGCCTGTCGCTGGACTGGAGCCGCGAGATCGCGACCTGCGATCCTGCCTATTATCGCCACCAGCAGCGCATGTTCATCGATTTCCTGAAGGCGGGGCTGGTCTCACGCAAGACCGCGCGCGTCAACTGGGATCCGGTTGACCACACGGTGCTCGCCAACGAGCAGGTGATCGATGGCCGGGGGTGGCGCTCGGGCGCGTTGGTGGAGCAACGCGAGCTGACGCAATGGTTCTTCACCATCACACGTTACGCGCAGGATCTGGAAAACGCGCTCGACGGGCTGACGCGCTGGCCTGAGAAGGTCCGCATCATGCAGAAGAACTGGATCGGCCGGTCGGAAGGCCTGCTGGTCCGTTTCGCGCTCCAGGACGGCGATGCCAGCGAGGTCGAGGTCTATACGACGCGGCCGGACACGTTGTTCGGTGCGAGCTTCGTGGCGATCGCGGCCGACCACCCCATCGCCCGCAAGGCGGCCGAAGACAATGCCGAACTCGCGGCTTTCATCGAGGAATGCAAGCGCACCGGCACGGCGCAGGAAATCATCGACAAGGCCGAGAAGCGCGGTTTCGATACCGGCATCAAGGCCGTGCATCCCTTTGATCCCAACTGGACGCTGCCGGTCTATGTCGCCAATTTCGTGCTGATGGACTACGGCACGGGCGCCATCTTCGGTTGCCCGGCGCATGACCAGCGCGACCTCGAGTTCGCCCGGGCTTATGGCCTGCCGGTGAAGGCGGTCGTGCGGCCGGAAGGCGCTTCTGACGATTTCGCCGTCACCGACACGGCTTATGACGGTGACGGCCGCCTCTTCAACTCCGCCTTTCTGGATGGCTTCGGCATTCCCGAGGCCAAGGAGGAGGTTGCCAAGCGCCTGGAAAGCCGCGACTACGACGGGCGGCCGGTGGCCGAGCGCAAGGTGAACTATCGCCTGCGCGACTGGGGGGTGTCACGCCAGCGATATTGGGGCTGCCCGATCCCGATCATTCACTGCGAGAGCTGCGGTGTCGTCCCGGTGCCGGCGGAAAGCCTTCCCGTGACCCTGCCTGAGGACGTTTCCTTCGACGTGCCGGGCAACCCGCTCGACCGTCATCCCACATGGAAGCACGTGGCCTGCCCCACCTGCGGCAAGCCGGCGGTGCGCGAGACTGACACCATGGACACCTTCGTGGATTCGTCCTGGTATTACGCGCGCTTCACCGATCCTTTCCTGGAGACGGAACCCACGGACCGCGCGGTGGTCGATCGCTGGCTGCCGGTGGACCAGTACATCGGTGGCGTGGAGCATGCGATCCTGCATCTGCTCTACTCCCGTTTCTTCATGCGGGCGATGAGTGCCACCGGCCATTCCGGGCTGGATGAGCCCTTTGCGGGGCTGTTCACCCAGGGCATGGTCGTGCATGAGACCTATCGTGGCGCGGACGGGCGCTGGCTGCAGCCGTCCGAAATCCGCATCACCACCGAAGGGGGGGAGCGCCGCGCCATCGAGTTGTCGAACGGTGCCGATGTCGAGATCGGCTCCATCGAGAAGATGTCGAAGTCGAAGAAGAACACGGTCGACCCTGACGATATCATCGGCACCTTCGGCGCAGACACCGCGCGCTTCTTCATGCTGTCGGATTCGCCGCCGGAGCGCGACGTCATCTGGACAGAGGACGGGGTGCAGAGCTCCCATCGCTTTGTCCAGCGCGTCTGGCGCCTCGTGAACGAGGTGGCTACCATCACGGGCATCGTGAAGGACGAGCAGGCCGCCACCGAGCTTGATGCGGCCTCGCTCGCGCTGCGCAAGGCCGCGCACCGCGCCTTGGCGACGGCAGGCGAGGATATCGAGCGCCTGCGCTTCAACCGCGCGGTCGCCCAGCTTTACGAACTCACCAACGCCCTTCAGGCGGCGGCCGTCGGCGCGCGCCAGGTGGGCGAGGCGGGCGGTATCGAGGATATCTCGGCCGACATGCGTTTCGCGCTCTACGAGGCGGCGACTATCCTCGTGCAGCTTGCCGCCCCAATGATGCCGCATCTCGCCGAAGAATGCTGGTCGGTTCTCGGCTATACCAACCTCGTGGCCGAGACCCCGTGGCCCGTGGCCGACAGCTCGCTCCTCGTCGAGGACGAGATCACGCTGCCGGTCCAGGTCAACGGCAAGCGCCGCGGCGATGTGACCGTCGCGCGCGACGCGGATTCCGCCACCGTCGAGGCGGCGGTCCTGGCGTTGGAAGCTGTGCAGCGGGCCGTTGAGGGGCGGCCGATCAAGAAGATCATCGTGGTTCCGCAAAGGATCGTGAATGTCGTCGCCTGACGTGAAGCGTCGAGCACCGCTTCTACCCGTTGTGCTCACACTGGCCGTCGCCCTGTCGCTGGGCGGATGCTTCCGTCCGCTTTACGGGACGACGTCCGCCGGCACATCCGTGCGCTCGGATCTGGCTGCGATCGAGGTCGCTCCGATGGGCGCGGCCGTCGGCCAGGAGCGCATGGCCCATTACCTGCGCAACGAGACCGTTTTCGCGCTGAACGGAGGCGCCCCGGCCGGTGACAAGCGCTACCGGCTTGAGATGACAGTGTCCGAGCGCGTGCAGACGGCGATCGTCGATTCGTCCACCGGTAACGCGCAATCCGCGACGCTGATCGGTACCGCGAACTACACGCTCCGGCCGTACACCGGCGGTGATCCCATCTTTACCGGCAAGGCCGTCGCGTCCGCGTCCTACGACCGTAGCCCGCAACGCTTCGCGTCGCTGCGCGCGGCCCGCGACGCGGAGATCCTGGTCGCGAAGCAACTGGCCGAGCAGATCAAGACCCAGCTCGCGGCGCGGATGGCCAATCGGCAGGTCGCGGGCCTCTGATCGCCGATGGTCGCGGTCAAGGCCAGCGATGCGGAGACTGTGCTGCGGCGGCAGGATCTCCGCGCCGCCGTCGTGCTTTTATATGGCCCCGACGGCGGGCTTGTTTCGGAGAGGGCGCGGGCGCTCGCGGAACGCAGCGTCAGCGATCCCGGTGATCCCTTCCAGCTCGTCAAGATGGACGGCGACGACATCGCCGGCGACCCGCTGCGGCTGGCCGATGAGGCCAATACCATCGGGCTCTTCGGCGGCAAGCGCGCCATTCGCGTCAGGGCAGGCAGCCGCAATCTGGCTCCGGCCGTCACGACGGTGCTGGCCACGCCACCGGAGGACGCCGTCATCGTCATCGAGGCGGGCGAACTCCAGAAATCCTCGCCGCTCCGTGTCCTCTGCGAGAAATCACCGGCCGCGCTCGCCATCGCTTGTTATGCGGACGACGCCCGCAGTCTCGCCGCGCTCATCGATACGAGCGTGAAGGGCGCGGGCCTCACGATCGATGCCGAGGCCAAGGAGCATCTGCTCGGCCTCCTGGGGGCGGATCGCGGCGCGACACGGGGCGAGATCGACAAGCTCGTTCTCTATGCCCATGGAAAAGGCTCCATCACCGTCGAGGACATCGAGGCGGTGATCGGCGATGTGTCCGCGCTCGCCATGGATGCGGCCATCGATGCGGCCTTTACCGGCAATCTGGCCGAGCTGGACCGGGCCTTCACGCGGCTCATGGGCGAGGGGGTCGATGCCGGGACGTTGCTGGGCTATGCGCTACGACATGCCCTCATGCTGGCGCAGGCGCGCGTTGGTGTCGATCGCGGGGCTCCGACGGCAGCGGCCGTGAAGACGATGCGCGGTCTCTATTTCAAGCGAGAGAGCGCCGTCGAGCGGCAGCTGCGGGTCTGGACGACCCCGATGCTGCGCAGCGCGGTGGTCGATCTCGGCGCGGGCGTCGCCGCCACGCGGCGACAATCTGGCCTCGCCAGCGAGCTGGCGTTGAAATGCCTGTGGTCCGTGGCGCTGGCTGCCCGCCGCGCGGCGCGGCGGTGAGCGTCAGGCCCGTTTCACTTACGTACCGAGAACCGCAACCCGATTATTCCCGCCTGAAGCCGGTGCTCGCCACCATCAGATCACGGGTGTAGGGCGTGCTGATCTGGCGGGTTGCGAGATCCTGCGCGGAGAGTTCCTCCACCGCCTGCCCCTTCTGCATCACGAGAAGCCGCTCACACATATGGGTGACGACAGCGAGGTCGTGGCTGACGAGCACATAGGTCAGCCGGCGTTCGCGCCTGAGCTGCTCCAGCAGGTTGAGGACCTCTGCCTGCACCGAGGCGTCGAGCGCCGAAGTCGGTTCGTCGAGCAGGAGAACCTCAGGCTCCAGCAGCAACGCCCGCGCGATGGCAACGCGCTGGCGCTGACCGCCGGACAGCTGGTGCGGATAGCGGAAGCGGAAACCTTTTCCCAGCCCCACTTCGTCCAGTGCGCGGGCGATCCGACGCTCGCCGTCGCCGATTCCGTGGATCGCGAGCGGCTCGGCAAGGGCCCTGTCTATGGTCTGGCGGGGATGCAGCGAGCCATAGGGATCCTGGAACACCATCTGGACATGGCGGTAGAACGCCTTGCCGCGCGGGCTCGCCACGGGCCTGCCGTCGAGCAGAACGGCGCCGCCGCTGACGGGTGCGAGCCCCACGATGGCCCGCAGGACCGTGGATTTGCCGGAGCCCGACTCACCGACAAGACCAAAGGATGAGCCGGCCGCGACGGTGAAGGAAACGTCGTCGACGGCCGCGAAATCCTCGAAATAGACGGTGAGGTTGCTGATGGTAAGGGCGTCGGTCATTCCGCCCACTCCGGCCGCCTGTCCAGCACCGGCAGGGGGTGGCGGTCATCGCCGATCTGCGGCAGGCAATTGATCAGGCCGCGCGTGTAGGGATGCGTTGCCTCGTTGAGCCGATTGGCGGCGATCTCCTCGACGATCCGCCCGCGATACATCACGAGCACGCGGTCGCAGAAGGAGGAGACGAGCCGGAGGTCGTGGGAGATGAAGATCAGTCCCATGCCGCGCTCGCTGACCAGCCGGTCGAGAATGCCGAGAACCTGCAGCTGCACGGTGACATCGAGCGCCGATGTCGGCTCGTCGGCGATCAGGAGTTCCGGGTCGGCGATCAGCATCATGGCGATCATGGCGCGCTGGCCCATGCCGCCGGACACCTCGTGCGGGTAGAGACCGAAAATGCGCTCGGGATCACGGATCTGCACGGCGGCCAGCATCTCCAGCGCGCGCTCGCGGGCGACAGCGCGTGTCACGTCGCTATGGGCGCGCAGGGTCTCCGTGATCTGCTGGCCGATGGTCATGACCGGGTTCAGCGAATATTTTGGATCCTGGAGGATCATGGCGATGCGCTCGCCGCGAAAGGCACGCCGCTCGCGGGCGGACAGCTCCATCAGATCCGTTCCAGCGAAGGCGAGGCGTCTGGCGGTGATCTCCGCATGCGGCGGCGTCAACCCCATGATGGCGCGGCCCGTCTGGGACTTGCCCGAGCCGGATTCGCCAACGATACCCAACCGCTCACGCCCCAGCGTGAAGGAGACCCCGCGCACCGCTTCCACGGGGCCGTTACGGCTCGGAAAACTGACCCGGAGGTCCTCGACCTCGAGAAGCGGCTTACTCTCCGGGAGAGTTTTGCCGACACGCGGATCGCCTGCGTGGCTTTCGCTCTTGAAGCCGCCGCTCATTGGTCCGACGCCTTGGGATCGAGCGCGTCGCGCAAACCATCGCCGAGCAGGTTGAAGCCGAGGCTGACGATGAAGATGGCGGCGCCCGGCGCGGCGGCCACCCACCACTGGTCAAGCACGAAACGCCGGCCGGAGGCGATCATCGCGCCCCATTCCGGCAGCGGCGGCTGGGCGCCGAGACCCAGGAAGCCGAGGCCCGCCGCGGTGAGGATGATGCCTGCCATGTCGAGGGTGACCCGGATGATCAGCGAGGACACACACAGCGGCATGATATGGCGCAGGACGACACGCCAGGAGGACGCGCCCATCAGCTCGACCGCCGCGATGAACTCGCTGGAGCGGATGGTCAATGTCTCGGCCCGCGCGATGCGCGCATAGGGTGGCCATGAGGTGATGGCGATGGCGATGACGGCATTCTCGATGCCCGGGCCCAGCGCGGCCACGAAGGCCAGCGCCAGGATAAGCTTCGGAAAGGCGAGAAAGATGTCGGTGATGCGCATCAGGATGGCATCGACATAGCCGCCGGCATAGCCCGCCACCGTCCCGACGATGAGGCCGATGGGCGCCGCGATGATGGCGACCAGTACCACGACGAACAGTGTAATGCGTGAGCCGAAGACCACGCGTGAGAAGATGTCGCGCGCCTGGTCGTCGGTCCCGAAGAGATGGGCGGCGCTCGGCGGCAAAAGCCTTTCCGTGCGCAGGTCCCCGCCCTCGACGGGGGAATAGGGCGCTATGAAGTCGGCGAAGATAGCGACCAGAACGAGACCGAGCACGATCGCGAAGCCGACCATGGCGAGCTTGTTCGCCGTGAAACGCCGCCAGCCGGCATAGGCGCGGCCGAGGCGCGCCTGGCTGCGCGAGGCCGGCCGATCGCTCATGAGCCATGCCCGCCAGTGCTGGGGCTGAGCCATATCGGTCATCGCACGTCCGCCCTGATGAGATGTCGCTGCTCGTCCGCTTTCATCGCCGCTTCGTCATCTCCGTTTCGTTCGGGGATCGAGGAAACGGTAGAGCAGGTCCGAGAGGAGATTGAGCCCGATGAAAACCGAGCCGACCACGATGGTGCCGCCGAGCACGGCGTTCATGTCGGCGTTCTGCAGGGAATTGGTGATGTAGAGCCCCAATCCCGGCCAGGCAAAGACGGATTCGGTCAGGACCGAGCCTTCGAGCAGGCCGGCATAGGACAGCACGATCACCGTCACGAGCGGGACGGCGGCGTTGCGCAGGGCATGGCGCCAGATCACACGCGTCTCCGAGATGCCCTTGGCCCGGGCCGCGACGATATATTCCTGGCCGAGCTCGTTCAGCATGAAAGAGCGCGTCATGCGGCTGATATAGGCCAGCGAGAAATAGCCGAGCAGCGCCGAGGGCAGGATGAGATGGCCCGCGACATTGCGGAAGGCATCCCATTCTCCCGCCATGGCGGTGTCGAGGAGCAGAATGCCGGTCACCGGGGTGATCGTGTATTCGTAGATGATGTCGAAGCGGCCCGGCCCCTCAGTCCAGCCGAGGCGGGCGTAAAAGACGAGCAGCGCCATCAGCCCGAGCCAGAAGATCGGCACGGAATAACCGACGAGCCCGATGACGCGCACGATCTGGTCGGCAAGGCTGCCGCGCTTCACAGCTGCGAGCACGCCGAGCGGAATGCCGAACACGGCGCCGATGATCGTGCCGAGGGTCGCGAGCTCGAGCGTCGCGGGGAAGACGCGGCGGATGTCATCGATCACGCGGTTCGATGTCAACACCGACGTGCCGAGATCTCCCGCCAGCACGTTGCGGACGTAAATGACAAACTGCTCGATGAGCGGCTTGTTGAGGCCGAGCTCCTCCCGCGTGCGTTCCACGACATGTGTCGGCGCGCGATCACCGACGATGGCGAGCACGGGATCGACGGGAATGACACGACCGATGAAGAACGTGACGGCCAGGAGGCCAAGATAGGTCAGGACGACGATGACGAGGAAGCGGCCGATGCTGGAGGCGGCCGCCCACGAACGGGATTTCGCGCGGGGCCGGGTGGGCTTGATGCCACCCGGCCGGGGCGTCTCAACGACGGCCATGATGGGCCGTCAGCTCTTCGAGGCCTTGTAGGTATAGGTCGTGTCCGAGGTCGGGCCGAGCTTGAAATCCTTGACGTCCTTGCGAACGCCCGCCGTCTCGATCATCTGGAAGATGATGACGTAGGGGCTCGCCGCGAGGACATCCTTCTGCATGTCCTTATAGAGCTGCGCGCGCTTCTCGGTGTCGCGTTCCAGCACGGCCGCGTCGGCCTTCTTCGTCAATTCCGGGATATCCCAATCATTGCGCCAGGCCAGGGTCTTCGATGAGGCGTTGTCGGAATTGTCCGGGTTGCGGGCGAAGGTATCGGCGTTGGTATGGGGGTCCCAATAGTCCGCGCCCCACTGGCCGATATAGAGGTCATGGTTGCGCGCGCGGTACTTGGTCAGCGTCTGCTTGCCATCGCCGGGGATGATGTCCATCTTGATGCCGGCCTGCGCGAAGCTGCGCTGCACCGCTTCGGCGATGCCCGTCACCGGTTGCGTGTTGCGCACGTCCATGGTGATGGTGAAGCCGTCCTTCAGGCCCGCTTTCGCCAGAAGTTCCTTGGCCTTGGCGACATCGAGCTTGTAGGGCTTCTCGTCGGAGGCGCCGAGCAGGCCCTTCGGCAGGAAGGTCTGGTGGATCTCGCCGATGCCCTTGATGAAGGTCTGGCCGATCGCGTCATAGTCGACCAGGTATTTCATGGCCTCGCGAACCTCGGGCTTGGCCAGCGTCGGGTTCTTCTGATTGAGGCTGAAATAGTAGATCGTGCCCTTCGGCGTGTTGGTGACGGCCACATCGGCGTTTTTAGCGACCGCGTCGAGATCGCCCGGCTCCAGATTGCGCGCGACGTCGATGTCGCCCTTCTCGAGGAGCAGGCGCTGCGTGGCGCTTTCCTTGACATGGCGGTAGATCACGCGCGGCAGCTTGGATTTCTCACCGTAGTAGTTGTCGTTGCGCTCCATCGCGAGGATTTCGTTCGCCCGCCAGTCGCGGATCTTGAGCGGGCCGGACCCAGCATAGTGGGTCTTCAGCCAAGCGTAGCCCATGTCGCCGTCCTTGGCATTCGCCTCGACGAGCTTCTTGTCGACGATCGCCGCGACATTGGCGGTGAGGCAGTTCAGGACGAAGCTCGGCGCGTAGGGCTTGTCGGTCTCGAGCGTCACCGTGAGGTCGTCGACCTTCTTGACCTTGCCATCGACGTTGTCCTTCGACCAGCCGAGCTGAGTCAGGATGAAGGCCGGCGTCTTGTCGAGCTTGACGGCCCGCTGCAGCGAATAGACGACGTCATCGGCCGTCAGCGGGTTGCCGGACGCGAATTTAAGGTTCGGCTTCAGCTTGAAGGTATAGAGCTTGCCGTCGTCTGAGACTGTCCAGGAATCGGCGATGTCGCCATAAAGCTTGGACGGATCGTTGACATCGAAGCGCACAAGGCGATCGTAGGTATTGCCCATGATCTCACCGGCGCTGATCTCAAAGGCCTCGGCCGGGTCGAGCGTGATGATGTCGTCGATCGCCCAGGCCAGTACAAGCGTATCCTTGGGCGTGGCGGCCGCGACCGGTGACACGCTGGCCAGCAGTCCCGCCATCAGGCCCGCCATGGCACCGGCCATCGCGGCGCTCTTCCAGTTCTTGCGCATCATGATCATGATTTTTTCCCCTCGCTTTGACGATAGCCGCCTCGCCGCATTGAATATCAATGCCGTCTGCGTCGATTGTCAAAGACGATCATGGACAATCCGTACTTGCGTCGCGCGCGAATACGTGGCGCCTTCCGGCAAGATGACAAAGATATCTCACGATATCACTTTGTCTTGGCAAAAGTCCTTGGGCGTCTTGTCAAAATATACGCAAACACGGCACCCCATCAACGGTTGGGCGAGACGTTGATCTAAGTTTCGTAATACTAAAGACTAACGCGCGTTCCCTTAGTATATCCGTTGCATGATTTGCTGCCCACGCAACTGTTCTGATGCGATCGTAACCGTTGGCGTATCGTTGTCAAACGGTACGCGGGGCACGGCGGAAGCACCGCCATCGGCCATGCCGGCGAGGGTGCGATTTCAGGATGGCGTCGACCGATAGACGGTTCTGGGCGGCTTCCAAATCAGCGGCCGCCCGATCCCACGCTTCTGCACCGCGCGACCGCACGCCGCGCCTTCCCTGGCGGGATCAAGAGCGGCGTTGAGGCGGCTTCGCGGGCGTGGCTGGCTGATTGATGCAGGCCGGGCGCCGCTTGGCTTCCGATGCCGCCAGATGCTGGTTGAGCGCAGTGTCGCTGGACGTGAAGCCCGTGCCGTCGATCATGCAGGCCAGGGTATCGGCATCGATGGGCCGATCGGCGGCCCCGCAGGCCCAGCCGGATAGGGTCAAGCCGCCGCCCTGGCCGCGGTTGCGGAACACGAGGCAGTCGCGGCGCAGCGTTCCGTTGGTCAGGACGCCATTGGCCATTTCCGTAGGGCCGAACTTCGTCGCGCGAGCGGCGGGAACATCCGTGCGGATCACGCCGATGCCGGCTTCGGCCGCCTGGCGGGCGGCATCGACGAAGAACGTTGGAGCGGCCTGTGCCTCCTCGCCCTGCCGATAAAAGGACAGGAAGACGTAGAGGCCGTCGGCGAAGTGCCCGAAGACCGTCGTGTCCCGCTGTCCACCGAGCCCGTGCTGCCAGGTCTCGTAAGCGACATCGGAGGTCTTGAGGGCCGGTGCCGGATTGACGACGGTCACTGCCGGTTTCGCGAGCCGCACCCATATGGGAAGCGCCTGACCGAGCGCATCAACCGCCGGCGTCGGCTTAATGGTGTAGTCGAGAGGATCGCTGCGCTCTTCCCCGACTTCGGGAATGACGGGCTGCTCGAGCAGCTTGTGCGTCAGAAGTGCTCCCGTGGCGGCGGCCAGAAGTCCAAGCGCGATCAGCCCAACGTTGACGCGTTTGCTTGTCGTGGCCTGCCGGCGGCGTTGTCCTTCGGGGATCGCCCTGAGATGCACGCGGTGATGCGGGATGCCCGGGTGGTCCGGCCTGCCTGGGTGCGGGACGGGGCCCTGGCGGCGTACGGTCTTGAGAGGCACGCCCTTGGGCGCGGCGCGTTTGCCGGAGATAGCGTCGGCCAGTCGGGTAAATTCCGAATCCTCGTCCCAATTCGTATCGCCGTAACGAGAATTCATAGCGTGATCGAAATCCGTTGCTGTTGGTCCGGACGCGATAGCCGGGCGTCACCGTCCACTCATGCCACATCGACGCCACGACTTTGGACCCTCAACGTTGTTCACCCGTTATTGGTGCCCGCTTTTTGTCGCGGAGGGTGAACAAAAGATTGCGGATATTCCGATACGGATTGAGCGCCCGGTCGGGTTCGGGCGCCAGTGGCAAGTTGTGCAATCCACTCGTGATTTCATGCGCTCCCCCGTGCCGTTTCGCATCTGCCCTCTTGACAGGAGCCTCTGTCTGATGTTGCTCACCGTCAGACTTGAGCCGGATTGCGACGGAACAGCCATGGTGGCGCTTCACACCACGACGAAACGGAAAACCGTCACGACGGTCGCGAAAGCGACCGGCTGAGCCTCCGCTCGTTCCCCGTTCTCTCTCCCGCGGGGCGAGAGGACGGTGCCGCAAGGCGCCATAGGTGACGGGGAGAGAAGCGCAACAGGAGATGATGATGGGGTTCAAGGTCGCCGTGGTCGGCGCCACGGGCAATGTGGGCCGTGAGATGATGGAGATCCTCGCCGATCGGGCCTTTCCCGCGGACGAGGTTGTCGCTCTCGCGTCCCGTCGCAGCATCGGTCAGGAGGTCTCCTTCGGCGACAAGACGCTGAAGGTAAAGGATCTTGAGACCTACGATTTCTCCGATATCGATATCTGCCTGATGTCGGCCGGCGGTGCCGTGTCGAAGGAATGGTCGCCCCGGATCGGTGCCCAGGGCGCTGTCGTCATCGACAATTCCTCGACCTGGCGCATGGATCCGGACGTGCCGCTGGTGGTGCCCGAGGTGAATGCCGAGGCAGTCGCCGGCTTCACGAAGAAGAACATCATCGCCAATCCCAATTGCTCGACGGCGCAGCTCGTGGTGGCCCTGAAGCCCCTGCACGATCATGCTGTCATCAAGCGTGTCGTGGTGGCGACCTATCAGTCGGTCTCCGGCGCCGGCAAGGACGGCATGGACGAACTGTTCAACCAGACCCGTTCCATCTTCACCGCCGGCGAGCTCAAGACCACCAAGTTCACCAAGCGCATCGCCTTCAACCTGATCCCTCACATCGACGTGTTCATGGAGGACGGGTACACGAAGGAAGAGTGGAAGATGGTCGCCGAGACCAAGAAGATCCTCGACCCGAAGATCAAGCTGACGGCCACAGCCGTGCGCGTGCCGGTATTCATCTCTCATTCGGAAGCGGTCAATATCGAGTTCGAGAAGCCGATCACGGCTGACGAGGCCCGCGAAATCCTGCGTTCGGCGCCGGGCTGCGTCGTCATCGACAAGCATGAGGACGGCGGCTACATCACCCCGCATGAGGCGGCCGGTGAGGACGCGACCTATATCTCGCGCATTCGCGAGGATGGCACGGTGGAGAACGGCCTCGCGATGTGGGTCGTCTCGGACAACCTCCGCAAGGGCGCGGCGCTCAACGCGGTGCAGATCGCCGAGGCGCTGGTCAACCGCAAGCTCATCACGCCGAAGGCCAAGGCGGCCTAATATCGCGCCACAGGGTTGTCATCGAAAAAGCGCGGCTCCATGGCCGCGCTTTTTTGTTTTGATGAAGCTCGCCGCAATCGGAGCTCAGCCGGAGTTCATCGGCAGTCGAACAGGGAGGTCTTGCCGGGGTGGTCCGGGACGACGGCTTCGAAGACGCCGGTGGCCGGGTCGCGCACGAGAAGCTGCCCGCTCGCCACGCCGAAATAGGCGCCGTGCAGCTGGAGGCGGCCCTGATTCACCAGGATCTCGATGCACGGGAAGGTCATGAGATTGGCGAGGCTCATCTCGATCGCGGCATGTTCGAGCTTTGTCAGATAGGAACCGCGGTCGCCGGCGGGGGTGCCGAGCTTCTCTGCGGCGGGCGCTATCAGCGCCATCCAGTTGCCGATGAAGTTGCCGGGAGACAAAGGCTCGGCGTCATCGGCGAAGGCACGGATACCACCGCAGCTCGCATGGCCCAGCACGACGATATGCTTGACCCGGAGCGCCTGCACCGCGAATTCGAGCGCGGCGCTGGTACCGTGGAAGTCGCCGCCGGTCTCGTAAGGAGGCACCAGATTGGCGACATTGCGGGCGACGAAGAGCTCGCCGGGGCTGGCGTCGAAGATCACCTCCGGTGAGACACGCGAATCACAGCAGCCGATGACCATGACCTCCGGCTTCTGTCCCTTTTCCGCCAGCTGCTTGTAGCGGCTGCGCTCGCTGGGAAAACGGCTATCGAGAAAAGCCCGATAGCCTGCCGTGAGTTTCTCCGGAAACATTGTGGTCTCCTTTTTTTACGCAAACCGCCATGCCGGCCTACGGCCGGCACCGGAACAGCCGGGGTCAGTGACGGAAATGGCGATGGCGGGTGAAGACCATCGCGAGCCCGGCCCCGTCGGCCGCCTTGATGACCTCGTCGTCGCGCATCGAGCCGCCGGGCTGGATCACGGCGGTGGCGCCTGCCTCGGCGGCAGCCAAAAGCCCGTCGGCAAAGGGGAAGAAGGCGTCGGACGCGACCACGGACCCTTCGGCCAGGGAGCGCGGCAGGCCGGCGGTCCGGGCCGCCTCGGCCGCCTTCCAGGCCGCGATGCGCGAGGAATCGACGCGGCTCATCTGGCCCGCCCCCACGCCGACGGTCGCGCCGCCCTTGGCATAGACGATGGCATTCGACTTCACGTGCTTCGCGACACGGAATGCGAAGGTGAGATCGGCGCGTTCGGCTTCCGTCGGCGCGCGTTGCGTCACCACCTCGAGCTGCATGTCGTCGATGACGGCGTTGTCGCGCGCCTGAACGAGGAAGCCACCAGCCACCGTTTTGAAACCGAGGCCGGGCGCGCGCGGATCCGGCAGGCCGCCAGTCAGGAGAAGTCGCAGGTTCTTCTTCGCGGCGACAAGCGCGATCGCCTCCTCACTCGCGTCGGGGGCGATGATCACCTCAGTGAAGATCTCGACGATTTTGCGAGCCGCGTCGGCGTCGAGGGTCTGGTTGAGGGCGACGATACCGCCGAAGGCGGAGACCGGGTCACAGGCCAGTGCCTTCTCGTAGGCATCGAGCAGGGAGGATCCCTCCGCCACGCCGCAGGGATTGGCATGTTTCACGATCACGACGGCAGACGTGCGCGCGGGGTCGAATTCCGCGACGCATTCGAAGGCTGCGTCGGTGTCGTTGATGTTGTTGTAGGAGAGCTGCTTGCCTTGCAGCTGGCGGGCGGTCGCCACGCCGGGCCTCGCTTCGGCCGTACGATAGAAGGCCCCCGCCTGATGCGGGTTTTCTCCGTAGCGCATGGGCTGGATCAGCGAGCCGCCCAGGGCGCGGAAAGCCGGCGCCTCCTCGCCGATCTCACGGGCCAGCCAGTTGGAGATGGCGGCGTCATAGCTCGCAGTCCGGGCATAGGCCTTCTGGGCGAGATGGCGGCGCAACGGCAGGGTGGTGGAACCGTCGTGGGTGGCGAGTTCCTTCAGGACCGCGTCATAGTCGGACGGTTCGACCACCACCGCGACATCCGTGTGGTTCTTGGCGGCGGCGCGGATCATGGCGGGGCCACCGATGTCGATGTTCTCGACGCAATCGTCGAAGGAGCCGCCGCGCGCGAGCGTCGCCTCGAAGGGGTAGAGGTTGACGACGAGCAGATCGATGGTCGCGATGCCATGCGCCAGCAGCGCGGCCTGGTGAGAGGGATTTTCGCGGACTGCCAGGAGACCGCCGTGGACGGCGGGGTGAAGGGTCTTAACACGACCGTCCATCATCTCGGGGAAGCCCGTGACATCGGACACTTCCGTGACTGGCAGGCCCGCTTCGGCGATGGCCTTGAATGTGCCGCCGGTCGAAATCAGCGAGACGCCGCGTTCAACGAGGCTGCGGGCAAAATCGACGAGGCCGGTCTTGTCCGAAACCGAGAGAAGGGCACGTGTCAGGGGCTTTGGATGTTCAAGCATCGGCTTCCGTCGAGAATGTCGTTTCGATCCACGTCCAGGGTGGATGCGTCGCGATTAGCACGAAAGCGACCTTCGGCAAAAGCTGCAGGATCGACGCGGGCCAGTGCGCAGGTGTCCCGTCGACACGTTCCCTGGATCAGCTCGCGCTTTCCGTATGCGGCCGGTGGCCGAGGTGCAGGAAGCGCCAGCGTACGGTTCGCGTCAGACCCGCGTCAATGGCCACGACGATTTGTGTCGTGCGCCTGACACCGTCGGAGGCGGCGAAAAACACGCTCTCTTCGAGGCTGAGCTCGCCCGCGTCCGCCTCGAAGCTCCAGCAGTCCTGATTGGGCAAGACGAGAAAAATCCCCGGTCCGTCGGCGATCCGGGATGCGCGCACGGAAGGATGCAGGTGAAAGCGCAGCGCCGTATCGGTCTCGCCAGGCCGCGCGGGCCCTTCAGAAATGAAGCTGTCCTCGCCTTCGAGCCTGTCGCCATGGGCGCCCAGATCGAGCCGGCGCTCGTGGATCACCCCGAAGCGATTGAGATAGCCGTCGTGCGAGGCCTTGATGCTGATTCCGTCAGGCAGGATCTCCCGCGTCGCGGGGACCTGGCGGGGGCCTGAAAGCACGGGCGTACCGATGAAGCGGCCAAGCCACCAGCCAATGCTGCTGCCGTTGGTGGCGCCCGCAAAATGGCAGGACGACACGTCGCCCATAGTGACCGTGGAGTGAGCGGCCGTGGAGCGCGCGGCGAACGTCGACTGTCCGGTGCCGGGACGCGGCGCGCCGCAATTCACAACGAGACGGAACGCGCCGACCGACATCTCGAAGGAGAGGCAGCCGGCATGGGCCTCACGCGAGAATTCAGCGGGCGGCGGTGTCCCGACATCCATCAGCACGATCGCCTCTCCGGCCTCGAGGCGTTCGTATCCGGAATGGGGCGCGTGTTCCATCGCCTTGGCGCGCACGTCGTCGTAGGCGAGAAGAGTCGCGATAAGGTCCGGCTTGGTCAAGCCCATGCCGTTGAAAAGGCCGAGTGATCCTTCGCCATGCCGGAACATGCGCAGCACCGGCATCATCCGATCGATGGCGCCGATGAGCGCCGGCGGCGGTTCGGCGCCGCGCGCGGCATAAGTCTGGCTCAGCGGCAGCAAGTCAGTCAGGAGCTCGACCACCAGGCGGGGATTGCGACTGATGTGGCCGCCGTCGGGAAGGACCTGGCGGTTCAGTTCGTCGGTCAGCAGGCGGTTCGCCTGCCGGAGCACACGACTGGGGCCGTTCAGGCAAAGCCCGGCATAGGCCAGCGCGACGGCCGCGATGAGCCTGTCGTTTCCGCGCAATCCGCCTGCGACGGACAGCTGGAGCTGCACCGCCGTGCGGCCAAGGGTGCGCGTGAAGCGCCGGTAGAAGCCGCGGTCCGCGCCGTCGAGCACAAGGGGGGAGTGGTCGAGCAGCGAGATCAGCCGGCGGGCGGCGACGCGCGGTTTGGTTGCGATGCCGTTGCGCGATGCGGCGTGATTGAAGAAATCATCGACCAGCGCACGGGCGTTGGCCCGCGACAGCGCGGAATCGGCGGCCCGGAGATGTCGCAGCCAGCCGAAGCCATAAAGAGCTTCGGCCCAGGCGCGGCTCGGCGGCTCTTCGTTGAAAGGGGATGATCCGCGCGTGTTCACGACGCGGCCGGCGAGGGCGTAGTAGCCGGAGTAGATGTCGCCCGCGACCGTTGGATCGGCGGTCCGCAGGTCCTGGGGCACGATGAGAATGCGATCCGGGGCAAAGCGATGCAGGGAAAAAACGCTGCGCCAGGCGCTGACGGCGCAGTAGCGCAGCCGCCGCCAGCCCTCGCCCAAGGCGAGCCCGTAGAGACGCCATCGGTCGGTTCCCCGGGGCACGACCGCTTTGGTCCTCTGTACTTCAGCTCTCCTCACGGCGACTGCGTCCACTCATCCCGTCCCGTATCATCCGACCGGCCGATGCGCATGACCGCTCAGTGCTCCAGCACCGTTACCAACCGGCGAAGATAGCGGGCAGAGGTTAACGTTTCAGTTGCCCCTTCAGGTGCCACCGCGCCGCAGGCGGGCGGCATAGAAGCCATCGAAACCATCGACAGCGGTTCCGTCGGCCAATGTCATGCCGGCGCTTGGCAGACTGCGGAAGTCGCCATCACGGGTCACGAGATGGTCAACGCCGCCGAGTTCGGCCGCCGAGATCGCCTCGCGTCGGAATTCCGGATTCCGGGCAAGGAAGGCATCGGTCTGGGCCTCGCCTTCCTCGGGTTCCAGCGAGCAGGTGCAATAGACGAGGACTCCTCCGGCTTTGACAAGGCCGGCCGCATGGTCCAGCAGCTGCCGCTGGATCGCGGCAAGGGCTGGAATATCTTCCGGGCGCTTGGTCCAGGCCACGTCGGGATGACGGCGGATGGTGCCGGTTGCGCTGCAGGGCGCATCCAGCAGCACGGCGTCGGCGGGGGCGTGCTCAAGACTGCCCGCATCAGCTTTGCGGCATGTCACACCGAGCTTGAGCCGCTTCATGTTCTCCTTGAGGCGCTCCAGCCTCGCTTCAGCCCTGTCCACGGCGGTGACATCGGCACCGGCGGCCGCGAGCTGAGCCGTCTTGCCGCCCGGCGCGGCGCAGAGATCGAGCACCGTGTCGCCGGACTGGACCAGAAGAAGCCGAGCCGGAAGCGCGGCCGCGGCATCCTGCACCCACCAGGCGCCCTCGGCATAGCCGGGCAGTTCCGCCACAGGCGTCCGCGTCGTCAGGCGGATCGATCCGGTCGGCAGCAGGAGGCCGCCGAGCTGTTCCGCCCAATGCGGCGCATCGGCCTTGACGGTAATGTCGATCGAGGGCTCCCGACCATGCGCAGCCGCGATCTGCCGCGCCGTCGCCTCGCCGTAGGTTTCGCTCCAACGGGCGCGCAGCCAAGCTGGCGTATCGACATCGAAGGGGTCCGTCGCGGCCAGGATGGCGTCACGGTCGGCTGCGATACGGCGCAGCACGGCGTTGACCAGCTTGGCATAGGGAAAAGCGCGCTTGTCGCCCCGGGCGAGATCCACCGCCGTGGTCACCGCCGCATGGTCCGGAACATCGAGCAGCAACAACTGGGCCGCCCCGACGAGCAGGATGGCTTCCAGCGCCCCCGAGTTGCGCGGCAGACCCTTCTGCAGGCGGTCGCCTATCGCCTTGCGCAAGGTGCCGAGACGGCGAAGGGCCGCTGTCGTAATGGCACGGGCCAAGGCCTTGTCGCGCTGGTCAAGCTCCGCGCCGACGGGCTTGTCCTGATGCCGGCCTCCGGCCGGCTTGTTGTCGCGCGAAGCGCCGCGACGTCCGGCGGCCCCGTCAAATAGGTCCTCCAGGCCCTCGCTATGCCCGAGGATGCGCGTCAGCGCAGCCACCGCCATGCGGCGAGCGGCGAGGCCGGGTGGATCTTCCCGCCGTGATCGGCCGCGGTGTGCCGGAACGGAGGCTTTCAACTGGGCCGATCCCCTGTGGCAGGATCTGTCATGGGCTTAAACTCTGAAGAACCTTGGGCGACAAGGGCTGGCGCGAGAATTCCGGGCGGAAGACGCCGCAGCTACACCAGACCATGCCATCAGCACGCCTTTTCCGCGAAGCGATGGCATTTGTCGACATCTAATCACGAAGGATCGAGACAGCTGCCCCGGATTGGCTCCGGCGCCGGATCAACCCCACGGACCGTTGCGCGGGCGCGATCCGTTGCCCCAGGGGCCGGCGGCGCGCTGGGCGCCTCCGAGGAAGGAGGACGAGCGCGATGGCGCCACGCCCATGCTGCGGGCGAGCTGCTCGAGCGCCGCGATGCGGTTTTCCGTGGCCGGGTGGGTGGAGAACAGATTGTCCATGGCCCGCCCGGACAGAGGATTGATGATGAACATCGGCGCCGTCGCCGGGTGGCTCTCGGCCTCCTCGTTGGGGATATGGGCGACACCCTGCGAAATCTTGGCGAGAGCGGTGGAGAGCCACAAAGGATTGCCGCAGAATTCGGCGCCCATGCGATCGGCTTCGTATTCGCGCGAGCGACTGACCGCCATCTGGATGATCATCGCCGCGATCGGCGCGAGGACGACGAGCAGAATGGTGCCAATGGTCCCCAACCCGTTATTGTTACGGTTTCCGCCGCCGAAAAACAGGCCGAACTGGGCGATCGAGGAGATGGCGCCGGCAATGGTGGCCGAGATCGTCATCGTGAGAGTGTCGTGATTCTTGATATGCGCGAGCTCATGGGCCATGACGCCGGCCAGTTCCTCACGGCTCAGAATGCGCATGAGGCCCGTTGTGGCGGCCACGGCGGCATTCTCCGGGTTGCGGCCGGTCGCGAAGGCGTTGGGCTGGGGATTGTCGATGATATAGACGCGCGGCATCGGCAGTCCGGCGCGCTCGGCAAGCTGGCGGACCATGCCGACATATTCCGGCGCGGCGCGCTCGTCGACTTCCTGGGCATTGTAGGCGGCCAGGGCGAGCCTGTCCGAATTCCAGTAGCTGAAAAGGTTCATGCCCGCGGCGAGCGCCAGGGCGATGAGAAGGCCAGCCGCGCCGCCGATGAGATAACCGACGACGCCGAACAGCGCCGTCAGTGCCGCAAGCAGCATACCGGTCTTCACGTAGTTCATCCGCACCCTCCACCGATCCCGGTCAGCTCTGTCGAGCCGGGTTTCTATCTGCCATAACGATATGGCATCCTTGGGATCGTGCTCTATATGTGGAGGAGGATAGCCCCTGCGTTCAAGAGCATGGAGCGTCCATAAGTGGAGCAATTTCTGTGACGAGCCCCGACAAGCTGTCCTCCAGCATAGCCGGCGCCGCATCGGCGGCGGAAGCGCCGCGCAAGCCGCTGACCCCGGCGGCGCAACGCGCGCTGGCCGAAGCCGCGGAGCGTCGCGCGGCCATCGACGCCCATACCGCCGCATTGACCGCGCAACGCGAAATCAACGGGCGCAACGGGCCGGAGCCCGTGCGCTATGATGACTGGGAAGTCAAAGGCATCGCCAGCGACTTCTGATCAGGGGGTCACACCTTGGTGCGATTGCGGATCATCAGGGTGTCGAAGGCATATTCGTTGACCTGCCACCAGAGGTAATTCTCGGTGCGGAAGGCGATCATCGATTCCAGCGCCTTCTTGAACAAGGGGTTCTTGGCGGCCATCTCGCCATAAAGTTCGTGGGCGGCGTTCCAGGCGGAATCGAGCACCGCGTTGGGGAAGAACCTGAGTTCCGTGCCTGTTCCGATGAGGCGCTTCAGGGCTGGGCCATTGAAAGCGTCGTATTTCGCCAGCATCCAGTTGGTCGAGGCATCGGCCGCCTGCCGCATGACGGCCTGGTAGTGCTTCGGCAGGGCGTTCCACTTGTCTCGGTTGACGACCATGTGGAGCATCGCGCCGCCCTCCCAGAAACCGGGCGCGTAGTAGTATTTGGCGACCTTGGCGAAGCCCAGTTTCTCATCATCGTAGGGGCTGACGAATTCGGCGGCGTCGATCGTGCCGCGTTCGAGCGCCGGATAGATGTCGCCGCCGGCGATCTGCTGGGGCACCACGCCGAGCCGCGCGAGCACGTCGCCGCCCAGACCGCCGATGCGGAATTTCAGCCCCTTCCAATCGTCCGGTGTGTTGATCTCCTTACGGAACCAACCGCCCATTTGGGTTCCGGATTGGCCACATGGGAACCCAACTACGTTGAACTTAGCCAGGGCTTCGTCCATCAGCGCATTGCCGCCGCCATTGAGCAGCCAGGCGTACTGGAGGCGCGAATTGAAGCTGAAGGGAACGCCGGTGCCGAAGGCCAGCGCCGTCTCCTTGCCGGTGTAGAAATAGATCGGCGTGTGGGCGCATTCGACCGTACCGTTCTGGGCGGCGTCGAGCGCCTGAAGCGCGGGCACGATCTCGCCGGGACCGAAGCACTGGATCTGGAATTGTCCGTCGGTCGCCTCTCCGACGAATTTCGCAAACATCTCGGCGTTGCCGAACAGGGCGTCGAGTGGCTTCGGAAAGCTCGAAGTCATGCGCCATTTGATGGCCGGTGACGACTGGGCGATGGCAGGCATCGCCACGCCCGCGGCGGCAACCGTGCCTGCGGCGACAGCGCCGGGGGCACCTTTCAGGAAATCACGACGCTTCATCCGGCATCCTCCCAGGAGCACATTATGGAGGGGCTATGAGCCCGGCGGGTTTCATAATGTGTCATGCGGGTGGTTGGCAAACGGATTGGATATTCGAGCCTTCCGTTGCCGACACGCGGGCGCTCCGCCCACAGACTGACGCGATCTGCGGCAATTGCAATCACCTTCACTCTTATCTTCCTGCGATGATAATTTTAAATTGAAAATGATTTCACGGAATAGATTTTATGGTATTCGCGAGATATTTTGATGAAATGTTCCCGAAACATTTTTGCAAATCGCGTGGGCGAGTATGTGTATGCTTGGACTCTGGCCGAGGGAAAGCCTTCGTCCGGGGTACGTGCATGCGTTATATCAACGCATGGAGCGAGATTTCACGGCGGGTATTTCTCGTGGCCAAATGTTGAGCTTGTTTTCTATGGTCCTGAAGGTGCCTCGCTCGTGCAGCCCATCAGCACGGACATCATCGGCGTGCTAACCGAGACCTATCCAAACTACGAGACGATGAAACGCGGCCCTTACCCGGACTACTTTCTCAGCAAATATCAGGGGCCGGACGAGACCTATGAGTTTCTTGGCGACCTGCCGGTCCATGTCGCCCATCGCTATTCGATCCGGCGGCCGGAGGAGCGCCCGGCGAGCCCGCCGCATCCCGAGGCTGTCGCGCTTTACGCGGATTCCGGTATCCCCGCATACAAGGACCTCGTCTCCCGGCATGGGGTGTGGACCATGGACGTAATCACCGTGAGACGGCGTGGTCTGAAAGTCGCAACGCGTCTGTCAACACTGATCAAGACCTTGCACAGACACGGTTATCACTATCACACGATCCACTGCGATTTTTGTCGGAGCCCGCTGTTGCCTTTTCGCGAACCGAGCTATTCACCCCGGCGCCGCCACACTTTTTGAGCGCGGCGGCCCGCCCGGACCATACTTGGCGCCAACCGGGGTGACACTTTTGCTTCCAATGCTCTAACGTCGCGCGCGAACGGAATAGGAAAGCGTGATGACGAGCGGGAAGACTGGTGAGGGCGGGGACAAGCGTCTCGCTGCGGTGAAACGTGTGCTACGGCAGGCGGCGGAGCATATCAACGCCGATTTCGGAATCAGACTGTGGGACGGCGAGGTGATTCCACTCGGCGCCGACGCACGCACTGATTTGCTCGTGGCTCTCAACAGCCCGGCCGTGTTGAGCCGCCTCATTCGCCAGCCGCGTCTGACGACCGTAGTCGACCTCGTCGCCTCGGGCGATGTCGATATCATCGGCGGAACGCTGCTTGATCTCGCCGCGCGGCGCGGCAGTGGCACCAAGGGTATCTGGAAGAAGATCGGCAAATTGTCGCTGGCGCGGGCGCTCTGGCCCTTCCTGTTTTCCGCCAAGGCCGATGCCGCGGCGAACCCGCTCAAAAGCGAGGCTTACCAGGGCGAGCAGATCGACAAGGACGCGGGCGGGCGTGACAACAAGGCCCTGGTGCAGTTTCATTACGATCTCTCGAACACCTTCTACCAGCTCTTCCTCGACCCCGAGATGCAGTATTCCTGCGCCTATTTCCCGACCTGGGAGAGTTCGCTGGAAGATGCCCAGCGCGCCAAGCTCGACATGATCTGCCGGAAGCTCAGGCTGCAGCCCGGCGAGCGTTTCCTGGATATCGGCTGCGGCTGGGGCGGCCTTGTCTGCCATGCCGCCCAACACTATGGGGTGGAGGCCCATGGCGTGACCCTGTCGGAGGCGCAGCTCGCCTTCACCAAGGAGAAGATCGCTCGTCTTGGCCTCGAAGGGCGTGTCCACGTCGAGCTGCGGGATTATCGGGACATCTCCGGAACCTTCGACAAGATCGCCTCGATCGGCATGTTCGAGCATGTGGGGCTCGATAACCACGCGGCCTATTTCAACAAGCTGCGAGAGCTGCTGAAGCCGCGCGGCATCCTGCTCAACCATGCGATCACGCGCCCGGCCAAGAAGGATGCCCGCGCCTTCCGTCGCAAGCGGCCGGAATATCAGGCTATCGTGAATTACATCTTCCCGGGATCGGAGCTCGACCATATCGGCGGCTCGGTCACCAGCCTGGAGCGTCATGGCTTTGAGATCCACGACGTCGAGGCGTGGCGGGAGCACTATGCCTTGACCACGCGGCGCTGGTGCGAGCGCCTCTATGCGGAGCGCGAGGCGGCCGTGCGCGAGGTCGGCGAGGCCAAGACCCGGCTGTGGCTGCTCTATCTCGCCGGCGTTTCGCTCGGATTTGAACGCGGCACGATCGGCATTTTCCAGACGGTGGCGACGCGCCGGGCACGCGGGCTATCCGGCCTGCCGCCGACACGGGCCGATCTTTATGCCGGCGCGGACGTCACGGGACAACGATAACAGGCGTGCCGACGCGCACCCGCTGATAAAGGTCGATGATGTCCTCGTTCAGCATGCGGATGCAGCCGTAGCTCGCGTAGGTGCCGATGCTGCGTCGCATGCTGCGCGTTGTTCCGTGGATCGCGTAGAGATCGCCCGAGAGCGTCAAGGCGCGCGCTCCCATCGGATTGTCGCGCGCGCCGCCGGCGATGTAATCGGGAAGCTGCGGATTGTCGCGCTTCACATCCGGCGGCGGCATCCACGCCGGTTCAACATATTTGCCATCGATGTGGACCGTGCCATGCCATTGCTTGCCCGGCTTGGCGACGGCGACGGGATAGCGGATCGCCTGGCCCTCGCCAAGCACGAGATAGAGCCTGCGTTCACGGGTGCGAACCAGCACGGTGCCGGCAGGCGGCCCTTCGAATGGGGCGAGACTGGGTGCCGCTGCCACATCCGCCGGTAGAATTGCCAGGCCCGCCGGTAAACCCAGCGCGGGCAGGCCAATGACGAACCGCCGCGTCCAGCCGCGCGATCTTGAAAACTCTCCACCCATGATCCCGTTCCATCACGCACAGTCTTGCGGTGAACGGCATTCAACGCGGGTGGTGCTGAAGCAATCCTTGCTGACGATCAGGAATACTGCTGGTTGATGGGCGGATCGGTGCACCAATTGCAATTAGATTTAATGATTCTCAAATGCGGCCCTATCAGCGTGTCTTGGCGTCATGAAGCTTGGCACCATGAAAACTTGGCTCATGAAAGCTTGGCTCATGGGCAGGCAGCACGAGTTGGACATGCTGACTTGGATAACCTGACTTGGATAACCGGCCGCCGTGTCATTCCGGGGCGGGTCATGGGCCCGAGCCCGGAGACCATGAACGCGACGGCAAACTAAGATAGGGAAACGTCCGACGCGTCTTCCTATCTTGCCTTGTGTTCATGGATTCCGGGTTCCTCGCTGATGCGAGGCCCCCGGAATGACGGCAAGATTTTCTATCCAAACTCGACATCCGGCTGGTGAAGGCCCGCATAACGAAAAAGCGCCTGTCCCGTTGGCATGGGACAGGCGCTCTATTGAAATCAGCCGGCCGACTGGCGGAAAACTGCGGCGTCAGCGCAAGCTCGAAGGCAGCCGGCGCTTCCAGCGCTGACCGGGCGGCAGCGCGGCGGCTGGCTGTTTACGGCGCCGACGCACGACGGAAGCGTTCACATCCCGACGGGGCGCCGCGTCCGCCAACGGCTGGATGTCGTGCGCGGCATCGACCGCGTCCAGGACTTCATCCGCGTCCAGGATTTCATCGTCCTCGCCCTCGTCATCCAAGGGGAGAGAGAAAGCAAGCGGAGCCTTGGGCACCTTGGGGACGGCCGTCTGCGCCTTGCGACGCGAATTCGCCTTGGGCTTGGACGGCGCGATCTCTTCCGGCGGCAATTGGCCGGCGAAGAGATCGACGGAAAGCTTTGGCTCGACCAGGGAAGCGACGACCTCTTCGGCCTTCGGCTTGATGCTCCAGCCGAGAGCAGCTGTCGCGTCTTCGGAACTAAGAGGCTTTGCGTCCTCCGCGAAAGCTTCCCGCGAGCGCGGGTCATCCCAAAGGCTAGCGGCAGCCGGCGCTGGTTCTGCCGGCGGTGCCATGCGCGCGGCGAGATCGGGTAGGGCAACAGCCTGTGATCTGGCCGGAGCCTTAGCCTTCGCAGAGATCTTGCGCGCGGCAGGTGATGGCGTGCGCAGCGAGAACACGTCGTCTTCTATGCCGTGATCATCCTCCTCGACGTGGTCGCTTGTGGCGGCTCGTTCCAGGACGGGTGTTTCATCGGCAAGAAGGCTCGGCAGAATACGCGGTGTGGCGCTAGTATTGCCGGCCTGTTCTGGCGCTTGCGTCGGTGACTTCTTGAAGAGACCTTCCAGACTTGCCGATGCCGCGCCAGCGCGGTTGGTTGGCGCTTCCGCATCATCAAAAATGGAAGAAGATCCCCAAATATTGGTCGGAGCCTTCCGCGTGCGCTTAACCTCGACCACAAACGGTCGCGACTGTCGTCTCATAAGTCCTCTTGAGTGTTATCTTTAGTCTTATAACTGTTTAGCGATCCATTCACGGGTGTTTGCACGGCATTCATCGCCGCAGCCACCAGAATGATCGACGACAAATTTCGTGCCCCCGCACAAACTTGCTCAATAGCTAGCGCTGATTCGCATTCCCCACTGGACTATAGCGAATTTTCTCGCGCGAACCCAGCCCTTCTTCCTCTTCGTGACAGGAAACCCCGGCACGATGGTGTCGAAGCCGACATTGCGTTCAGCAAGAGCCATTGGACAGTGAGCGAGTAGCAAGTCTGTCGCCAATACGCAAGAGATATAATGGTTGGCGAAATCAAGCTTTTCCAGGGGTAGGCGAAAAAAAGCCTTGCGGCATGCTGTCCCGTGGTCCCGCTGCTCACGCCAATGTTCATGAATGACGGAAATGCCGCTTGCCGTATCACTGGTAGATATATGCTTCAAATGTTAAAATGGCGTATATATCAGTATATATGATCGATGACCTGACATTGATAGCCGATATTTTGATTATTTTTTGAGCAAACAGACGATCATTTATGGGATTTGACGATATATTTCACCGGGGAGCTTATAACATCAGTATTCTTATGGCGATGATGCGCCGCTGCTTCTTGGGTGAGGCCCGATATCATTGCGCGTCGCGCCTTGTGAATAGAGCCGAACGAATTCTTCGACACGCCTCGCCCTACCCAGAGTTCCTGGAGATGGAGGGGCTGGCCCGCCGCACGGGCGCAGCGGGCGCCATGGTCGCAGCCGGGCCAGGGGTACCATAACCCTCAGGCTTCGGACGCCGATCCGGCTTCGGGCGCCGGTTTGGCGGAACGGCGCGCGCGCCATTCCTCGAACCGCTGCAAGACGGTGAAGAACGAGGGAACGAACAGCACGGCAAGGCAGGTCGAGGCGAGCATGCCAGAGAAGACGGCGATGCCGATGGATTTGCGCGCCGACGCGCCGGCGCCTGTCGCCAGCACCAGCGGCAAGACACCCAGAATGAAGGCGAAGGACGTCATGATGATGGGGCGGAAGCGAAGACGCGCCGCCTCGACCGCCGCCTCGGCGATTTCCATGCCCTCGGCCCGCTTCTCGCGCGCATATTCCACGATCAGGATAGCGTTCTTACTCGCCAGCGCTATGAGCAGGATCAGGCCGATCTGCGTATAGAGGTTGTTGGCGATGCCGAGCCCGACGAGGGCGCCGACCGTCCCGAGCAGTGCCAGCGGTACGGCGAGCAGCACCGACAGCGGCTGGATCCAGCTTTCATATTGCCCGGCGAGGACGAAATAGACGAGCAGGATGGCGAGCCCGAAGACGACATAGATCTGCGAGCCGACCGCCATCTCCTGGTAGGACATGGCGGTCCATTCATAGCCGGTTCCGGGCGGCAGGACGCTGGCGGCGATCTGGCCCATCAGGTCCAGCGCCTGGCCGGACGAGAAGCCGGGCGCCGGCGTGCCGACGATCGTCGCGCTCGGATAAAGATTGTAGAGACTGATGAGGGCCGGGCCGGTCATCGGTTCGACAGTAACCATCGTGCCGATCGGCACCATCGTGCCATTGCCGGCGCGGACCTTCAGGCTCAAGAGATCCTGGGGACTGACGCGGTACTGCGATTCCGCCTGCGTATAGACCTGGAAGGTCATGCCGAAGGCGTTGAACTGCGTCACGTAGCTCGATCCGACATAGCCCGAAATAGTGGAGAAGAGCTGCCCGACGGTCACGCCGAGCGTCTCGGCCTTCACACGGTCAACCCTCACCTCGAACTGGGGCACACCCGCGCGGAAGGAGGTGTTGAGATGCTGCAACCCGGACTGGCTCGATCCGGCCTCGACGATCTGGCGTGTCACGGCCTCGAGCAGCTGATAGTTGAAGCTGCCGTCCTTCACCTGGGTCTGCATGGTAAAGCCGCTGGCGTTGCCGATACCCTGGATGGGCGGCGGCACGAGCACGAAGGTGGTCGCTTCCGGCACCGCCTGCAGCGCGCGGTTGAGATGCTCATAGATGCTGAGAAGATCCTCGCCCTTGGCCTTGCCGCGCGTGTCCCAATCCTTGAGGACGACATAAGCGACGCCAGCGTTCGCGAGCGTTGCGCTGTTGTCGAGAATCGAGATGCCGCTGATGCCGATGACATTCTCGACGCCGGGGGTTTCCTGCGCGATCTGCGACACCTTGGCGAGGACGGCGTTAGTGCGCTCCTGGGAGGCGCCGTCGGGGAGCTGCGCGCCAATGAGGACGTAGCCCTGATCTTCCGTTGGCAGGAAGGATGTGGGCACGCGCGTCAGCGCCCAGCCGGCAAAGCCGATCAGCACCAAGGCAATCGCCACCATGAAGCCGCTGCGATGCACCATGTGGGCGATGAGCCGGGAATAGGCACGTTCGCAGCGATCGTAGATGGCATTGAAGCCGCGATAGAAGGCGTTGCGCTTCTCGGGCGGCACGGGCTTGCGGAGCCACAGCGCGCACTGGGTCGGCTTCAGCGTCAAAGCGTTGACGGCACTGATCAGGGCGGTCGCGGCGATCACCAGCGCGAATTGCTGGAAGAGCTGGCCTGTCAGGCCCGGCAGGAAGGCGGCCGGAATGAACACGGACATCAGGACGAGGGTGATGCCGATGATCGGGCCGAACAGTTCATCCATGGCCTTCTCAGCGGCGGCCTGGCCCGGCATGCCGGCCTCGACGTGGCGTGACACGCCTTCGACGATGACGATGGCATCGTCGACGACGATGCCGATCGCGAGCACGATGGCGAAGAGCGTCGACAGGTTGACGGTGAAGCCCATCGCCGACATCGCCGCGAAGGCGCCGATGATCGTGACGGGGACGGTGGTCGCCGGCACGAGCATGGCCCGCCAGTCCTGCAGGAACAGCAGGATGACGACGAGCACCAGGATGCCGGCCTCGAACAGGGTCTTGTAGACTTCCGTGATCGAGGCGTTCACGAACATCGTGGTATCGAAGGGTACGCCATAAACGAGACCCGGCGGGAAGCTCTTCGACAATTCCTCCATCTTGCCGCGGACTTCCTCCGCCACCGCGATGGCGTTGGCTTCCGGGAGCTGGAAGATGCCGATGCCCGCCGCCGGCTTTCCGTTCAATGTGAACGTCTGGCTGTAGGTCTGCGCGCCGAGCTCGACGCGGCCGATGTCGCGGACGCGGGTGATCTGGCCGCCGTTGGCATTGTCGACCTTGACGATGATGTTCTCAAAGTCCGGCGCGTTGTCGAGCCGGCCATTGATGTTGATGGTATATTGGAAGTTCTGGCCAGCGGGCGCCGGGGGCATGCCGACCACGCCCGCCGTGACCTCCTGGCTCTGCTGCTGGATGGCGCTGATGACGTCCGACGGTGTCAAGCCGCGGGCCTGCATCTGCTGAGGGTCCATCCACACGCGCATGGCATATTCGCCGGCGCCGAACACGTTGACGTTGCCGACGCCGGGCAGGCGGGCGAGCTCGTTCTGGAGATTGATGACGCCGTAGTTCGCAAGGAAGAGACTGTCATAGCGCGCGTCTGGCGAGGACAGGGTCACGAACTGCAGGATCGAGGTGGACTTCTTCTGCGTCGTCACGCCCTGCACCTGTACCGCCTGCGGCAGGGAGGACATGGCGATGCTCACGCGGTTCTGCACCAGAACCTGCGCGAAATCCGGATCCGTGCCGATGGCGAAGGTCACCGTCAGCGTGTAGGAGCCGTCGCTGGCACTGGTCGACTGCATGTAGATCATCTTGTCGACGCCGTTGACCTGCTGCTCGATGGGCAGGGCAACCGTATCGACGACGGTCTTGGCGCTGGCGCCGGGGTAGCGCGTCGTTACTTGCACGGTCGGCGGCGTGACGTTGGGATATTGCGCGACCGGCAGATTGAAGAGCGCCACCGCGCCGATCAACACCATGACCAACGCCAGGACGTTGGCGAGGACCGGACGCTCGATGAAGAAGCGGGAAATCATGGGGGACCGCCTTCTGGACGGAGCGTCAGGGCTTCGTGGGGGCAGGCGCGGCAGCCGGCGCAGGCACCGGGCTGGCGGGTGGCGGGCTGTTGGTCGCCGGGCTGTTGGTGGCCATGGTGCCGGTCTGAGGATTGACCTTGTTGCCGGGCACGGCGCGTTGGAGACCGTTGATGATCACCTTGTCCCCGGCTTCAATGCCCTTCTCGATAACCCGAAGCTGGCCTTCCAGCCGGCCCGTCGTCACGGGACGCTGCTGGACGACGCCGTCGGCGCCAACGACGAGCACGTAGCTGCCGAGCTGGTTCCGGCCGATGGCGGTATCATCCACGAGCAGGGCGTTCTGCGGCGGCCCGACGGGAATGCGAACCCGCACGAACAAGCCCGGTATCAGCGCCAGCTCCTTATTGGGGAAGACGCCGCGCACTTCGAGGGTGCCGGTGCTCGGATCGACCTGCGGGGCGATGTAATCGATCGTGCCGCGATACGGAAAGTCCGTCTGATCCTGCAGGCCGATCTCGATCGGAACATTGTGGATCTCGGTGAGATTGCGGCCAAGGCGGGCGAGTTCCGCCTTGATCTGGAGCACGATCTGCTCGCTGACCGTGAAATAGGTGTAGATCGGGTCGACCTGCACGATCGTCGCGAGCTTGGTGGGGCCGGAATAGCCGACGAGCGCGCCGACATCGACCAGATGGCGCGTTACAATGCCGTCGAACGGCGCGCTCACCTGAGTATAGCCCAGGGTGATCGTCGCAAGCTGGATATTGGCCTGATCGGCCGCAATCTGCGCGGTTGCCTTGTCCAGGTTGGTCTTGGCGTCGTCGATGGCGCGCTGGGAGGCGAAGTCCTGCTTGCCGAGCTGCGCCTGTCGGTTGTACTCGGTTTGCGCGTTCGCCTGCGTCGCCTGCGCCGAGGCGAGCTCGGCCTTCTGCAGGTCAAGCTGTGCCTGGTACTGGTCACGCTGGATGGTGAACAGCAGCGTGTCCTTTTTGACGAGCGCGCCGTCCTTGTAGCTGATGGCATCGAGGAAGCCCTGGACGCGAGCCTCCAGATCAACGGAGTTCACGGCCGCGGTGTTGCCGGTGAATGAGAGATAGCGCTGCACCGGCTGCTGGACGGGCGTTGCGACATAGACTTGTGGCGGCGGCGGCGGAACATAGGTATTTTTGTCGTTGCAGGCCGCCAGTGTCAGAAGCATCAGCGCGACAGCGCCGACGCCCGGACCAGCCATGCGATGAGGCTGAGCGCTCGCGATACCGCGAAGACCCGGAACCTCGGCATGTTGGCCGGTTTGTGTGACAAGCCTCTCAAACGCCATGCGAACCCCCAACACTGCCCGCGACTGCAGATTCCCGCCGCGCGGGCGGAATGCTCAAACCAAACAACTCCGAGCCCGCACTTCCTGCGGTCACGGAGGTCAAGAAGTCCAGGAGGCCGAGATACTTGGTCCCGGCCTGTTATTTCGCCACAGCTCGGGACCGCCGCGCAGCCGGCCGAGCATTTCTCGTGAAGCGAAGCAGCGTTCCCGCTTTCGGAAACGCTTTAGAATGGGTTGGCGACAACCTGATAAACGGCACGGCCATTGGAGTAGTAAGGCCTGTAGAACGTCGAACCGCAACGATAGTAGCGCACGCCGCTTACCGTCGCCGATGTGCAGCCACCCGGCAGGCTGGCAAACATGGCGCCGATCGGTGCAGCCGTTGTGACAGGCGGTGGCGCATAATAGACAGGCGGTGGCGCCGCCGCGGCTGCCCCGAGCGCCGCTCCCGCCGCGAGCCCCGCCGCCGCGCCAACCGCGGCCGCGGCACCCGGTGATGGGCCGCCATAGCCCCAGCCATAACCCCAGCCCGGCCGAACGACCGGACCACCCCAGGCGGCTCCCCCATGCCAGGCGTGAAAGCCTCCGGCTGGCCCCCGCCAGACGCCACCACCGTGATAGGCAACCCAAGCCGACGCCGGCGACGTCGCTGAGACGACCGCAATGGCGGCTCCGGCCGCGGCGATTGCCAGTGCAAGGCGCCGCTTCAGCTTGCGTCGCGGGGAAGCGCCGCTGGTCACTATCGCGTCCTGACCAGTCATTTCACACCGCATCGGACATCTCTCTTCGCTTGAAACAGAAGGTCGTGGCATGTCGATCATTGCGAGGCTGGCAGAAAGTCGATCTTCGCATCAGACTTGCCCGGCGAGAAACGGAACCGTGAGTCAGGGCGGTCGCGGAATTCCCAGTCCTTGAAGGACACCGCGAAACGCGGCGACTTCGGCACGTCGAGGTAAGTCACAGTCATCAGGCGCGGCAAGTTGGACTTCGTATCGAGCCAGAGCTGGTACTCAATGCCCGGCTTGGCAAAGACCAGATGGCGGACAGCCTTGCCGTCGACGGTGGTCTGGCCCGCCTCATAGGCGTTCGTCAGGCCGCTCGCGAGCTGGCTGTAGGGGTCGCTCACGAGGAAGTCGGCCATGGGGAAGTGGATGCCCCGCTTCTGCGCGGCATCGGTGAGGAAGGCGTCGAGCGTGGCCGGCGCTTCCGCGACGGCATAGAGCTTGGCCTTGTCGTCGAAGATCGTTACGGACTTTCCGTCGTAATAAACGTCGACTTCGCTATTGCCACCCCTGATTTCGGCCTTCAACTTATTGGGCCGCTTCACATCGACTTCGGCGGTGTCGAAGAAGGTGAGCATCTGGCCCTGGCTGGAGGGAACCTCCCGCGAGCCGGATGTCTCGACCGAGAAGGCCTTGGCATCGGCGATGCGTGCTGTCGCTTTCTTCAGGAGGTCGAGAACCGCCTGGTCGAGGATCGGCTTGTTGCCATCCGCGGGCGCGGCTGCGGGCCCGGGAGAGGCCGGGGGAGTTGAGGCCGGGGGAGTTCCCTGCGCGTTCTGGGCATATGCGGTGATTGTCAGCGGTGGCAGGAGAAGTGATACGCCGATGGCGAGCACCGCCCCCAAACGCACGCGGCCCGGCCGATTCAGCTCAAGCGCCATTGAAGCGAATCCCTGTCCGTATTCGGATGATTTTGCTTACGGCGAAGCCTTCGTCTTTCACCATTGTCCTGTCAATAGCCGATAGCCTCGTGTGGTGAATTTCCGATCCGATGGTTGTTAATCCGCAAAGAGCCCTGCGTTCGACAGTCAACCGTCAGTTTTCATTGCCGGCGAAGAGGCGCGTGCGGATCGGGGTCTGCGGCGCATTGTATCGTTTCCAATCTCGATCCTTGCGAGCGGGTCGGCAGCTTTATAACCTGCTCGTTACAACAAAGCGTGGCGCTTGCGATTTGGTGGTGCGGCGCGAGGGAGAAACGCGTGAGCAAGACGAGCGACGAAGACGTTCCGGCCGCGCCGGGCAAGGCAGGGACCCGGCCACGGCGTGCCATTTCCGAGCTGCGAAGCCAGCGTTGGTATGGTGATCCCGGCCTCCGGGCTTTCGGCCACCGCTCCCGCACCTTCCAGATGGGCTATACGCGCGCCGACTTCATGGGCAAGCCGGTGGTCGCGATCGTCAATACCTGGAGCGACATCAACCCCTGCCACAGCCATTTCAAGCAGCGTGTGGAAGAGGTGAAGCGCGGCATCTGGCAGGCTGGGGGATTTCCCGTGGAGCTGCCGGCAATGTCCCTGAGCGAGCCCTTCGTCAAGCCGACGACGATGCTCTATCGCAATTTCCTCGCCATGGAGACCGAGGAACTCCTGCGCAGCCATCCCATGGATGGCGTCGTGCTGCTCGGCGGTTGCGACAAGACCACGCCGGCGCTCCTCATGGGGGCTATCAGCATGAACCTGCCCGCCATCTTCGTGCCCGCCGGACCGATGCTGCGCGGCAACTGGGCCGGCAAGGTGCTGGGCTCCGGCAGCGACACCTGGAAATACTGGGCGGAGAAGCGTGCCGGCAACCTGAGCGAGCAGGCCTGGCAGGAGATCGAGGAGGGCATCGCCCGCTCGCCCGGCCATTGCATGACCATGGGCACGGCCTCGACGATGACGGCCATCGTCGAGACAATGGGGATGACGTTGCCGGGCGCCTCGTCAATTCCCGCACCCGATTCGGGCCATGCCCGCATGGCGTCGGAAAGCGGGCGCAGGATCGTCGACATGATCCTGGAGGACCTTAAGCCGAGCGATATCCTGACGCCGGCCGCCTTCGACAACGGCATCACCGCCGACATCGCGCTGTCGGGCTCGACAAATGCCATCATCCACCTCGTGGCGATGGCGGGCCGCGTGGGGATCGACCTGCCGCTCGAGCGCTTCGACGAGATCGCCAAGCGCACGCCGGTGCTGGCGGACGTCCGTCCCTCCGGCCGCTTCCTGATGGAGGACTTCTATTACGCCGGCGGCCTCCGGGGATTGCTCAGCCGCATCACCGACCACCTCGACCTGACCACGCTCACGGCCAATGGCCGCACGCTCGGCGAGAATCTCGCGGGGGCTGAGGTCTACAATGACGAGGTGATCCGCCCGCGCGACAATCCGCTGACGGCCTCGAGCGGCCTTGCCGTGCTCCGCGGCAATCTCGCCCCCAACGGCGCCGTCATCAAGCCACCGGCGGCGGAGCCGCGCCTGCATGTACACACCGGCAAGGCACGGGTCTTCCGCAACTACGATGACATGGCAGCGCGCATCGACGATCCGGCGCTCGATATCGACGAGACCTGCGTGATCGTGTTGCAGAACGCCGGGCCGCTCGGCGCCCCCGGCATGCCCGAATGGGGACAGCTGCCGATCCCGCAGAAGATCCTTGCCAAGGGCGTGCGCGACATGGTGCGGATTTCCGACGCGCGCATGAGCGGCACGAGCTACGGCGCCTGCGTGCTCCATGTCTCGCCGGAATCCTACCTCGGCGGCCCGCTGGCGCTTGTGAAGGACGACGATCTCATCACACTCGACATTCCTGGCCGCCGGCTGGAACTGCATGTGGACGACGCCGAACTCGCCCGCCGCAAGGCGGCGTGGGTGCAGCCGAAACCCCACTACGAGCGGGGCTATGGCGCGATGTTCGCCAAGCATATAACGTCAGCCGACAAGGGCTGTGACTTCGATTTCCTGCACGCTGGCGCACCGACGGCGGAGCCGGAAATCCATTAACGCGGGAAGGGCGCGGGCGCTGGGGTCCGCGCCGCTTCTACGGCTTTCGTCGAACATGAGCATGTCGCGCTGGCGTTCCAGTTGTATCGATGTAAGATGACATACGAGATAGGCTCCTGTCCGGTGCGTTGAACGGAGGACTTGAGACGCGGCTTGATTGGCCGAACACCCTGGCGGAACGGCCCCGTCCCTGAGCCGGCAACTTGTCCTGTCAGGAGATGGTGAGTGAAGCCGGCGCAATAGACGACCGCGGGGAACGGTCGCGTGGCAGATAATAGAGAGACAGCCGACACTGATCGATCCTGAAATCGAACGGTATTCGGACAAGTTCTTCGAGCAAGTCTTGCGTATGCGCGAGACCGTCTGGTTTTGACGATCTATAAAGTCAATATTTTTCTATGAAGACGTATAAATCGTCGTTGTCGTAAATAAGAATAATTCACTGGGGAGTGAAAAGAGATGATCTTTACGGCGAGAGCATTATTGCATTCTTGCGCGGCGGGGGCATTCCTGGTGGCCGCGCTGCCGGTCCTTGCGGCTGACTACAAGGAGGCGCCGACGCTGGCAACGTCCGTCAAGGCTGGCCAACTGCCATCGGTCGACAAGCGCCTGCCGGAGCATCCTGAGGTGGTGAAGCCGCTGAATGCCATTGGCACCTATGGCGGGCAGCTGCGGTTCGGCCTGCGCGGCTCGTCGGACCACAACCACATTCTGCGCATGGTCGGCAACCAGGGCCTGGTCCGCTGGGATCCGGAATATACGAAGATCGTGCCGAATGTCGCGGAGAAGGTCGATGTCAGCCCGGACGGCAAGGTCTTCACCTTCACCTTGCGCAAGGGCATGAAATGGTCGGATGGCAAGCCCTTCACGGCCGACGACATTCTCTTCAACGTCAATGATCTCATCCTGAATGCCGAATTCGCCGCGCCCCAGCCCCGCTACATGACGGGCGGCGTGCCGATGAAGGTCGAGAAGATCGACGATGCCACCGTGAAGTTCACTTTCACGGAGCCCTATGGCGACTTCCTGGCGGAACTCGCGAGCCCGCTCGGGCAGCATCCGGTGCTCTATGCGAAGCATTATTGTTCGCAGTTCCACCCCAAGTACAACGCCAATATCGCGGATACGGTCAAGGCGAACAACGCTTCCGACTGGAAGAACCTGTTCCTGCAGAAATGCGGCGACATCGAAATCCCGGCGCGCTGGGGCAATGTCGATCGCCCGACACTTGACCCCTGGGTGGTGAAAGACGCCTACACCGGCGGGGCCACGCGTGTGATCATGGTGCGCAACCCCTATTTCTGGCAGGTCGATACGGACGGTAACCAGCTTCCCTATATCGACGAGCTCAATGCGCCGATCGCGCAGGATGTGGAAAGCCTGATCCTGGCGGCCATCGGTGGCCGCATCGATTTCGGCCTTCGCCATCTCGACGCCCCGGCCAACCGCGCCGTGCTCGCGGAGAACCGCACCAAGGGCGGCTACGAGATGTTCGAGGCTTCGGCCGTCGGCGGCACCAATATGGTGATCAATCTCAACCTGATGTCGAAGGACAAGGAGCTGAGGGAGCTCTTCAATAAGAAGGATTTCCGCATCGCCCTGTCGCACGGCATGAACCGCAAGGAAATCATCGATACCGCGCTACTTGGCGACGGCGAGCCCTGGCAGAACGGACCGTTCGAGAACCATCCCAATTTCCACAAGCGCATCGCAACGCAGTATCTGGAGTATGACGAAGCCAAGGCGAATGCGTTGCTTGACGGTCTCGGACTGACCAAGCGCGGCCCGGATGGCACGCGCCTTCTTCCGAGCGGCAAGCCGATCAAGTTCAAGATCGACGTCATTCCCACGCTGCAGCCCGAGCAGGTGGACATGCTGCAGCTGATCGAGCGCCAGTGGGCCAAGATCGGCATCGACATGGATGTGAACTCGCTGGAGCGCACGTTCTTCTATGAGCGGACGTCCAACAGCAACGACCATGACGCGGCGGTCTGGGGTGGCCAGGCGAGCTGGGTGCCGGGAGAGATTCCGCAGCAGATCGTGCCCGTGCACCACGACTCGCGCTGGGGCATCCCGTGGGTGCAGTGGTACAAGACGGGTGGCAAGCAAGGCGAGGAGCCGCCGGCTTCGGTGAAGGAGCGCATGAAGCTCTATGACGAGGCGCGCGCGACGACGGACCCGGAAAAGCGGCGGGCGCTGATGCTCAAGATCGCGGATATCGCCGCTGACGAGTTCGAGGTGTTCTCGGTGACCAAGGCCTTGCCGACTTACGGTATCGCCAAGACGAACCTCAAGAACGTCCCGGCCACGATGCCGAGCTCCTGGTACTATCCGACGCCCGCGCCAACCCTGCCGCAGACGTGGTTCTGGGCCAAGTAAGGCTTCGAAGCGACACTTCGGAGTGAACGGTTTCGGTCGCGTAGCACGATGTTCTGGCCATGTGCCGGTCAAGCCCCCCGGTTCCGCGGAGCCGGGGGCTTTCCGGGGCCAGCACATCTCCGATCTGTCACAGGAACGCCCGCAGCCGATAGCGGCAGTCAATCGGGCGTGCCAGAAGCCGATCGCTGGAGATGATCGCTGATGCTCATCACCTATATCATTCGCCGCATCTTGTGGTCCGTGCCGTTTCTCTTCGTCGTGTCGCTGATCGCCTTTGCGCTCATCCAGGCGCCGCCCGGCGACTATTTGACGACATTCGCCGCGACGCTCGCGCAATCGGGCGATGTGGTCGACCAGGAGCGCCTCGAGCTCCTGCGGGAACGCTACGGCCTCGATCAGCCGTTCATCGTCCAATACTGGAAATGGATCACCGGCGTTCTCGTCGGCGATTTCGGCATCTCCTTCGAGTGGCAGCAGCCGGTCTCCAATCTCATCTGGGAGCGCATGGCCTTGTCCGTGACGCTGGCGCTCTCGACGCTGCTGTTCACCTGGGCGGTCGCCTTTCCCATCGGGGTCTATTCCGCCGTCAAGAAATACACGCTCGGCGACTATGTCATCACGGCGGTCGGCTTCATCGGCCTCGCCATGCCGAGCTTCCTCGTGGCGCTCGTGCTCATGTATATCGCCGTCGTCTTCTTCGGCAGCGATGTCTCGGGCCTGTTTTCGGAGGAGTTCGAGAAGGCGCCCTGGTCGCTGGCAAAGATTGGCGACCTCATGTCCCACCTCTGGCTGCCGGTGGTCATCCTCGGGCTTGGCTCCACCGCCAGTCTCACGCGCATCATGCGCGCCAATCTGCTGGATGAACTCCACAAGCCCTATGTGACGACCGCCCGCGCCAAGGGGCTGTCGGAACTCCGGCTCATTCTCAAATACCCCGTGCGTATGGCGCTGAACCCCTTCGTATCGACCCTGGGCTGGGCATTCCCACAGCTCATCAGCGGCGCGGTGATCACCGCCTTCGTGCTCTCCCTGCCCACGTCGGGGCCGCTCCTGCTGCAAGCTCTGCTCGCGCAGGACATGTATCTCGCCGGTGCCTTCATCCTGCTGCTCTGCTGCCTGTCGGTCGTCGGCATGCTCGTCTCGGACATCCTGCTCGCGGTCATCGACCCGCGCATCCGCTACAGGTGAGGGGAGATCGCATCGATGAGTGTCGTCGCCGATCCACATATCGATCCGAACGCCGATCCCCGGGCCATCGCCGGCGAGGACAGCGCGTCGCAATGGCGGTTGATCTGGGGCACCTTCCGTCGTCATCGTCTTGCGATGACCGGCGCGGTGGTGGTCATAGCCTTCTATCTCGTCGCGCTATTCACGGAGTTTCTGGCGCCGTTCGATCCCGACGCGCCGTCGTCGCGCGATGTCTACCATCCGCCGCAGATGATCCACCTGTTCGACACCACCGCTGACGGAAGCTGGACCTTTCGACCTCATGTGAATGGCATGAAGCTGTCGCGGGACCGCTTCACGCTCAAGACGACCTTTGCACCAGACCCGGACAAGAAGATCTATCTCACCCTGTTCGGCAACGGCTCACCCTACAAGCTGTGGGGTTTGATCCCGATGGAGAAGCGCCTGATCGCCGCGGTCACGCCCGGCGAGCGCTTCTATCTTCTCGGCGCGGACCGGCTTGGCCGCGACATGCTGAGCCGAATCATCGCCGGAACGCGCGTCTCGATGTCGATTGGTCTTGCCGGCGTCGCCGTCAGCCTGTTGCTCGGCCTCGTGCTGGGCGGGTTGTCCGGCTATTACGGCGGCTGGGTCGATACCGGGGTCCAGCGACTCATCGAACTCAAGCTGTCCCTCCCGACAATCCCCATCTGGCTGGGGTTGAGCGCCGCCCTGCCGCAGGACTGGGCGCCGCTGACCCGCTATTTCGCCATCACCCTGATCCTGTCGCTCGTCGGCTGGACGGAGCTGGCGCGTGTGGTGCGCGGGCGTTTCCTGGCCCTGCGGACGGAAGATTTCGTCGTCGCCGCGCGGCTCGACGGGGGCAGCAAGGCGCGCGTCATCTTCCGCCATATGATGCCGTCGATGGTCAGCCATATCATCGCCTCGGTCAGCCTCGCCATCCCGGTCATGATCATCGCCGAGACGTCCCTGTCGTTCCTCGGCCTCGGCCTCCTGCCGCCGACGATTTCCTGGGGCGTGCTTCTCAAAGAGGCGCAGAACGTGCGCAGCATCGCCCAGGCGCCCTGGCTGTTCGCGCCAGGCGTGGCCGTCTGCGTCGCGGTTCTCGCTCTCAATTTCCTCGGCGACGGCCTGCGTGACGCGGCCGATCCCTATGCGCAGGAGGGCCGCTGATGAGCGGGACCGCCGATCGTCTCCCCGGCTCGCCGAACGGCGCCGGAGGCTCGGGGCGTGAGCCACTGCCGGTTCTTGAGGTCAGGAACCTCGTCACCGAATTCGCCACGCGACGCGGCGTGTTCCGCGCGGTGGACGATGTGACATTGTCGCTCTATCCTGGCCGCACGCTGTGTGTCGTGGGGGAAAGCGGCTCCGGCAAGAGCGTGACGGCCCGGTCGATCCTTCAGATCGTCGATCCGCCCGGCAAGGTCGCCTCCGGGCAGGTTCTGCTGCACCGCCATCTCACGGCGCGGGGGCGCGGCGCCGAGAACACGGTGGATCTCGTCAGCCTCGATCCGCGCTCGTCGGCGATCCGCTCCATTCGCGGGCGCGACGTCGCGATGATCTTCCAGGAGCCGATGAGCTCATTGTCGCCGGTGCATCGCATCGGTGACCAGATCGGCGAGGTCATCCGCCTGCACGAGCATGTCTCGAAGAAGGAGGCGCGGGCGCGGACCATCGAACTCCTGCGCAAGGTCGAGATTCCCCGGCCGGAGGTGGCGATCGACCGCTATCCCTTCGAGTATTCCGGTGGGATGCGCCAGCGCGCGGTCATCGCCATGGCATTGGCCTGCAATCCGGCGGTTCTGATCGCCGATGAGCCGACCACGGCGCTCGACGTGACGATTCAGGCCGAGATTCTGGCGTTGATCCGCCAGCTCCAGCGCGACAGCGACATGGCCGTGATGTTCATCACCCATGACATGGGGGTCGTCGCCGAGATCGCCGACGACATCGCCGTGATGCGTTTCGGCAAGATGGTGGAGCGCGGCGACGTGTTCTCGATCTTCGAGAGGCCACAGCACGACTACACGCGCCATCTGCTCAATGCCGTGCGGGAACTCGACCGGCCATCGGAGCGGCGCCTCGCCATGCGGGCGAAGGCGGCGCCCGGCAAGCCGATCCTCGTCATGGCGGACATGCGCAAGGAGTTCCCTTTCGCCACCGGCTTTCTGGGGTTGAAGCACGATTCCATCGTCGCGGTGGCGGACGCGAGCCTTGAGCTGAAGGCCGGTGAAAACCTCGGCATCGTGGGCGAGTCCGGGTCGGGCAAGACGACGCTCGGCCGTTGCCTGCAGCGCGTTCATCCCGTCACATCAGGCCGCATTCTTTATACGGATCGCCACGGCAAGACGATCGATCTGGCGCCGCTGTCGGACAACCAGCTGAAGGAGCCCTGGCGCGACATTCGCATGGTGTTCCAGGATCCGTTCTCATCGCTCAATCCGCGCATGACCGTCGGGCAGATCATCGGCGAGCCGCTGCTCGTCAACGGCAGCTTGAGTGGCGCGGCTCTCAAGGCGCGCGTCGCGGAGCTTCTCGGGCTCGTCGGCCTGCCGGCCTCGGCGGCGGAGCGTTACCCCCATGCCTTCTCGGGCGGGCAGAGGCAGCGCATCTCGATTGCGAGGGCAATCGCGCCTGACCCGCGCATCATCATCGCCGACGAAGCGTCGTCGGCGCTCGATGTGAGCCTGAGGACCCAGATCCTCGATCTGATGCTCGACCTGCAGGAGCGGCTCGATCTCAGTTTCATCTTCATCAGCCACGATATCGCGGTGATCCGCTATTTCTGCGATCGCATCGCGGTCATGCACCGGGGCCGCATCGTCGAGACGGGCGAGACGGAGACGGTCTGCTCCAACCCCCAGCATGCCTACACGCAGTCCCTGCTCTCGGCTGTTCCGGTCGCCGACCCGCGCCGGCGCGGCATGACGCATCGCTTTCGCTATCGTGAACCGTAAAGTTGGATTAGTCGTCCCATGAAGATCACCGCCGTCAAAACCTATCTGATGCAAGTCGGCTCGCGCCCGACAACGACGAGTGCCTCGAAGGAGGGAGCAGCCCAGGACAGTGCGGGAAAAGATAGCGCGGGACTTGGGGCCGATGCCGACTTCCGCGGATCGCGCAACTGGCTATTCGTGAAGATCTTTACCGACGAGGGCATCACCGGCGTCGGCGAATGCTCCGGCTGGCCGCGCGTCATCGAAACGGCGGTCAAGGACTATGCCTCGATACTCGTGGGTGAGGAGGCCAGCGACATCGACCGGCTGTGGCATCGCCTCTACGTGGCCTCGATGGGCCACGGCGTGCTCGGCACGGTCGGTGGCGGTGCCCTGACCGGGATCGAGATGGCTTTGTGGGACATCAAGGGCAAGGCGCTCGGCCAGCCGGTCTGGAACCTGCTCGGGGGGCGCTTCCGCGATCGCATCCGCGTCTACGGCCATGCCAAGACACCGGAGCGCGCACGCGACCTGATGGCACGCGGATATACCGGCGTGAAGGTCGGCTTCACAGGCGCCGTTGATGTTGATTGCGTGGCGGCGGTGCGTGACGCCGTCGGCGCTGATGTAGACGTGATGGTCGACGCGCATGGCCCGTCCTGGATGACACCCCAGGACGCGATCATCGTCGGCCGCGCCCTCGAGCCGCTCGATCTTCTCTTCTACGAGGACCCGGTCGCACCCGAGAGCCTGGACGCGCTGGCGCGGGTGCGCGATTCCGTGGATATTCCGCTGGCCGCCGGCGAGCGTGTCAGCACGATCTGGGGCATTCGGCCCTACATCGAGCGTGATCTCGTCGATGTCATCCAGCCCGATACCGGCCGCGCCGGCGGCATCACGCAGATGCGCAAGATGGCGGCCATGGCGGAGGGACATTTCATCACCATGGCTCCCCATTCCGGTTCGCTCGGACCGGTGGCGGAATTCGCGGCGCTCCATGTCATGGCGACCATTCCCAACGCGTTGATGCTGGAGCGTGTCGAGTTCGACTGGCCGGGCCGCTACGAGGTGGTTACGCCGGTGCTGAAGGTCGTCGACGGACATCTGCCGGTGCCGACCGCCCCCGGCCTCGGCGTCGACATCGTCGAGGAGGAAGTGGCGCGCTATCCGAGCCGCCGCAACGTCGCCGACATGCCGCCCGAGGACGGCTGGGCCTATGAGACGGGCACGGTCGGCGAGAACGTCTATTTCCAGACGCGCCTGCGACGGCGGGCGAAGCTGACGCGCACGGGCGGGTGAGAGGGCTTTCGCCGCTTTGATCCTGCTCCCCGTTTCATCCCCGGCGGCCGGCAAAGCCGGCCGGGAAGGGGATCCAGCTGGCTGCGACGCCATCGGCCGCTTCTTACCTCTCCCGGTGGGGAGAGGTCGGGCGCGTAGCGACCGGGTGAGGGGCTTTTGACCCTGGAGCGCATACCCCTCATCCTGTCCTTCTCCCCGCCGGGGAGAAGGGACGCTCACGATGACGGGCCGCGTTCAATGAGCTGCCCCAACAGTCCCGCCTTTCAATCGCGCGGCGCTGCCTCAGGCCCATGCGGATCGAGCCCGAGCGCCTGCATGGCGCCGATGATGTAGCCGTAGCAGAAGGCGAAGGCCGTGCCGCTTGGATCCGGGCCGGACACCTTGGGCGCATGATCCGGCATGATCATGTATTTGTAGCCGACCTCGGCATAGAGCTTGAGCGCGGCGACCATATCCATGTCGCCCTCGTCCGGGAAGGTCTCCATGAAATCGAGGCGCCTCCCCCGGATATTGCGGAAATGCACGTTGAAGAGCTTGCCGCGTTCGCCAAACCACCTGATGACATCGCCGATTTCGCGAGCGGGATCTTCCAGCATCTCGCCGACCGTGCCTTGGCAGAAATTGAGCCCGTGATACGGGCTCTCATGCATCGTCACGAAGCGCTTCAACCCCTCGACCGTGCCGAGCACACGCGTGACGCCGCGATAGCCCGGCGGGGTGTAAGGATCGTGCGGATGGCAGGCGAGCCGCACCTTCACGGCGGTGGCCACGGACACGACGCGCGCCAGGAAATAGTCGATCCGCTCCCAGTTCTCCTCCTCCGGGAGAATGCCGGCGCGTCCGGGCGCGGCTTCATGATCAGCCTTGTCCCAGCGGAAGGCTTCGTTGACCGAGCCGCCGCGCCCGGCCTCCGGCGCGGTGCGCGGAATGCCGATGATGTTCATGTTGTATTTGACGGCGGGGATGCCGGCACGCGCCACGCGGTCCAGTAGAGCGCAGATCGAATCGATCTCCCGGTCGCGCTCTGGGCTTTGCCCGAGCAGGATATGCGGGCTGCGGCTCTCTTCGATCGGATGGGATTTCAGGGGCAATTCCACCATGTCGAGCACGAGACCGAAGCTCTCGATATGAGCGCGGTGCCGCTCGAGGTCGTCGAGTGTCCAGTCATGCGGGTTGCCGGGCGGATCGGCGCAGACGTGGCGGACGCCCAATTGCGCCATGACCCGGTAGTCGTCATCCGTGCGGGCCTTGAACTGCGTGCCTACAAACATTCTCCACTCCTTAGTCGCGCCACGGCGGCCTGGCTGTCCCGCCGGCCTCGCGGGCAAGGCTCCACCGACATCCAAGGCTCTAGTGGCATCCAAGGCTCAAGGGACATCCAAGACTTAAGGGACGTCATTGGGATCGGCGGTGAATTCCGTCGACACGAAGCGTGATCCCTGGAACTCTTCCGCTATGGGATCGTCGCCCCGGATATGGCCGACCTCGGCAGCATAGGCTTCCGACTCATCCTGTGGATCGTAGCCGAGCCGGTAGGCGTTGCTGTTGTCCCACCAGGCCCGCTTGTTGCGTGAGATGCCGAAGACTATCTCGTTGGTATAATCGGCGGTCAGGCCAACGCTCACCAATTGCGCCATGTCCCGGTGGGAAATCCAGGTCGAAAGCGCGCGTGCATCCGTCGGTGTTGGCGTGAAGGAGCCTATGCGCATGCCGAAGCCGCGCACGCCGTATTTATAGGCGTAGAGGTAGGCGAGATCCTCCATGAAGGCCTTTGACAGCCCATAGCGGCAGTCAGGCCGGTGCGGGCCGCGATGGTCCAGCGTTTCGCTGCGCCGAGTGAAGGCGATCGCGTGGTTCGAACTCGCATAGATGATGCGGTCGACGCCTTCGTGGCGCGCTGCCTCCCAGACATTGATCGAGCCGATGATGTTGGGCTCCAGGATCTCCGGCCAGGGGCTCTCGCGCGGGTTGCCGCCGCAATGGATGATGGCATCCACATCGCGGCAGGCGTGCCTGACGGCCTCAGCATCCTTGAGGTCGCATGTGACGCCTTCCTCATGCGACTGAACGTCTTTCAGTGGAATGATGTCAGACAAGATAAGGCGCTCATATCGACCCTGGAGCGCGGTCCGCAACATCCCGCCGATGCGGCCGCCCGCGCCAGTGATGAGCACGCGATTGATGGTACGCGCCATTCCTCCCCCTCCAGATCCGCCGTTCTGTGCAACGGTCAAGCCGCTCCGGGTCTCGATGCCCGGTCACGGTATGTCTGACGGAATACCTGTCTCGCCGATTGGCCAGTCTCTCCATTCTGCTAGGAGGTCGGCCGAATGTCGACGGGAAAGACGTGAGGCCAGATGAAAAGCGTCGCCCACGACCGGATGCTGGCCGTGAAGCGTTTGTTGTGTCCATCGGCGGACTGCGGCTCACCACGCGGTATTAAGCCATCGCTGGCGCAGCGCAAGCCCGGCAGTATTCGTCGCCGCCATCGGAATTATTTCGGAACAGGCTTTAACGGAGAACGTTATTCGCTGGAGCCTCGGGAGAAATTTCGCCTAAGCCTTAAAAGCTGGGGCTTGTCCATTTTCCATATATTGTGGAGGGTATAATGGGTTTTTTCGCGAAAGACATAAAGTCAATGGACGATCTGTTTGTCCATACGCTGCAGGACATTTACTACGCTGAGAAGAAGATCGCCAAAGCTTTACCGGACATGGTGAAGAAGGCGAGCAACGCTGAACTCAAGAAGGGGTTCGAAACCCATCTCGGTGAAACGAAGAATCACATCGCCCGTGTGGAGGAAGTCTTCCGCATGCACGGCGCTCAGGCGAAAGCCGTGGAGTGTCCGGCGATTGACGGAATCATCGAGGAGGCCGAGGAAATTGCCGGTGATGTCGATGATCCGCGCGTTCTTGACGCGGCCTTGATCGCGGCGGGCCAAGCTGTCGAACACTATGAGATGACACGCTATGGCACGCTTGTGGCCTGGGCGAAGGAACTTGGTCGCGACGACTGCGCGAAGGTGCTCCAGCAGAACCTTGATGAGGAGAAGGCGACGGATCAGAAGCTGACAAAGCTGGCCGTCGGCACCGTCAATATGCAGGCGGCGGAGTAGCGCGGGCGGATTGTCTTGAAGGGTGGACCGCCTTGAAGGACAGTCCGCGGCGCGAGCTCTTTTCCGGCAGCGCAGTTCAAAATTCATCTGGACGCTCGTTCCCGCCATGGTCCAAAAGGCGAATGGTCATGAAGCGGTGAGTTCTTCTTGGCCTTTGCGATTTTGAAGCGGTCGCGAGGGGGCTGGCTCCGTGAAGAAGCGACGGGCGTTGGGGCGGCTCTTCTTTCGAGCGCTCTCGGCGGGACGGCGATTGTCGCGTCCCGCCATACCGCCGCCGTTGGCGCGTTGATGCTCGGGGTCATCCGTTTTGGCGTCGGTTTTTGCCGCGTTTCTTCCCGTCGCCGTCCTGCGGCAGGAGCGCTGGCCACCGCCGCCGGACCGGTCTGCCGTGATTTGGCGACGACGCAGGGCGCGTCTAGTCAAGGCTGAGGGCGCGTCAACGTTAATGTGACGTTTTCCAAGGCGTATGAACAATATTCGCCTTTGGATTGCATTGCGGCGTATAAGATAATATCTGCACGTTCAAATGAACCGCAGGATGTAAGCCATGCGCTCCCAGTCACTCGCCTTGACGGCAATCACACTCGCGGCGGGTCTCGTCGTATCGGCTGCAGCCGAGGCTCAAAACCGCCAGCCGCGGACAATCCGCGTTCAGCCTCGCAGCTTCCTCGATCCTGGCACGGTCGTGCCGGTCGGCTCGCTTTCAGGCTATGTGACAGCCGGCAGCATTTTGAGCTCCCCGGCGCCCACGCTCGCCGCGCAGCCCCAGTATGAGGCGCTACCGCCGCGCATCGGCGCGGGTCGCAATCCCTTCCCCAAGGTCTATCTGACGCCGCCGCTGGCTGATCCGGCAGCTCGCTGATCTGGCCCGAAGCGTAATCCGGCGATCGCCCGGCCTCCGGTTCGCATCCGGTGTGAAAGCCTGTCCATTCGGACAGGCTTTTTTATGGGCCGGCGGGGGCGAGGCTGGATCGGCATTGAGCGCTTCGACTGAAACGTGGGTTCAGCAACCGCTGTGGTATCGAGGCAGCCGCGGTGTGCAGAGCCGCGCCTTTCCCGTCCGATTGGATGTGAGCGGCCACCGGCGCTCCGGCCTCTCCCGGAGGGACAGGATTGGGGTGAGGGGGATCATCGCTTCCTTGAGGGAGTTCCCTCACCCACACCTTCGGCGCGACCTCTCCCTCCAGCGAGAGGTGCGCAGCGGCAACCGTCGTCATCCCTGAATGTCGATCGCTCCTACCGCGCCTGGACGGTCAGCATCTTGATGGCGAACGCGCCGAACAGGCTCGCAAAGCCGTAGTCGATCGCCCGCATGACGCGGGGACGGCGCTTCAGTGCCCCGACCACCTTGTCCGCGGCCAGCACTAGCGCGATCGAGAGGGGCGTGGCGACCACGACGAAGTAAAGCCCCAGGAACCAGAGCTTACCCGAGGCATGGGGGTCGCTCGCGTCCACGAATTGCGGAAGGAACGTCACAAAGAACAGGACGACCTTCGGGTTGGTGAGATTGATGCCGAGTCCGACGAGAGCCGTGCGCCATAGCGGCATAGGCTTTCCCTGCCGCTTCGCGTCGACACTCAGCGCGGAGCCATGGCGGATGGCTTCGAACGCAAGCCACAACAGATACAGCGCGCCGACGACCTTCAGGATCGTGAAGGCTGTGACCGATGCGGCGAGAAGGGCGGACACGCCGAGCGCGGCGAGCATGGTCTGCACGCAGCAACCCGCGGTGGTTCCAAAGAGCGCCGCGAAGCCCTGGCGGCGACCGCCGGACAGGGTCTTGGCGAGCATCAGGCTCATGTCGGGCCCTGGGGTCACGAACAGGACGATGCAGGCAAGCGTGTAAGTCAGGATGATCGTGGTGGATGGCAGGAACGTCATCATCGTCGCGGAATCCGCACTGGAACGGCCCTGCAAGAAGGAGGCCCGCAGCCCCCTGGTCGCTAAAGGCCGTCGCTTTTGGCCGCGCCGAGAATCACGCTTGGGCGGCCGTTGTCAACTGCCTGCAGCAGCACGACGTAACCGTCCGTGCCCGGGGGCTTGGCCGCCTCCGGTGAAACATCGATCGTCATCGCTTGCCCGGACCAGTCACCGAGCTTCGTGATGCGCCTGACGACATTCGTGTAAACGACGGTGCGACCCGTGTTCTCGCCGCGCCCGATGGCCACGTTGTGGCTGCGCGAGACCGCCAGAATCCACAGCGCCGCGGTTTGGCCAGGCTGACCCTGCGGCACCGCTATCTTGAGCGTCCCCGCGTTATCGCTGACGTCGAGCGGGATTGTCAGCGCGGTCTTGGCAAGGCTCTTGTCGATATTCCCCTTCTCGCCCTCACCCTTGTTGGCGATGGCGGCCTCGATGCTCTTGCGGTCAGATCCGAGCGCATGCCGCGATCCGTTGATCACTGCTTGCGGCGTGTAGATCTGGCCATCGCCACGCGTCTCGGCATAGGCGCGCTGGCGTTTGCTGAAGGCCTTCTCGGCGAGCGTATCCTTCCAGCCGAGATAGTCCCAGTAGGTCACGGGGAGGCTGATCGCCACGATGCTCGTGTCCTTCGCGAGCTCGCGCAGAAGGGCATCGGCCGGCGGGCAGGACGAGCAGCCCTGGCTGGTGAAGAGTTCGACGACGCCACGTGGCGCATTCCCGGCAAGAGCGGGGAATGAAATCGCCATCAGGCAGGTAAGGGTGGGGACGAGGGCAAATCTTTTTGTCATGGAGGCTGTTTCCACGATCACTGAAACGCAAATTTGCCGCCGGCGATACTCACGTTGCCTTGAGCGCGACGACAGGCGGGCGCCAGCGACGATGCATCCACAGCCATTGGCCGGGATCCTCTCGCACCCAAGTCTCGACGACGGCCGTCATGGCGGCCATGGCGCCCTCGACATCGACCAGTCCCTCGCTGTCGCGCGGTAGATCAAGCGGAGGCGTCAACTGCAGGCGGAAACGCCCTCCGGGCAGCCGCTGGACCCGGACGCCATGCACCGGACAGTCGAATCGCCGCGCGAATTTGCCGAGGATCGGATTTGTCCGTGCCGGCCGCCCGAAGAACGGCACTGTCACCCCGCGTGTGAAGTGCTGGTCGATCAACATCCCGAGATGACCGCCGTCCTCGAGGACGCGGGCCATGGCGAAGGCCGCCCCCTGGCGCGCGGCCTCGAGCCCGCCCATGGTCTGGCTGCGCACCTCATGCACCACATGGGCGATGCCGGGATCGTTGGGCGCGCGGAAGACCGCCGTCGCCGCCAGCCCGTAGCGCGCCGCGCAGATCGCGGGGAGCTCCCAGTTGCCGAGATGCGCGGAGAATATAATGCCAGGCTTGCCATCGTCACGCAGCGCCATGAAGTGCTCGATGCCATCCACTTCCACACGTGCATCAAGTTGCGGGTTGTCGTGGTCATAGTCGAACAGGACCGAGAGATGGGCATATTCCGCGCCGGTGCGGCCGAGATTGTCCCAGGCGCTCCGCGCGATCGCGCGCCGCTCCGCCTCGCTCTTGTCGGGAAAGGCTTCGCGCAGATTGGTCATCGCGGTGCGATGGGCGGGGAAGAGTGGCCCGATGGCGCGGGCGACGGCGCCGCCCAAGGCGCTCGAGCGGTCCGGACCCAACGCGCGGAACAGTGCGAAGACAGCGCGGACGAGCCCGATCATGGTCACTTCCGCGACCCGCGCGGCCAATCGCCGAACGATCCCGCCAAGCGAGATCTGACGTCGTGCTGTCAAAGTCGTCCTGCTCCAAGCATTACGCGGCAGGACGCATGCGCCGTCCAACCCACTCTTGCCTGCCTACTTCCCCGAAGCGGGCTGCCGGGTCAAGAGCATGGACCGCGTTACAAGGTCACGATGACCTTGCCGAACACCTTGCGGCTTTCGAGCCGCTCCAGGCCCTCAGCGTAGTCGGCGACATCGAAGACGGTATCGATCACCGGCGTGAGGCCTGTCGCCATCTTGTGCAGCGACTGCTCGATGTTGCGCAGCGTGCAGCCGAACGATCCGAAGATCTTGTACTGCTGCTGGAAGAGCTGCATCAGGTTCATCGTGGTCGATACGCCGGAGGTCGACCCGCAGGTCACCAGGCGGCCGCCACGCTTCAGGCAGAGCAGGGAGCCGTTCCAGGTGTCGACGCCGACATGCTCGAAGACCACGTCGACGCCCTTGCGGCCTGTGAGCTTGCGCACCACCCCCTCGAAGCGGTCGGTGCGGTAGTTGATCACATGGTCGGCGCCGAGCAGCTTGGCCTTGGCGCCCTTGTCATCATCGCCGACCGTGGTGATCACGGTGCAGCCGATGGCCTTGGCCATCTTGATCGCCGCGGTGCCGATGCCGGAGCCGCCGGCATGGACGAGGATCGTCTCGCCGGGTTCGAGCTTGGCGTTGTCGAAGAGCATGTGCTGCACGGTGCCGAAGGCAACCGGCGCGCAGGCGGCTTCCTGGAAGCTCACGCCATCGGGAATCTTCACCATGAGCCGCTGGGGCATATTGACGAAGTCGCGGGCAAAGCCGTCGATATGGAAGCCGAGCACCCCGCCGACATTCTCGCAGAGATTGTCGCGGCCTTCGCGGCAAGCCTTGCAATGGCCGCAGGTCATCGCGCCATACATGGCGACGCGATCCCCGACATCCACATGGGTGACGTCCTCGCCCACCGCGACCACGGCACCGGAGGCCTCCGCTCCAACGGCGAGCGGCAGCTTGCGCTTGGCAAAGGCCATGCCACGGAAGCCCCAGACATCGATGTGGTTGAGGCCGACGGCGTGGACACGCACCTGGACCTCGCCCGGGCCGGGAGGTGGCGGTGCGGCCACCTCTTCCAGTCTGAGGTCGCGGTCACCAAAAAGCTGCAGCGCGCGCATGGAATGCATCGTCACAATCTACCTGATTTTTGAGTGACGCGATCCGTAGCAGGGCACACCGCCGGCATCAACCACCACGCCCGGATTAGGGCTCAGCGATGGACACCGAGCTGTGCGGTCAGGCCGCCGTCGATCGGAATGACCGCGCCGGTGATATAGGCCGCAGGCGGGCTCATCAGGAAGGCGACAAGACCGGCGATCTCGTCCGGCGCCGCGAAACGGCCCGCCGGGATCTGCTTTTCCATCTGCGCGCGGTAGGCCGCATAGGGGGTCATCATGTCGGTATCGATGAAGCCGGGCGCGATGTAGTTAGCGGTGACACCACGCTTGGCGCTCTCGATCGCGAGCGTCTTGAGATAGCTGAGCAGCGCGCCCTTGGAGGCGGCATAGGCCGCATTTCCGGCATTCGCCTGAAGCGCGGTCACGGAGCCGATCACGGCGATGCGCCCCGCGCGAGCGCGGATCATCGGCCGGATGAAGGTCTTCACCAGCCGCGTCACGGACCAGAAATTGACCTGCATGGCCGCCTCGGCCTTGTCCTGCGACATCACGGCGGTCAAGGCGTCATAAGGCTGGCCGGCGTTGTGCACGAGCCCGTAGTAGACAGTGTCTTCCTGCGCCACGCAGAAGGCCTCTATCGCGGCCGTGTCGGCGAGGTCGAGCGCCAGCGCGTTGACAGCCACGCCGTGGGCGTCCGACAGCTCACGCGCCAGGGCGTGAGCGGCGTCGCCGGAGCTGCGATAGGTGAAATCGACGGCATAGCCGCCGGCGACGAGCGTCCGCACGATGGCGGCGCCGACGCCCTTGGCTCCGCCGGTGACGAGAATGCGTTGCGGTTCGACGGAGGCTGTCATCGTATCTGCGTCAGGTCACCGGTTCGGCCGTGAACAGCAGGCAGGTGTTCTGACCGCCGAAGCCGAAGGAATTGGAGAGCACGCGGGTGACGGATGCGTCACGCGCCTCGTTGGGTACCACATCAAGCGGGATCGCGGGATCGGGCACCTGATAGTTGATCGTGGGCGGCAGACGGCCATTGGCGATCGTCATCAGCGACACGACCGCCTCGATGGCGCCGGCCGCCGTCAAGGTATGGCCGATCATCGACTTGTTGGAGGAGATCGGCACCTGCGCCATGCGCTCGCCGAGCACGGTCGTCAGGCCGAGCGCCTCCATCTTGTCATTTTCCGGCGTCGCCGTGCCATGGGCGTTGATATAGTCGACATCATCCGGCGTCAGCCCCGCGTCGGCGATGGCCTCGCGGATGGCGGCGATGATCGGCGCCCCGCCGGGGCTCGAACGGGTGCGGTGAAAACCATCGCCCTTCTCGCCGACGCCCGCCACGATGCCGAGGATGGTCGCGCCGCGCGCGATCGCGTGGTCGTAATCCTCGAGGACGAGTGCCGCGGCGCCTTCGCCCATGACAAAGCCGTCACGGTTCTTGGAGAAGGGCTTCGCGGCCTCCTCGGCCGGGTCGTTCTGGGTTGACAGGGCCGAGAGCAGCGAGAAACGGATCAAGGCTTCCGCATGCACCGAGCCGTCGGTGCCGATGGCGAGCACGGCCTTGTTCTCGCCGCGACGGATCGCCTCGACGCCAAGCTGAATGGCCGTCGCGCCGGAAGAACAGGCCGTCGACAGCGAGATCGGCGAGCCCTTGGTGCCGAAGCGCTCGCGGATGCGATCCGCGACGGTTCCGAACAGGAAGAGGTTGTGCCAGGCCCTGAAATCGCCGGAGCCGGCCGCCTTGAGCAGGTCGGCATAAGTGATGTCGCCCGCCTGGCCGGATGCCTTGGCTAGCGCCTCGCGCTGCGGCCATTCCATTTCCACGGGCGGCACGGCGATGAAAAGGCTGCCGGGAAAATCGCCGGCCGAACCGATGGCCGCCTGGCTCACGGCCTCCTCGGCGGCGAGCGTCGCGAGCTGCTCGGAAAGAAGAGGAGCGCAGAACGGTTCGACGGGAATGAAATCGACCGTGCCCGCGATGGTTGTGCGCAGGCCCTCGATCGGGAAGCGGCTGATGGTGTGGATGCCGGAGCGGCCCGCCGTCAGGGCGGCCCAGTTCTCGTCCTTGCCGGCGCCGAGCGAGGTGACGACGCCCATGCCGGTGACGGCAACGATCGGCCGTCCATGGCTGTCGCGGTGTTCATGACTGTCGCGGTGTTGCTGTGCCATCGTGCTCCCGCCTCAGACCGACGTCAGGAAGGCCAGGCCTTCGCCGCGCATGTGACCGACGCTGGTGACCGCGGCCTGCCTGAGATAGCTGTCGCGGATCGCTGCCGCCGCGATGGCCACGCTCAAGGGGAACTGCGCCTCGATCGTGTGACCGATGAAATCGCCCATGGCATGGACCGTCGTGCCCGGCATAAGCTTGGCGAGCGCGCCACGCTCTTCCTCGGTGATGCCGGTTATACCCGTCGCGCCGGAGAGAATGGCGCCGCCCGTCGGCCTGAAGTCGCTCGCCGCTTGCTGCCACAGGTTCTCGACGCTGGCGCCCACCGCGCCGATGCCGCGCGTCACCTGGTCCGCCGCGACCGCCTGCAACGTCGCGACCGGTGTGGCTCCGCGCGCCTCGGCTGTTTCCCGCGCTTCGAGCACCAGGAAGCCAGCAGCGCTGCCGGGAATGAAACCACCGCCCTCGCCGGGCCGGTCCCAGACCGACGCATAAGGCTTCTTCCAGAGAAGCTGGCCCATTTCGTAGATCAGGAGGACGTCCGGTCGCTCGGCGTTGTAGGCGCCGCCCACGAGGAACGTGTCGCCCTGTCCCGCCGCAATCCGCGCATGGGCGATGCGCAGGGCGTCGACGCCGGACTGCTCCTCGCCCATGAAGGTACGGGTGGCACCGGTGACGCCATGAACGATGGAAATGTTGCCGGCCAGAAGGTTGGACAACTGCGCTAGGAACAGGGTCGGCCGGATGTCGCCCATCAGATGTTCGTTGAGAAACACACCGGGCTTTTCGGCCGTGCGCAGCCCGGTCAGGATCTGGCCGTCGACCGCGTAGTCGCGCTCACCACCACCCGCCGCAACGATGAGCTGCATGGCCGCAAGCCTTTCGGCGTCGCCCTTCAGGCCCGCGTCTTCGAGCGCGAGACCCGCGGCATAGACGCCGAGGCGCTGCCAGGGTTCCATCTGGCGTTGGTCGGCCTTCTTCGGAATCTGCCGGTCCAGCTCCAGGGGAATGGCGGGATGGACAGAGAACGGCGCGAAGCGCTCGCTATCGATGACCGGGTCCGTGTCTCCGTCGAAAATGCCGAGATGGGCTTTCGCGCCTTCACCCAGGCTGGAGACGAGCCCGAGGCCGGTGATCCAGACCTCACGCGTCATTCTGCGATTCCTCCACTTCGAGGCCGAGGGATGCTGCCTGTTCACGCATGCGGGCCCCGAGACCGTCCGGGAAGGGCATCGTGCGGAACATCAGCTCTGCATCACAGATGGCCTTGCCGCCCGACGCAATGCGCGCCTTTGTCACGGCGTAGCCTGAGCCTTCGTGAAGACGGGTGGCGGTGATGTCGAGCGGCGCGCCGGGGCCGACAAAGGTGCGGAACTTCGCCTTCTCGACGCCGCAGAGAAACGGCATATGGGAGAAACGGCAGAGGCCGAGGATGAGATAGCCGGATGCCTGGGCCATCGTCTCGGTGAGAAGGACGCCCGGCATCAGCGGGTGACCGGGGAAATGGCCTTCAAAAACCGGGCTCTCCGCAGGAACGGTGGAGCGGGCCTCAAGCCGCAAAGCCGCCTCGTCGAAAGCGACGACGCGGTCGATCATCTGGAAATATTCAAGGCGCATACGGTGAGCTACCGGAGCCAGACAGCAGCGCCGGGGAGACCGGCGCCTGTCGTTTCATCAAGCCCGGACGGGCTCGAAGGCCCATTGTCAGGGCGCGTCACGCGGTTTTCGCCGCCACGAGATCGTCGATGCGGGCGCAAAGGTTCTTCAGAACGAAATACTGGTCGGCCGGGACCTTCCCGTCGTTGACCTCCTGCGTCCAGGTCTCAAGAGGCAACTTGATGCCGAACGCCTTGTCGATCGCGAAGGCGATGTCGAGGAAGGCCAGCGAATCAATACCGAGATCGTCGATGGCGTGGCTTTCCGGCGTGATCTGATCGCGCGGAATGTCAGCGGTTTCGGCGATGATATCGGCGACGGTCTCGAAGGTAGATGCCATCGCTTGGCTCTCCTGTCCGTGAAGTGTGCAACCCTTAAGGGCGCAACAGAAAAAATGCCCAGGCACGTGGGGCGTGCGCGGGGCCTTGATGCGTTTCCCTATACATGAGCGCCGGCTCTTGTCCAAGCGCGGGTGACGGTTCGGTGACCGATCTTCGCCGCAAAATCGCAGATTGTGCGGCAGCGCACGCCATCGGTGCAAGCCGCTGCTCCTTCCTGAAAGCCAGGCTGACATTCAGAAAGCGGGCAGGCGTCCCGCGCCGTGGTCGTGGGAGAAGGAGGCGGCCTCGAGGGCCGCCCCGTTCATCATTAGGCTGCGAGATTGCGCAGGACGTACTGCAGGATGCCGCCGTTGCGGAAATAATCCAGCTCGTCGAGCGTATCGATGCGGCAGGTCAGCGGGACGTTCTTCACCGAGCCGTCGCCAAGGGTGATCTCTGCTGTCAGCGTCTGGCGCGGCTTCAGGTCGCCCTCGATGCCGCGGATGGTGACGACTTCGTCGCCCTTGAGTCCAAGCGTCTGCCAGGAGTCTTCACCCTGGAAGACGAGCGGGACGATGCCCATCCCCACGAGGTTGGAGCGGTGGATGCGCTCGAAGCTCTGGGCGATGACCGCGCGGATGCCGAGCAGCTTGGTGCCCTTGGCCGCCCAGTCGCGGGAGGAACCGGTGCCGTATTCCTTGCCGGCAAAGACCACGAGCGGAACGCCCTCCGCCTTGTACTTCATGGCCGCGTCATAAATCGGCATCTCGGTGCCATCGGGCCAATGCTTGGTGAAGCCACCTTCCTTGCCGCCGAGCATCTGATTCTTGATGCGGATATTGGCGAAGGTGCCGCGCATCATGACTTCGTGGTTGCCACGGCGCGTGCCGTACTGGTTGAAGTCCTGCGGGCGCACCTGGTGATCGCGCAGGTAGTGACCAGCAGGGCTTGCTTCCTTGATCGAACCGGCCGGAGAGATGTGGTCGGTCGTGATCGAATCGAGGAACAGGCCCATCACCCGCGCCTTGACGATGTCCGTGACCGGCTCCGGCTTCATCTCCATGCCTTCAAAGTAAGGCGGGTTCTGCACATAGGTGGAGCCCGAGTCCCAGGCATATGTCTCGCCGGTCGGCACGGCAATTTTCTGCCAGTTGCTGTCGCCCTTGAAGACGTCAGCGTATTTTTCCTGGAACATCTTCTTGGTGACGTTCTCGCGGATGAACTTGGCGATCTCCTGGTTGGACGGCCAGATATCCTTGAGATAGACCGGCTTTCCGTCCGAACCCGTGCCGAGCGGCTCGGTTGTCAGGTCGATCTGCAGCGAGCCGGCGATGGCATAGGCGACGACCAGCGGCGGCGAGGCGAGGTAGTTCGCCTTCACGTCCGGGTTCACGCGGCCTTCGAAGTTGCGGTTGCCGGAGATGACGGCGCCCGCGACGAGGTCGTTCTTGTTGATCGCCTCGGAGATGTTCTCGGGCAGCGGGCCGGAGTTGCCGATGCAGGTCGTGCAGCCGAAGCCGACGAGATTGAACCCGAGGGCGTCGAGATCGGTCTGCAGGCCGGAGGCGTTGAGATAGCCTTCGACCACCTGCGATCCCGGTGCCAGCGAAGTCTTCACCCACGGCTTGGACTTGAGGCCCTTGGCGGCAGCGTTGCGCGCCAGAAGTCCGGCCGCGATCAGCACGCTCGGGTTGGAGGTGTTGGTGCAGGAGGTGATGGCGGCGATGGTGACATCGCCATGACCGAGGGTGAAGTCGGCATCGGCAACGGCGAAACGCTTGGCAGCCTCGCCCGGCTTCTTGAACTCGCCTTCGAGGGCGGCGAGAAAGCCTTCCTTGGTGCCGGAGAGCAGCACGCGGTCCTGTGGGCGCTTGGGGCCGGCGAGCGATGGCAGCACGGAGCCGATGTCGAGCTCGAGGATGTCGGTGAAGACCGGATCCGGCGTGCCCACTTCGCGCCACATGCCCTGTGCCTTGGAATAGGCCTCGACCAGCGCGATGCGGTCGTCGGTACGGCCGGTCTCGTCGAGATAGGCGATGGTTTCACTGTCGACGGGGAAGAAACCGCAGGTCGCGCCATATTCCGGCGCCATGTTGCCGATCGTGGCGCGGTCGGCCAGCGAGAGATGGTCGAGGCCATCGCCGAAGAATTCGACGAATTTGCCGACCACGCCTTTCTTGCGCAGCATCTGGGTGACCGTCAGCACGAGGTCGGTCGCCGTGATGCCCTCGTTGAGCCTGCCGGTGAGCTTGAAGCCGATGACCTCGGGGATGAGCATGGAGACCGGCTGGCCGAGCATGGCCGCCTCGGCCTCGATGCCGCCGACGCCCCAGCCGAGCACGCCGAGGCCGTTCACCATGGTGGTGTGGCTGTCCGTGCCGACGCAGGTATCGGGATAGGCGACCGTTTCGCCGTCCTCGGTCTTGGTCCACACGGTCTGTGCGAGGTACTCGAGGTTGACCTGGTGGCAGATGCCGGTGCCGGGCGGCACGACACGGAAATTGTCGAAGGCCGACTGGCCCCATTTCAGGAAGCGGTAACGCTCCTGGTTCTGCTTGTATTCTTCCTCGACGTTCTTGCCGAAGGCGGCGTTGTTGCCGAAGAAATTCACGATCACCGAGTGGTCGATGACGAGGTCGACCGGCACCAGCGGGTTGATGCGCTTGGGGTCGCCGCCGAGATTGACCATGGCGTCGCGCATCGCGGCGAGGTCGACGACCGCGGGAACGCCGGTGAAGTCCTGCATCAGAACGCGTGACGGGCGATAGGCGATCTCGCGCTCGGCCGTGCCGCGGTTCACCAGCCAGTCCTTGATGGCGATGATGTCCTTCTTCGTGACGGAACGGCCGTCCTCGAAGCGCAGCAAGTTTTCGAGAAGCACCTTCATGGAGAAGGGCAGGCGGGAAATTCCCTCAAGGCCGTTCTTTTCGGCTTCCGGCAGGGAATAGTAGGTGTAAGTCTTGCCAGCCGCGACGATGGTGCGGCGGGAGGAGAAGCTATCGACGGATTTGGTCATCGCGTGATCCTTCGGGGATGGACGGCACAAATGTCTGGTGAGACGGACATGCCAGCCTGTTGCGCAAAAGCGCGCGCCGCCCCGGGGGTGCCCAGGTCCCCGCGCGTCACGCGCGCGGCGCAGCCTGCGCTCTATATAGAGAGTTTCGTGCCGGACTTCTAGACGAATGATAGTGATTCTAAACTGACCGTGAAGCCCTCACGGTCATTTCGCCCTCCCTTCCCGCCCAGAGGTTCGCCCATCTTGCGCCTTGAGATCGATCGTCTCTCCTGCCGCCGTTCTGGACGGCTGCTGGTCGAGCACCTTACGCTCACGGTCGCCGGTGGCGAAGCGCTTGTGGTGAGGGGACAGAACGGCGCGGGAAAGTCGACGCTGCTCGCGACCCTCGCCGGGCGGCTGAAGCCCGCCAGTGGCACGATCCGCCTGATCGGGGACAGCAGCTCGACCGAGCGACGCGAGGGAGAGGAGGATGCACCGCTCGCCGAACGGGCGGTCTTGGTGGGGCATCGCGACGGGCTCAAAACGGCGCTGACGGCGACGGAGAACCTCGTTTTCGCCGCCGCGATGCTGGGGGTGCCGGCGACACCGCCGCAGGCGGTTGCGGCCCTTGATGATCTTGGTCTCGTTCATGTGTCCGATATTCCTGTCGGATATCTCTCGGCGGGCCAGCGGCGGCGTGTGGCCCTGGCGCGGCTCATCCTTGTTGATCGGCCCGTATGGCTGCTCGACGAGCCCACGGCGGCGCTGGATGCCACGGCGCAGGAGGATCTCGCGCATCTGATGCAGCGGCAGCTCGCGCGTGGGGGCCTCATCGTCGCGGCGACACATCTGCCGCTGGGGCTCGACGGCGCGCGCGTGCTCACTCTCGGTGGCAAGAGTGACGGGCATGACAATAGCTCTGGCGATAGCCCAAGTGATGGGCCTGGCGATCTGGACGCCTGGGAGTTCAGCCGATGATGGCCGCTCTCCGCGCTCTTCTCGTCAGGGACCTGAAGCTCGCGGCGCGGGTCGGCGGCTCCGGCTTGCTCGGCGTCGTGTTCTTCCTGATGCTCGTCACGCTTATCCCCTTCGCGCTCGGGCCGGATCTCAACCTTCTGCGCCGCATCGGCCCGGCCATCCTCTGGATCGCGGCGGTGCTGGCCACGCTCATCGGCCTCGACCGGCTTTTCCAGGGCGATGAGGAGGATGGTTCGCTTGATCTCATGCTGATGTCGCAGGTGCCGCTCGAACTCACTGTCGTCGTGAAGGGCTTCGCCCATTGGCTCACAACGGGCTTTCCGCTGGCGCTGCTCTCGCCGCTGTTCGGCCTACTCCTGGCCCAGGAGCCCGATGCGATGCTTTCGGTCATGGCGACGCTGATGGTCGGCACGCCGGCCCTGACCTTCATCGGCGGCATCGGGGCAGCGTTGACGGCGACCCTGCCGCGCGGGGGGCTCATTCTGGCCGTCCTTGTGCTGCCGTTGATGATCCCCACGCTGATCTTCGGCGTCTCGGCGGCGCAGGCGGCGCTGGGGGGAACGGTGCCGTTCCTCACGCCCTTCCTCGTGCTCGCCGCGCTCAGCCTTGTCGCGATCGTGACCGGGGCGGTGGCGTCCGCGGCAGCGTTACGCGGCGGCGGATAGCAGGAGACCGTTGCGGGCGAGACTGTCGGCCGCTACATCACGATGATGCGGAGGAGCACCATGCCGACCAGCCTTCTATGGGGGCTCGCCAATCCCACGCGTTTCATGGCTCTCTCGGCCCGCGTTCTCCCTTGGATGGCGGGGGTGAGCGCCATTGTCACCGCCACCGGGCTCTATCTCGCGCTGTTTTCGTCGCCTACGGACTATCAGCAGGGTGAGACGGTCCGCATCATGTACATTCACGTGCCGGCGGCCTGGCTCGCGCTTGCCCTCTACACGATCATGAGCGCATCGGCGCTCGGCACGCTGGTCTGGCGTCACCCCCTGGCCGACGTCTCCCAGAAGGCAGCGGCACCGATCGGGGCAGCCTTCACGCTGCTGTGCCTCGTCACCGGCTCCCTCTGGGGCAAGCCCATGTGGGGTACCTGGTGGGTATGGGACGCGCGCCTGACCTCCGTGCTCGTGCTCTTTCTCATCTATCTCGGCATCCTCGCGCTCTGGCGCGCCATCGAGGAGCCGGGACAGGCGGCGCGTGCCGTTGCCATCCTTACCCTGGTCGGCTTCGTCAACATCCCCATCGTCAAGTTCTCGGTGGATTGGTGGAATACCCTGCACCAGCCGGCCTCCGTCATCCGCATGGACGGCGCGACGATCGACGCCAGCATGCTGTGGCCGTTGTTCATGATGGCGATCGGCCTGACGTTGCTCGCCCTCACGCTGCACGTATCCGGCATGCGCAGCGAGATCCTGGCGCGGCGGGTCCGCAGCCTCACCCTGAAGGCGGCCGATCAGTCCGCGGACCATCGCCGCCCGCTTCCGCTCGGTGCCGGCTCGGCCGGCGCGGGGCCGGCGTGAGGTTCCGGTGATGATCGCGCTCGATGCTCCCCATATCGGTTTTGTGCTCGCCGCCTATGGGGCGGCTGCCGTCATCGTGACAGGTCTTGTGCTACGCGCCGTCATGGACAGCCGGATGCAGCACAAAGCCCTCGACGCCCTGGCCGCACGCGGGGTGGCGCGCAACCGTATGCCATCGTCCGGCCATCCTCCGGGTGCAAGTGCCGTGCGGGATATCGGCGATAGCGGTGGCGGCGCCGGACATACATCATCGGCACGCGATGCCGCGAACCAGGATTCAAACGAGGGCAAAGAGCGTGGTGCTGCGCGATCCCACAACGACGGACGGAGCGATCGTCACTGACGAGGCGTCGCTGCGGAGGCGTCGCATCCTGCTCGCAGTTCCGCTCGTCATCTTCCTGGCGCTGGCCGTGCTGTTCGTGGTGCGGTTGTTCGCCGGCGATCCGGCCCGCATTCCGTCAGCCCTCATAGGACGGCCGGTTCCCGTCTTTTCCCTGCCGCCGCTCGAGGGCCTCGTGCGCGATGGCCAGCCCGTGCCGGGGTTGACCAACGAGAGCCTGCTGGCATCAGGGCCGAATCAGGTGACGGTCGTGAACATCTGGGCGTCCTGGTGCGCGCCCTGTCGCGAGGAACATCCACTCCTGATGAGCTTGGCGCAGGATCCGCGCGTCAAGGTCGTTGGAATCAACTACAAGGACAACGCTGAGAACGCCCGGCGCTTCCTGGGCGCGCTCGGCAATCCCTTCACGGCGGTCGGCGTGGATGCGGCTGGTCGCGCCTCGATCGACTGGGGGGTGTATGGCGTGCCTGAGACCTTTATCGTCAGCCGCGACGGACGCATTCAGCATAAACATATCGGGCCGTTAACCCACGAGGCTCTGCAAACGAGTATCAACGCAGCGATCGACAAGGCGGCCAAGCCCTGACGATTCGCTTCCCACCCGGCTGGCCGATCCTAGCGAGCGGTCACCGGCACCAGCAGGTTCCACCCCCGGACCACGGCCATCCATGATCGCCCGCTCCTTCAAGCTCCCTAAGGAAAGTGACGTCCTGCTGCTCAGCGCCGAGCTGAGCGCGGAGCGGACGGCGAGCCTCGTGCGTATGATCACGGGTATCGTTCTCCTGGCGGCGATCGCCTTCGTGGATCGCAAGAGCGACTTCTCGCCGATCGGTGAGCGGCAGGTTTTATACGCCCAGCTTACGGTGCTGACGTTGTTCCTGTCAGGGCTTCTCAGCTACGGGCTGGTGCGCGTCCGCCTCTGGCGGTGGTGGATGAGCTTTGGGACGGCGACGATCGACATGTTCATCGTCGCGTTCAACATCTGGCTCAACGTCTGGGTTACCGGGCTGACCGGCCAGTATATCCTGTCGTTTCCGATCATCGCGGCCCTGCCGCTGGTCTTTGCGAGCAACGCGCTGCGCCTGCGGCCGAGCGTCCAGATCTACACGACGGTTCTGCTCGTCCTGTCGATGGTCGCCGTGGGCATTTTCGCCGCGCCCGCGCAAATGACGTTCCCCCGTCCCCCCGAACTCATGGTGCAGGACCAATTCGGCTGGCAGCCGAATTTCGCGCGCGTCGTCATTCTGCTCCTCACTGGCGGAATCCTCATTCTGGCGGCTGCACGTGGCCGCAAGCTCCTGGTGCGCGCGGTTGAGGAAACAACGATCCGTCTCAATCTCGGCCGCTATCTGCCGGCCGAGCTCGCGCCGGTGCTCGCGGAAGGGCGCATCAGCGAGCTGAAAGCCGGTCGCCGTAGCGTCGTGACGCTCATGTTCGTCGACATTCGCGGCTCGACCGCCATGGAGGAGAGCCTGTCGCCCTCGGCCGTCGTGGAGCTGATCGGCACGTTCCGCGAGCATGTGATGGCGGCGGCGGCCGAGCATGGAGGCGTCATCGACAAGTTCATCGGCGATGGCGCCTTCCTCGTCTTCGGCATGCCCGAGCCCGGCGAGGATGACGCGGCGCGGGCGCTGGCGTGCGGGCGCGCCATTCTCGACCGCATGGACAAATGGAACCTGGAGCGCGGCCGGAATGGGTTCGATCCCATCCGCATCGGCATCGGTGTGCATAGCGGCGAGGCGTTCATCGGCGCCATCGGCAACGACATGCGTCTCGACTTCACGGTGCTGGGGGATGCGGTGAACGTTGCCTGCCGGCTCGAACAGGCGACGAAGCTGCACCAGGTCGCGTTCCTCGTATCGGAGGAAGCGCTTGACGCCGCGCACGCCGACCGCTCCGGATGGCGCCATATCGGCGAGCAATCCCTGCGTGGCCGGGCGGAACCCATCGAGCTGTTCACCCCTGCCGATCTCGCGAGCTGGGAGACCGCCGAAGCCGAGCCCGCCAGCCAGGCGTCCTGACCGGACCGTCCGGCCGCGATGACTGCCGAAATCCAGGCGGCCGAAACCCGGAGTTCCTAAGTCAGGATTGCCGGATTTGGCCCTATGCCTCGGGCTGGTCTTTCTCGGGCAGGGAATGGCGCATGATCAGCGGTGTCTGTGCCAAAGCAAAGACGATGGTGATCGGCATCGTCGCGAAGACCTTGAAGTTCACCCAGAAGTCGGTGGACTGGGTCCGCCAGACCACTTCGTTCAAAATCGCCAGGAAGAAGAAGAACAGCCCCCAGCGTAGCGTCAGCTTCCGCCAGCCCTCATCATCCAGGTGAAACACGCTGTCGAAGACGATGGGCAAGAGCGGCTTGTTGAAGGCCAGCCCGCCCAGGAGCACGCCGCCGAACAGGCAGTTCACGATCGTGGGCTTCAGCTTGATGAACAGCTCATCATGCAGCACGAGCGTCAGGCCGCCGAAAACCAGCACCACGACGCCAGAGACGATCGGCATGATGGGCAGATGCCGGACGAGCGCGTAGTGGACCACAAGCGCGATGGCGGTCGCGACCATGAACACGGCCGTCGCCGTGAAGAGACCCTCGCGCTGGTTCGCGAAAAAGAACAGGACGAGGGGCCCAAGCTCAAGGGCCAGCTTGAGCATGGGGTTGAGCGGCTGTCGCTTGGTATCGGTCATGGGATGATGTCTGCCCGTTCCGCCACAAGCCGTCAACTCTAGTGGCTGGAGCCGCCTATCACGACACCGGGATCATCGGCTCGGATTTTTTTCCGGTTCATGTCACAGTCCGGGAACCTCGCTCGTCAACGCACCGACATGTTCCCAAAGTTGGAAACGGAGTGAGACATGAAGCCGAGATTGAACCCCTACACCGCCGCTCCCGACACCATGAGCGCCATGTTCGACCTGGAGAAGCGGGCCTTCGGCAGCGGGCTCGAGCACAGTCTGCTCGAACTGGTGAAGACGCGGGCCTCGCAGATCAACGGCTGCGCCTTCTGCATCCACATGCACACCCGCGATGCCCGCGCCGCCGGTGAGACGGAGGAGCGGCTCTATCTGCTGGACGCCTGGCGGGAGTCGCCCCTCTATACGGACCGCGAGCGTGCCGCGCTGGCCTGGACCGAGGCCTTGACGCTGGTGTCCAAGACCCATGCGCCCGATGAGGACTACGAGGCGCTGAAGCGCGAGTTTTCCGATGAGGAGCAGGTGAAACTCACACTGATGATCGCCACGATCAATGCCTGGAACCGTTTCGCCATCGGCTTCCGGGCCATCCATCCCGTGTCGAAGCGGCAAGACCGTGAGTGACGGTATCGTGAGTGATCGCGGCCCCGACCAGGATGCCATGTTGACGGAGGCCTTCTCGGCGGCGCGCCCACGCCTGATCCGCCTTGCCTATCGCATGCTTGGATCGATCGCGGAGGCCGAAGACATGGTGCAGGAGGCCTTCATCCGCCTGCACCGCGCGGATGCGGCCACCATCCGCGAGCCGGCCGCCTTCCTGTCGCGGGTGGTCACCAATCTCTGCCTCGACCAGCTCAAGTCCGCCCGCGTCAAGCGGGAGAGCTATGTGGGGCCATGGCTGCCGGAGCCCGTAGTCGATCCGCTCGAGGACGAGGGCACTGACGATATCACGACCGCGCTGATGGTGGCGCTGGAGCGTCTGTCGCCGCTCGAACGGGCCGCCTTTCTCCTGCATGATGTGTTCGGCGTCGGCTTCGACGAGATTGCGGCATCCCTGCAGCGCGACCCGGCCGCCTGCCGGCAGCTGGCCCGCCGTGCCCGCGCGCATGTGCAGGCCGCCCGCCCACGCTTTCCCGTCTCGCCCGAGAAAGGCCGCGACCTGGCTGAGGCCTTTCTCGCCGCCTCCGCGACCGGCAACATGGCCGGCCTGCAGGCGCTGCTGGCCGAGGACGTGGTGCTCTATGGCGACGGCGGCGGCAAGGTCGCCGCGACGTTCAACCCGATCTTCGGGCAGGACAAGGTGTCCCGCTTCTTCTGGGGCCTGAGCCGCAAGAAGGACTACAAGCCGGCCACCGTGCTAAGGCGCTGCGTCATCGACGGCCTGCCCGGCTTTGTGACGGTCGACGGCCATGGCCATCTGCAGACGACCGCCCTTGCGATCGACAATGGGCGGATCACGGCGATCTATGTGGTCCGCAATCCGGACAAGCTCGCCCATGTCGTCGAGGGGCTGTCGCCCTTTGCTTCCTGAGGTCAGTCGACATCTGTGCTTCGTTCAGGGGAGGCGCGGGAGCCTCCGCGTCATCCCGGAAGCCGCAAAGCGGCTGTCCGGGATCCATGAACACTACTGATTCAGAAAGACGGCACCTTGCGCAAAGGCTGACAGCCACTCGCGGACCGTATCGGTTCTGGATCCCCGGCCCGAGCTTGCGCTCTTCCCGGGATGGCCCGCGTGGAAATCGACGCCGGCCTTTGACATTGGCATGGAACCGGTGCCACGAAGGCGGGAGCCCTTGACCCGTCCTCAACCCATCTCGCCGATGCCCATTCCCGCCCTCGCGATCTATATACTCGCCGCGCTCGCGGAGATTGCCGGCTGCTTCGCCTTCTGGGCGTGGCTGCGCCTTGGCCAGAGCGTGCTATGGCTCATCCCCGGCGTCGTCTCGCTGGCCGCCTTCGCCTATTTCCTCACGCTGATCGACACGGCAGCGGCCGGGCGCGCCTACGCGGCCTATGGCGGCATCTATATCGTGATGTCGCTGATCTGGCTGTGGCGGGCCGAGGGTGTCACCCCCGACCGTTGGGACCTTGCTGGCGGCGCCATCTGCCTTGCCGGGGCGGCGGTCATCCTGCTGGGGCCGCGGGCCGCCTGAGCGGCCGGCGGCTCAGGCGTCGAGGCCGGCGATGGCCCGCGCGAAATCGCGCGCCGTGAAGGGTTCGAGGTCGTCCACCCCCTCGCCGACGCCGATGAAATGCACCGGCAGGCCTGTCTTGTCGGCGAGAGCCACGAGGATGCCGCCGCGCGCGGTGCCATCGAGCTTGGTCATGACGAGGCCGGTGACGCCGGCCGTCTTGCCGAAGATCTCGGCCTGGCTCAGCGCGTTCTGGCCCGTCGTCGCGTCGAGCACGAGGAGCACCGCATGCGGCGCCTCCGCATCGAGCTTGCGCATGACGCGGACGATCTTCTCGAGCTCGGCCATGAGGCCCGCCTTGTTCTGCAGCCGGCCGGCGGTATCGACGATCAGCACGTCGGTGCTCGCGTCACGGGCGGCTTGGAGGGCGTCGAAGGCGAGGCCCGCCGCATCCGCGCCCTGGTCACGCGCGACGACGTTGGCGCCCGTGCGCGTGCCCCAGACCTTGAGCTGCTCGACGGCAGCCGCGCGGAAGGTGTCGCCGGCCGCGAGCATCACCGAGCGGCCCTCGGCGCGATATTTGGCGGCGAGCTTGCCGATGGTGGTCGTCTTGCCGGAGCCGTTGACGCCGACCATCAGGATCACGAAAGGCTTCTTGTCCGCCGCGACGACGAGGGGCTTGGCTACCGGCGCCAGCACCGCCTCGACCTCCCGGGCGAGCACGCCCTTGACCTCTTCCGGATCGATCGCGCGGTCATGCCGGCCCTTGCCGACGGCTTCCGTCACCCGCGCCGCCATCGCGACCCCAAGGTCGGCCTGGATGAGAATGTCTTCCAGTTCCTCCAGGGTCGCGGCGTCGAACTTCCGCTTGGTGAAGAGATCTGTGATGCCCGCGCCGATCGACGACGACGTGCGTTTCAGGCCCGCCGTCAGCCGCTGCCACCAGTTTTGGGGCTTCTGCGCGGACGGGGAGGGCAAGTCCGGTTCAGGCTCCGGGGGCCCGGGTGGCGCGACCGGAGCGGCATGGCCGCCATCCGTGTCACCGATAGTCGGTGGCAGCGCCTCGGGCGCGGGCGGCGTGACGGGTTGAGGCTCGGCGACGTCCGTCGCCGCCGGAGGTGGGACAGGCGCCGGCTCGGGAGCGGGCAGGGCCGGGGCCTCCGGTTGGGACGCGACGGGTTCGGCCGCGGGCAGCGGTGACTCGAAAGGGGGTGACTTGAAAGATTCCGACTGGGAAGGCTTGGGTTCGGAAGGCGCCGGCTCTGTCTTGTCCCTGCGACGGCCGAACAGCCGGTCCAGCATCGTCCGTTTCTCGTTCTCAGCCATCGTCGCCTTCAATCCCCGGGGCACAATCCCGAAAAGCCGTTCGACTTCCCGGAGCCGATCATGCGTTCAAACACTGCATTGCCTCAGCCACCGCTGGGTGGCCAGCCGCAGATGAGCCTTGCCGCCCGATCCCGCAAGGCATAGAGCAAAATCCGACTTGGATTGCATTGTACGATCCAAGTCGGTGAATTTGCTCGCCTCTTTTCAGAGAGCAAGTCCGCAACAGACGGACTTGCCCGCGAGCGGTTCTATCGCGTCGGCAGGATGAGGGCATGACACAGGACAGGCCGAAGGGCCATATCTCCAGGTCGGATATTCTGACGCGCCTTCTCTATCGCGACGCGCTCATGCTCGTCATCGACAAACCGGCCGGACTGCCGGTGCACCCCGACGCGAAGGGCGGCGAGACGCTCGCGGACCACCTCGATGCCTTGCGTTTCGGCCTGCCGCGCCGGCCTGAACTGGCGCATCGCCTGGACAGGGACACGTCCGGATGCCTTGTGCTCGGACGTCATCGCAAGGCGCTGGAACGGCTGAGCCGCCTGTTCGCTGACAACAAGGTGTCGAAGACCTACTGGGCTGTCGTCGTCGGTGGGCCGGAGGCCGACGCGGGCGAGATCATGCTGGCGCTCAGCCCGCGCGATCCCGCGCAGGGGTGGCGCATGCAGGTGGATCCCGCCGGCCTGCCGGCCCTGACGCGCTGGCAGGTTCTTGGCCGTGGCGGCGGCCTCACCTGGCTCGCGCTCGAACCCGTGACCGGCCGTACCCACCAGCTTCGGGTGCACTGTGCCAGCATGGGCTGGCCGATCCTGGGCGACCGCGTCTACGGGCGTGGCGGAGCCGGGCAGGGCCTTCATCTGCATGCGCGCGCGGTGACAGTCCCGCTCTACCCGAAACGCGATCCGATCACGGTGGAGGCGCCTGCGCCGGCGGGCATGCAAGAGACGCTGGCGATGCTCAAAGGAAGAGAGGGGCATCCGTCAGGATGAACGACACCAATGTGATGGTTTGTGACCGGAAACGCGGTGTCATCAAGTCAGTCGCGACGCGCCGATCCCTCCCCTGAGGGGAGGGTGGCGCCGCAGGCGCCGGGTGGGATCCACCTGCCGCTGGCCCGGCTGGAAGAAGAAGATGCGAGCTGGCCGGGATGGCCGCGGAGGCGCGGCCACCAGCGTTTCTCCCTCTCCCCGGCGGGGAGAGTGCCGGGAGAGGGGGATGCTTCCGGAGCGGGCGCTCCCCTCACCCGCGCCTTCGGCGCGACCTCTCCCTGCGGGAGAGGTGCGCGGTTGAAACCGTCGCGCGTGATTCCTGGCCTTGCGCCGGAGATCCTGATTGGTTTCAGGCTGCCAGCAGCTCGTGCCCGTCGTGGCCGGCGATGGTGACGTCCAAGATGCGGCCGGGGACGGCGGCGGAGGCGAGGCGCACCAGCGTGAAACCCTCGGTGCGGCCAAGCTCGGCGTTTTCGGTGAGCACCGGCACCTGACGGCCGACCTCGCGCGCGAGATGGCGGGCGAGCGCCTCCGCGCCCTTCTCGCGCAGGCGGCGGGCGCGGTCCTTGATGAGCGCCCGATCGACCTGCGGCATGCGCGCGGCCGGCGTGCCGGGGCGCGGCGAGAAGGGGAAGACATGGAGGTGGGTGAGGTCGCATTCGTCGATGATGGCGAGCGAGCGTGCGAACATATCCTCGGTCTCTGTCGGAAAGCCGGCGATGATGTCGGCGCCGAACACCACATCGGGCCTCAGCTTGCGGACATCCTCGCAGAAGCGGATGGCGTCGTCGCGCAGGTGGCGGCGCTTCATGCGCTTCAGGATGAGATCGTCGCCCGCCTGCAGCGAGAGATGCAGGTGCGGCATCAGACGCGGCTCGGTGGCCAGCGCGTCGAGCAGATCGTCGTCGGCTTCCACGGAGTCGATCGACGAGATGCGCAGGCGCGGCAGCTCCGGAACATGCCTGAGGATCTGCTTGACCAGTCTGCCGAGCGTCGGCGTGCCGGGCAGGTCGCGGCCGTAGCTCGTGATGTCCACGCCCGTGACGACGACCTCTCCGCAACCGTTCTCCGCGAGCCGTCGCACCTGATCGACGACGGCGCCCATGGCGACGGAACGCGAATTGCCGCGGCCATAGGGAATGATGCAGAAGGTGCAGCGGTGGTCGCAGCCGTTCTGCACCTGCACGAAGGAGCGGGGGAGCCCGCCGTAGCCATCGACGAGATGGCTCGCGGTTTCCTTCACCGCCATGATGTCGCCGACGAGGATGCGCTCGGCGGGCGCGGCTCCGGCGATGGCGGCCCAGGTCCCGGCCTGCATCTTCTCGGTGTTGCCGATGACGTGGTCGACTTCCGCCATCGCGGAGAAGGTCGCCGCCTCGATCTGGGCGGCACAGCCGGTAACGACGATGCGCGCCTGCGGCCGCTCGCGGCGAAGTCTGCGGATGGTCTGGCGGGCTTGCCGGCTAGCCTCGGCGGTCACGGCGCAGGTGTTGATGATGACGAGGTCGTCGGCGCCGGCTGCATCGGCATGGCGCTTCATCGCCTCCGATTCGTAGGTGTTCAGCCTGCAGCCGAAAGTGACGACGTCGATCGCCATCAGGCGGCGCCCGCGAAAATTTCCGGCGGGAAGCGGGCTTCCCATTCGAAGGCAACGGCGCCCGTCATGAGGACATGACCGTCGCTTTCCCGCCAGGTGATGGTGAGATCGCCGCCGGGCAGGCTGACGACCACCTCGCGATCGGTGAGGTTCTTGCGCGCGGCCGCGACAGCCGCTGCGCAGGCGGCGGAGCCGCAGGCGCGCGTGATGCCGGCCCCGCGCTCCCATACCCATAGATCGATGTGCCGGCGATCCTTCACGGCCGCGAGCGAGATATTGGCGCGCTCGGGAAAGATCGGGTGGTTCTCGAGCAGCGGGCCGATGGCCGGCAGGTCATAGGCCTTCACGTCATCCACCCAGAAGATGGCATGGGGGTTGCCCATGTTGACGGCGGATGGCGAATGCAGGATGGGCGCATCGATCGGACCGATCTGCAGCTCGATCGCGCGGGTGTCGCGGAATTCTTCCGCCAGCGGGATCTGGTCCCAGCCGAAGCGTGGCGCCCCCATGTCGACGGTGAAGGTGAGCGCGTCGACACGCGTGCAAGGCAAGACGCCGGCAGAGGTCTCCAGCGTCAGGCTGTCGCGGTCGCCATCCTTCATGAGGTGCCAGGCCACGCAGCGCGTGCCGTTGCCGCAGGCCGCCGATTCCGAACCGTCGGTGTTGTAGATGCGCATGAAGGCATCCGTGCCAGGCGTCACGGGCGCATGCAGCACCATCAGCTGATCGAACCGGGAATGCGGATCGCCAGCGATGGCACGCGCTTCCGCCGGTGTCACGACGTGGTCGCAGCCGCGCAGGTCGAGAACGACGATCTCGTTGCCGATGCCGTTCATCTTGGCGAAGGAGTGGTTGGCGAGCGTGCTCATGGTTTCGGCCGGTGGTGCAAACGTCTGGACAGATGGGGGCCTTTTAGAATGATTGCGAGAGGGTGCCAATCCGTCAAAGACATCACGGCTTTCAGTTATTTGCGCGCCATGGCGCGCTTTGCCGCAAATAAGCGCCAAATCGCGATGAACATCCCTTAAAGCATCTCTCGCTCACGGACGCCGAGAATCGTATCGTCGCGATAGCGAAAAGATAGCGATTCGCGGCTGTGGCGAGGAGCCAGGCAATGAGGGAGAGCCGGGCGTTGGGAGAAGTCGCAATCCTGCAAGACGTGCCGCGTCGATCCGTGCCTCGTCCGGATGCGCGTCGCAAGGCGCGTGGCTTGAATGGGCCCCGGGGCTCTGGGCCGGTCGCAACGCGGATCATGTCAGGGCTGGTCATCTCAAGATTGGTTGTCTCTCGACTGATCCTGGCCGCCCTGTTTGCCGCCGGCCCCGTCGTGGCATCCAAGGCTTTCGCGCAGGAAGCCGCGCAACCCCCCGCCGCCTCGTCCCCCGCGCCTGCGGAAGGCGCCCAGCCTTTGCCGCGGACTGCCGAGGAATTGCCGGCTCTCGTGCCTTCCACGGGCAACAGCGGCGACGCGGAGGACGTAACCCTTCCCGAGAAGCCGGCGGCGGTGCTGAAGGGCGGTGAAAGCTCGTGGGACGATGGCTTCAAGAACCTGACGGAGAGCTTCACCCGCATCCAGGACGCGCTGGCGAAGGCGGGATTGAAACCGGCCGGACGGCCCATAGCCATCTTCCTGTCGGCGGATGACACCCATTTCCGGTTCGAGGCCATGGTACCGCTCGCCGCGCCGTTTCCCGGCGGCGGCGAGATCGCGCCTGGCATCACAGCCGGCGTGACCCCATCCGGGAGGGCCTTGCGCTTCGTGCACAAGGCACCTTACGACGAAATCGACACGACCTATGAGGCGATCACCGCCTATCTCGACTCAAAGAACATGGTCGCGAAGGACACCTTCATCGAGGAATATCCATCGCGCACGATGGACCCGGATGATCCGGAGCTCGAGATCAACGTCTACGTGCAGCCCAAATAGAGATTGCGCTCCGCTCACCGTGCCAACTTGCGCACCATGCGCAGACTTCCTCCCGCGATCCCGCGAAGCAGCCGCAGCATCCGCGCCACGAGGCCATCGCCACTCGCGTAGCGGATATAGGCGGCGGCGATGCGGTGGGCACGCGAATGGAAGGCGACGTCGCGGAAATACCTAAGCTCCGTGACTTCGGCGACAAGCGTGTCCTTCTCAAAGGTCGCGATGCGCCTGATTTCCCGGGCGCGCTCCTCCGACAACAGGGCGAGTTCGCGATAATGGGCGACATCCCCTGCCGGGTCATCAGCCGCGCTCTTCAGGCGTTCAATCTCAAGCCAAGGCGCGATATAGGCAGTGCGGGACAAGGGGGTAGAGACCGCGGCCGGCGCGACTGTCGCGTTCCAGACGCCCACGAAGAAAGTCGCACTCTCCGGTGTAACGCTGTGCTCCTTCTCAGCCGGCAGGAGAAGTGACTGAGCAATGGTCTCCGCATTCAGGCTGAGATCCATGGCATCGTCATGCGTGGCGAGCCGCGCGTTGCCCTCCTCGAGGATCGACAGGCCGGTCAGGGGGGCGCCCAGGAGCCATTGCGATGCCGGGCCTAGAACGGCAACGGTGGTGTCCTTGAATTCCTGAAGGCTGTAGGTTTTCTGGTGGAAGGGGTTTTGAATGCCCCGGCGCGTGTCGATGGCATCATTGGGGCAGCTGATGATGATCGCGCCGCCTGGCGCCAGCTGGGCGCGAAGGTTTTCCAGCAACCGGCTCGCGCTCGATACATGCTCGATCGTCTCGAAACAGGTGATGAGATCGAATGGTCCATGCCCATGAAAAGTCGCGGGGGAAAGCGCATCACCCGCGATAAACGTGATGCCGGGCTTGGCGAAACGTGTGTTGGCGGCCTCGATCGCTTCCTTGGCGATGTCTATGCCGACGACCGTGGTGGCTCCGCTCGCACGGAGGAAGCTTGTGCCGTAGCCTTCGCCGCAAGCGACATCGAGCACGCGCTTGCCGGTGCAGAGGGGCCTTGCGAGCAGATAGCGCGCGACATGCTCGGCAGCGAGCATTGCATCGTAAGGCATGGTGCCGGGGGAGAAGCTGATCCGCTCAGCCATGACAGAGGACCTTGGGGGCGACCGTAGGGAATGGCGAGGCGTGACGCGGCCTCTGGCCGAACAGCTGGGCGACGCGCGCGCGGTATACCGCATGGGAATGCTGCCGCGCGACCAGCTCCAGCGCAGCTTGGCTGAATGTCTGCAGCAGTGCGGGATCGCGATGGAGCCGAACCAAGGCTTCCACATAGGCGTCGGCCATTGCGTCGTTGTCCCACAGCGCTGGCAACAGAATGCCCGTCTTCCCATCGATCACGACTTCAGAAATGCCGCCGACATCAGACGCGACCACGGGGAGCCCATGACTCATGGCCTCCAGTATCGTGTTTGGAACGCCGTCATAGTGGCTCGTATACATCAATGCCAGGTATGTATTCGGCGACAGGGACTCGAAGCCGTTATAGGGGCCGTGAAAGGTGAGGTTCTTATACCCATCGAGCTGCGTCGCGCTGAAGCCATTGAAGACAGCTCCGCCGAATGCGTGAATATGCACATTTGGAAGCCGGCGCTGCAGCCGCTCGGCAACGAGTGGCAGAAGATCCGGACGTTTCTCGGAATCGAGCCGTGACGCCCAGAGAATGCGGGACTGTGCCTCCGGCGTTTGCGGGGCAATCACGGCCGGCCGCTGCACCGGCGCGTAGAGGCATTCCCATTTTTCGGTCTGAGTGCCGACACGGTGGCGGTCACGGTCTATCATTGCCTGGCTGTCGCAAATAATTTTTGAAAGAGAATCAATATTCTCCACGATAAGATTCAGGGGTGAATAGTAAATGAACTTGCGGCCGTCCTGAATAAGCTCCGTTTCGCAGAAATGATAATAGACGCATTCGTGTTGACCCATAATGGGGCCGAACGCCGTCAGGAAGCGCTCGGTAAATACGGAATCGCGCAGATGGATGCGCGCGTCCGGCGTGCGCGACTGGATGAGCTTGAGCGTGAGGAGGCACCGCTTGTCCATCGGCAGTCCCCCGCAGAGGCTGCCGAAGTCGACGATGCTTGCATTGGGCGGCACGCGATCCTCCCAGGACGGGCCCGCACGATTCTCCCCGAAAATCAGCAGCGTGTCGGAAAGAGGTTCGTTCTGGTACATGGCCTCGAGCAGTTCGAGAAAATACTTCTCGGCGCCACCGCGCGGCATGAAGGGCAACAGGAAGACATCCGTGAAATCCGCGTCGCCGATGGCTTGGCAGACCTTGTAGTAGGCCACGCCCGCCGAGAGGTCCTGCATGGAATTCGAGATGAGATCACAGTGCTCATATTTCGGTGTCGAGATAAGAGGCTCGATCGCGTTGGCAGCGTCGATCGCACGGCGAATATCGCCGCGTGCGAGAAGGTCTCGCGATGGCGGATCCATCGGCTTGACTGCGCCGGGGGCTTTCGCGACGCGATCGTAATAGGGGGCGCAGATCTTGAGATAAGTTTTCGGCACGAACAGGGGGTTGGGCGGGATCTGGCATGTCGACGCGGACTCCGCGCTATCGAGCAGACTTCCCCGGCGCTTGCGATAGAACAGGAGCGTCCCGGGGGCGATGCGCATGTCGAAACCGGCGGCGACCGCCGCGCAATTGAGATCCCAATCCTCGAAGGCGTAACCTGAGGAAAGCCTGAGATCGGAATAGCGCAGCTCAGCGAAGGCGTCACGATGGGCGCAGAGCCGCGATGTGAACGGGTGCATGTCGATGAGGGCGAACGGCGTCACCGTGGCGAGATCGCGATAGGCCCAGATGTGGTAGGTCGCCCCGAAGGCGAAGAGATATTCCGGAAACACGAGGCAGCGCGGTCCAGCGCCACGCGCGGTCCGGATGGTCTCCTTCAGAAAATTGGGCGAGACAAGGTCGTCCGCGTCCGCTGTCAGAATGAATTCGCCACGCGCTCGTGCAATGCCGTCGTTGCGTGATAGGCCGAGCGAGCCGTTGTCGACATCGAGCATTTCGACATGGGCATAGCCGTTGAGGTCGTGTCCCGCCAGAACGGCGCGCGTCGCATCATCGCTGCGGTCGAATACCGCTACGAGTTCGATGGCAAGGCCATCGTCGTGAGCCACAGCAAGCGCCTCATCCAGTGAAAGGAGCGTGCGCTTCAGGAAGACCGCTTCGCGATGTATGTTGAGGATGATGGATGCGTGAAAAGTCCGCGACGCTTCCACTTCGACGCCCCCCAGCGTGGTCATGTGAGCCACGGTCCGTGGCGCTCGGCGCGATCTAACGTGAATTGGAAGATGGGTCAATGTAATGGCAGCAAATCTTGGGCGCGATTGCAGGTCCTGATTTCATGGAACGACGGCGCGGCTACTTGTGTGACGCTGCCGGGGCAGCATAAGGACTCACGTAAAATTGGACGCAATTTCGCCATCTTTTATTCAAATCGACATTCTGACGCTTTCGTCTCGCGCCGTGATGAGTTGTCCAGACGCGAGATATTGCCCGCTTTAAATTTTATCTTTTGTATATACAAGCCTAGCCTTGATCTCGCGGCACGCTTCTCCATATGTGCGGCGTTGCTCGCGGAAAGGGCGCGGTTGCAGCAATCAGCACGCGCGGTGCACGAGTTGCCGGCGAGGCGCTATGGAGATCCGGGCAAAACATGGGTCGCTCGGCAAACCTTGACTCATCAAGCCCTGTGGCTCATAAGGCGCGGATATTTGCCCGAACCCTGCCGTGTTCGAGAGCCGCCGACTGGTCCGAGAGACCGGAGGTCAACGTCCGACAGCGCTGTGCGCCCTCGGGCGTGATCGCGCTTGAAGACGACGTGCGTGGGGGAGGGCTATCAGGAGTGACTATGGCATTGGCTGACACGCCTTTGAGGATTGAGGACGCGATCAACGAGCTCTGCCCATGGTCCGGGCGGCCGATCGCGGCTGACAGCCTCACGCGTTACAAAGGGGCGGTCGTTGGCTTCTGCAATCCCGGATGCCGGGACAAATTCGAGACGGCCGTCAAGCATTTCGAGGCCGCGCTGGTCGTCCGTCGGGCGACGCGGGCCGGACAAGTCGAGGAGTGAACTGTGTTCGACAATCTCTCCGATAAGCTCTCCGGCATTTTCAACGCGCTGACCAAGCGCGGCGCGCTCTCCGAGGAGGACGTCAACGCCGCGCTTCGTGAAGTGCGCCGCGCACTGCTCGAGGCGGATGTCGCACTGGAAGTCGCGCGCAGCTTCATCGACAAGGTGCGCAGCCGCGCCGTCGGCGCCGAGGTCATCAAGTCGGTGACCCCCGGTCAGATGGTCGTGAAGATCGTTCACGACGAACTTGTTGCGATGCTTGGCGCGGAAGCAGAGAGCATCGATCTCGAGGCTCCTGCGCCCGTCGGTATTCTGATGGTCGGCCTGCAGGGCTCGGGCAAGACCACGACGACGGCGAAGATCGCCAAGCGCCTCACCGACAAGGCCAAGCGCCGCGTCCTTCTGGCGTCGCTCGATACGCGCCGTCCCGCCGCCATGGAGCAGCTCGCCGTGCTCGGCAAGCAGGTGGGTGTCGAGACCTTGCCGATCATCGCCGGCCAGTCCGCCGTGCAGATCGCTCGCCGCGCCATGGAGGCCGCGCGCCTTGGTGGCTTCGACGTGGTCATGCTCGACACCGCGGGCCGCGTCACCCTCGACGAGGCGCTGATGCTCGAGGCGGCCGAGGTGAAGGCCGTCGCGCAGCCGCACGAGGTGCTCCTGGTCGCCGACAGCCTCACCGGCCAGGACGCGGTGAATACGGCCAAGGCCTTCGATGGCCGGCTGGGGCTCACGGGCATCGTGCTGACCCGTATGGACGGCGACGGCCGTGGCGGCGCGGCGCTCTCCATGCGCGCCGTCACCGGCAAGCCGATCAAGCTCGTCGGCACCGGCGAGAAGGTCGACGCGCTGGAGGACTTCCATCCGGCCCGTGTCGCCAACCGCATTCTCGGCATGGGCGACATCGTCTCCCTGGTGGAAAAGGCGGCGGAAAGCTTCGACGCCGAGCGCGCCCAGCGCATGGCCGAGAAGATGCGCAAGGGCTCCTTCGATCTGGAGGACCTGCGTGATCAATTGGCCCAGATGGAAAAGCTCGGCGGCATGGGCGGCCTGCTCGGGATGCTGCCGGGCATCGCCAAGATGAAGTCCCAGATCGCCAGCGCCAATCTCGACGACAAGGTGGTGAAGCGCCAGACCGCCATCATCGATTCGATGACGGTGAAGGAGCGCCGCAATCCGGACATCCTCAAGGCCAGCCGCAAGAAGCGCATCGCCGCTGGCTCCGGCACCAAGGTCGAGGACGTCAACAAGCTCCTGAAGATGCACCGGACCATGGCCGACGTCATGAAGTCCATGGGCAAGGGCGGCCGGGGCGGTATCGCGGGCGCGCTTGGCAACATGTTCGGCCTTGGCGGCGGCGGCATGCCCAACATCGATCCCTCCAAGGTGACGCCGGAGATGCTGGAGCAGATGAAATCGCAACTGCCCGGCGGGCTTGGCGGTGGCGGGCTGCCTGCCCTGCCGCCCGGCGGCTTCGGCGGAGGCTCCAAGCTTCCCGGCATGGGTGGCGGGCTTCCCGGCCTCGGGCCAAAACTGCCCGGGCTCGGTGGGTTTCCCGGATTGGGGAAGAAGAAGTGATGGATGCGCATCCCGAATTGCTGCGCTTGCGCGGCAGCATCGACAATATTGACGCGGCGCTGGTGCATCTTCTGGCGGAGCGCTTCAAATGCACCCAGGCGGTCGGCGAATATAAGGCAACCCATGATCTGCCGCCTGCCGATCCCAGCCGCGAGGCGAGGCAGATCACCCGCCTGAGGGCGCTCGCCGCCGACGCCCATCTCGACCCAGACTTCGCCGAGAAGTTCTTGAACTTCATCGTCAAGGAAGTGATCCGGCATCACGAAACCATCAAGAGCCGGCAGAACCAGGGCGCCTGAGGCGCCCCTATCGTTAGACCTGAGGAGTAGTCTTTTATGTCCCTGAAGATCCGTCTGACCCGTGGCGGCGCCAAGAAGCGTCCTTACTACCGCATCGTGGTGGCCGACGCCCGCGCTCCGCGTGACGGCCGCTTCATCGAGAAGATCGGCGCCTATGATCCGATGAAGCCGAAGGATGACGCGGCTCGCGTCGTGCTCGACATCGAGAAGGCCAAGTCCTGGCTCGCCAAGGGCGCCCAGCCGACCGACCGCGTGCTGCGCTTCCTCGATGCCGCCGGCGTCGTCAAGCGTCCGGCCCGCAACAACCCCAAGAAGGCCGAGCCGGGCAAGAAGGCCCAGGAGCGCGCGGCTGAGCGCGCCGCCGCCGCCGGCGCCGAAGCTGCCGAGGCGTAAGCCACGCAACGCAGGGGCAGGATCCTGAATGGCAAGAAAGCCCTCTCGTCCGGCCCCGGCACGTCCGGCGTCCTCCCGTCCGCGGAGGGAGGATGACAAGCGCCTGCCCGTCGCGCGCGGATCTCACGCCCCGAAAGGGCGGGAGAAGCCGCGCCCGGGGCTGGTGCAGGTCGGTGAATTCGGCCGCGCGCATGGCGTGCGCGGCGAGGTCCGCCTCAAGTCCTTCACGGGTGAGCCAGGGGCGATCAAGGGGTACTCGCCGCTTGAGACGGCTGATGGCTCAATGAGCTTCGTCCTGAACCATGTGCGACCGGCCGCCGGCCCAGCCGGCGATATGCTGGTGGCCCGTGTCGCGGGCATTGACAATCGTGATGCCGCCGAGGCGCTGAACCGCGTCGCGCTTTATATTCCGCGCGAGCGACTGGCGAGCGATCTCGAGGAAGAAGAGTTCCTCCAGGCCGATCTCATCGGCCTGGCCGTCCTGGCCGAGGATGGTGCGCGTCTCGGCACGCTGGTCGGCTTCCACGATTTCGGCGCTGGCGATATCATCGAGGTCCGCAAGGCCGACAGTCCCATCACCGCAATGGTTCCTTTCAGCAAGGCCGCGGTTCCCGTCGTCTCGGTGAAGGACGGGCATGTCGTCGTGGCCGACAAGCGTCTGTTCGATCCGGTGGAGCCTGTTGATCCCGATGAGGACGGCCGGGCCGCGCGGGATTGATGGCGATGACCTGGCGCGCCACGATACTCACCCTCTATCCCGAGATGTTTCCCGGCCCGCTTGGCACCAGCCTGTCGGGAGATGCGCTGTCGCGCGGGCTCTGGAGCCTCGAGGCGCGCCAGATCCGCGACCATGGCATCGGCCGCCACGCCAAGGTGGACGATACCCCTGCCGGGGGTGGCCCGGGCATGGTGCTGAGGGCCGATGTGCTGGCCGCCGCCATCGATGCGGCGGCGGAAGAAGGTGACATCAGGCCGCGTTTGCTGATGAGCCCGCGCGGGCGCCCCTTTACGCAGGCGGATGCGCGCCGGCTGGCGACGGGGCCAGGGCTCGTCATCGTCTGCGGCCGGTTCGAGGGTATCGATGAGCGGGTAATCGCCGGGCGTGATCTCACCGAGGTGTCGATCGGCGATTATGTGCTCTCCGGCGGCGAGATTCCGGCGATGGTGCTGACCGACGCCTGCGTGCGGCTGCTGCCGGGCGTGATGGGCGCCGACGCATCCGGAGACGACGAGAGCTTCGAGAATGGGCTGCTCGAATATCCGCAATATACGCGGCCGCGTGAGTGGGAGGGGCGTCCCATTCCGGATGTGCTCCTCTCGGGCGATCATGGCGCCATCGCGCGCTGGCGGCGCCAGGAAGCGGAGCGCCTGACGGCCGAGCGCCGGCCGGATCTGCTCAGCGCGCGCTGAGGCCAATCCAGGGCGGGCGCAACGCGCTTCCAATTGTCGCAAAATGAACGCCCGCCGCGCCTTGCGCCTCGACAGGGCTGTCTGGCTGGTGTATAGCGCGCCATCCTCGGCTGCCCGTTTGGTTCGCTGCGGAAACCCAATTCAAAACAGCGTCGCCGAAACGCTGGCGCCCGCGAGGGCGTCTCGGCAGGAGTTGAACCGATGAACATCATTGAAGCCCTTGATAAAGAGCAGATCGCCAAGCTCACCGAAGGCCGCGAGCTTCCCGATTTCGAGCCCGGCGACACCGTGCAGGTGAACGTGAAGGTCAAGGAAGGCGAGCGCACCCGCGTCCAGGCCTATGAGGGTGTCTGCATCGCCCGTGACGGCGGCGGCATCAACCAGAGCTTCACGGTCCGCAAGATTTCCTACGGCGAAGGTGTCGAGCGTGTGTTCCCGCTCTACTCGCCGAACATCGATTCCATCAAGGTCGTCCGCCGCGGCAAGGTGCGTCGCGCCAAGCTCTACTATCTGCGTGACCGTCGTGGTAAGTCCGCCCGTATCGCCGAGCGCACCGATCGCGCGTCCAAGACCAAGGGCGCCGCGGCAACCGCCGCCGAGTAATCGCACGTTCCATTCCGGCCGTCGCGCCGGGGTGTTGAGGGCGGGCCTGCCTGTCTTTCCGCTGATGGTCCCTTGGGATGATCCGGAAGGCACGCGGTTCCCGCCTTTTTTCTTGAAGAGCGCCATCTTCCGCGGTTACGGCCGCGGGATGCGTCATCCCGCCCGCTGGAACGACCGGAGTCGGCTGTCTCCACCTCTATCGTGGTATTGATTGTCGGATCTTTTTGGATCTGCTAAAAACTAGACATTATGACCATGCAATGCTCACAGGATCGGCTGTTACCGGCCTTGTCGCGCGCCTTGAGGGCGCGACCGGTGGTGACGACCCATGAGTTTGCTGCGCTGCATGATCACGCGCGTCTGCCGGGACGTTTTTTTGGACGCCTGACCACGGCCGCGAACGCGCAACTTACGGTGATCTGACGCCGGCTCCGCCGGCTCACATGTCGCGAGCGGAAATTTTCCGCGCGCGCGGCCGTTACCGGTGGCTCCAGGAACAGCCATCTTCTGAGTTGAGATCATCACGCCATGAAGCCTCGCACTCTCTACGACAAGATTTGGGACGACCATCTGGTCGACGAACAGCCCGATGGCACTTGCCTGCTCTATATCGACCGCCATCTCGTGCACGAGGTGACCAGCCCGCAGGCCTTCGAGGGCTTGCGTGTCGCCGGTCGTAAGCTGCGCGCGCCGCAGAAGACGCTTGCCGTCGTCGATCACAACGTCCCCACTAGCGACCGCTCCAAGGGCATCGACGACCCGGAGGCGGCGACGCAGGTTGCCGCGCTGGCCGAGAACGCCCGCGATTTCGGCGTGGAATATTATGACGAGCGCGACGTTCGCCAGGGCATCGTCCACGTCATCGGTCCGGAGCAGGGCTTCACGCTGCCGGGCACGACGATTGTCTGCGGCGACAGCCACACCTCGACTCATGGCGCTTTTGGCGCCTTGGCCCATGGCATCGGCACGTCCGAGGTGGAGCATGTGCTCGCCACACAGACGCTGATCCAGAAGAAGGCCAAGAACATGCGCGTGACGGTGGACGGCCAGCTGCCGCCCGGCGTCACCGCCAAGGATATCGTGCTGGCGATCATCGGTGAGATCGGCACGGCCGGCGGCACCGGCCATGTCATCGAATATGCGGGCGAGGCAATCCGCGCGCTGTCCATGGAAGGCCGCATGACGGTCTGCAACATGTCGATCGAGGGCGGCGCCCGCGCCGGCCTCGTCGCGCCGGACGAGAAGACCTACGAGTATCTCAAGGGCCGGCCCAAGGCACCGACGGGCGCCGCATGGGACGAGGCGGTGCGCTTCTGGGAAAGCCTGAAGACGGACGAGGGCGCGTTCTTCGACAGCGAGATCCGGCTCGACGCCGCCAGCCTGCCGCCGATCGTGACCTGGGGTACGAGCCCGGAGGACGTCGTTGCGGTGACCGGTGTCGTTCCCAACCCGGACGATATCCAGGACGAGAACAAGCGCAACTCCAAATGGCGCGCGCTCGAGTACATCGGCCTGAAGCCCGGCACCAAGCTGACCGACGTAACCATCGACCGTGTCTTCATCGGCTCCTGCACCAACGGCCGTATCGAGGACATGCGCGCGGCCGCTGCCGTGGTGCGGGGCAAGAGCGTGCATCCGGGCGTCAATGCCATGGTCGTTCCCGGCTCGGGTCTGGTGAAGCTCCAGGCCGAGGAGGAAGGTCTGGACGTCATCTTCCGTGAAGCGGGCTTCGACTGGCGTGAGCCGGGCTGCTCCATGTGCCTTGCCATGAACGCCGACAAGCTGAAGCCGGGCGAGCGCTGCGCGTCGACCTCGAACCGCAATTTCGAGGGGCGCCAGGGCTTCAAGGGCCGCACGCATCTCGTGTCGCCAGCGATGGCGGCGGCCGCGGCGATCGCCGGGCACTTCGTTGACATCCGGGACTGGAAATGACCGTGGACGGGCGGCCGTCGCCGGTTGGCGCGGCCGCTTCCGCGGCAACGCCCGGCCTTGTGCTGCGGGAGCTCGATCCGGCTGACGCGACCGGGCTCTTGCCGTTGATCGCGGCCTATGGCGAGGCGCTCAGCCACGGCGAGGACAACGGCGACAAGCCTGACCTCGCTTATGTCGAGCGGCTGTTGGCTGAGTCCGGCGTCATCATCCGTGGTGCTTTCGCGGGCGATGACATGAACGGCAAGCTCGTCGGCTTTGCCCTGTTCTATGACCTGCCGGAGGCGATCTCGCGGCGGCGGGCCGGGCAGATCGATGACCTCTATGTTCTTCCCGAGGCGCGCGGTCAGGGGGTTGCGGGGGCGTTGATCGCCGATATCGTCGCGGAGGGACGCAAGCGTGGCTGGATCCAGTTGCGCTGGATGGTTCCTCACGACAATCTTGGCGCGCAACGGCTTTATGACCGCATCGCCGAAGCCGCCCCCTGGAAGAACTATGTGATCTGGCTCGAGCCGGGCGTTTCCTGGTGAGGCGGTAACGCGAAAGCCAGCGGGGCCGGGCTTGAGGCGGTTATCATGGTGGGTCATGACGAAAGGTGATGACGAGCGGGAGCGGGAAGCCAAGGAGACGCTGGAGCGCGTGTCCCGCGACAGCGAGGCGATCGCGGATTCCGGCGTCGCGCGTGTCGTTCGCCATATGACCGGCGCGGATGCGCCCCTGTTGCCGGACGGTCGTCGCGATCCCATCGAGGTCTGGGGACGGCGCATCGGACGGGCAATCGGTGTGGTGATCGTCATCTACCTCGCGGTGTCGCTGTTTACCCAGCTGCGGGGCTGAGGAGAACAGCTTTCGCGACTGAGCGTTTTCGAGCGGAGTGGAAACCGGTTCGTGTGAAGGAAATGCGTGGAAGCAAAGACCTGAAGCGTTCCTGGTGAACTCCGGTTCATAGGGAAAGCTCCAGGCTTTGAACGGAGAGTGACGGCGTGGCATCTGTGCACAATCTCGCGGAGGAACTGCCTCTGGCCTGGGGCAGGCGGATGGCCCCTACCTTGGCTGACGTCGAGGTTCTGGCCGAGCGTGCCCTGGCGCAGCTGCCTGATACGTTCCGCGCATTGTGCAGCGGCGTGGTGCTCACGATCGAGGATTTTCCGGACGAAGAGACAATCGAGGAAATGGATCTCGAAAGTCCTTTCGATCTGCTCGGCCTGTTCCGCGGGCATGGCCTGGCGCAACAGGGCGCGGGTCCCTTGAGCGGGCAGATGCCGAATATGGTTTTCCTCTACCGCCGGCCCATCCTCGACTATTGGGCGGAGCACGAGGAAACGCTGGGTTCGATTGTGACGCATGTGCTCGTGCATGAGATCGGGCATCATTTCGGTCTGTCCGATGAAGATATCGAGGCGATCGAGCGCGAAGCCGGTTGATGGAAATCTGCGGAGCCTTTGAGCTCCTGTTGCTTGAGAATTTGGGTGGAAGGACTGGACGGATGGACAAATTCACAACCCTGACGGGGGTCGCGGCTCCGCTGGAGATCGTCAATGTCGATACCGACATGATCATCCCGAAGCAGTATCTGAAGACGATCAAGCGCACGGGTCTCGGCGCTGGCCTCTTCGCCGAGATGCGCTTTAAGGAAGATGGCTCGGAAAATCCCGACTTCATCCTGAACAAGCCGGCCTACCGTAACGCGCAGATCCTCGTCGCGGGTGACAATTTCGGCTGCGGCTCCTCGCGCGAGCACGCGCCCTGGGCGTTGCTCGACTTCGGCATCCGCTGCGTGATCTCGACGTCCTTCGCGGATATTTTCTACAACAACTGCTTCCAGAACGGCATCCTGCCGATCAAGGTCTCGCCGGAAGATCTCGACAAGCTGATGGATGACGCACGCCGCGGGGCCAATGCGACGCTCACGGTCGATCTGGAAAGCCAGACCATCAAGGGCCCCGACGGTGGCAGCATCAGCTTCGACCTTGACCCCTTCCGCAAGCATTGCATGCTCAATGGTCTCGATGGCGTGGGACTGACCATGGAGAAGCGCGACGCCATCTCGAGCTATGAGACCAAGACGAAAGAGACGCATCCCTGGCTTTGATCGCGCGGGCCTCGTGCCCCGGCTGATCGGCTCATAATTTGCGACTTGAAATGCGGCGGGAGCCTCCAAGAGGTTTCCCGCCGTTATTGTTTTCGATGAATGTATTTATGTATATTGCAAGTTATTGTGATGTTTGTTTCGCGATCAGGGCATGACGTATACTAAATCAATTTCGGAAATTGGGAGTTTCAGCGTCTATTTGAGCCATATCTATGTTGGTGGAGTGATCGTGCACTCCAGCTTCAACAGGATGGCAGGTTTTCATAGTGACAAGATGGGCTGTGTGAACAACGCGATCCGTTTCATCATGGAGCGATTGCCCGATCATCTACCGCGCATTTCACCGCTGAATGTGATGTTGCATCCTCGCATTGCTTGCGAGGCCTGCTGGTGGCCGGAGGGGCCGGGCGGCAAGCGCACCATGTTCGTGGGAGACAAGATCTTTGACGTGAATGACCATTACCCCGGCCAGAGTCCGATCTTCGGGGAAGGTCCCAAAGGCAAGCGCGGTATTCCCGACCAGTTGCGCGATGCTGGTATCATGAACCAGATAACAGGGTTGACGCCGGTGCCGAAACGGAGCGCCTCGGAAGCGATGCGTGGGATCGCGGCTGTCGTCCATGAATTCGGCCATTTCCTGCATGAGGCTAACAGGCCCGCCATGTTCTGGAGCCTGAAGATGATATCAAGCACGGCATGTGTCGCGCCTGACATCGGCATCCAGGTGAGCGGCTATGCAACCATCAACCCGCTGGAGTTCGTCGCCGAGGTCTTCACCGGTCTGGTGTTCGGCCTGCGTTACTCCGAGGCTGTGATCGCGCAGTATCACGCCTTTGGTGGGGTCGATCTCTAGAGGAGTTTACCCTCGGCCCATGTGGTGATCGTTCGCCAAGTCCTAAAGCTTGCCAAGTCCCCGCGGAACGTCTTAAACCTCCGGCACAATCCATCTCGGCGTAGTCTCGCGAGGCATCATGGCATCCTTCAATCTCCTTCTCCTCCCCGGTGACGGGATCGGCCCCGAAGTCATGAGCGAAGTGGAAAAGCTCGTTCGCTGGTTCGACAAGGAAAGCGGCAACCGTTTCGAGACGGAGCGTCAGCTCGTAGGCGGTTCCGCCTATGACGCGCATGGCGTTGCCATCACCGACGAGGCGATGGGGCTAGCCATGGCGTCGGACGCCGTGCTGTTCGGTGCGGTCGGCGGACCAAAGTGGGACAAGGTCCCCTATGAGCACCGTCCCGAGGCAGGCCTGCTGCGCCTGCGGAAGGATCTTGGGCTTTTCGCCAACCTGCGCCCCGCCATCTGTTACCCGGCGCTGGCCGACGCGTCGTCCCTGAAGCGTGAGCTGGTCGAAGGGCTCGACATCCTCATCGTGCGCGAGTTGACGGGCGGCGTGTATTTCGGCGAGCCGAAGGAGATCGTGACGCTGGAGAACGGCGAGAAGCGCGCCGTGGATACCCAGCTCTACACGACCCACGAAATCGATCGCATCGCCCGCATCGCTTTTGATCTCGCCGGCAAGCGCCGCAGCAAGGTGGCCTCCGCTGAGAAGCGCAATGTCATGAAGTCCGGGGTGCTGTGGAACGAGGTCGTCACCCGCGTGCATGGCGACTATCCCGGTATCGCGCTGGAGCATGTGCTCGCCGATAACTGCGCCATGCAGCTGGTGCGTAATCCCAAGCAGTATGACGTCATCGTCACCGACAACCTCTTCGGCGACATCCTCTCGGACGTGGCGGCGATGCTGACGGGCTCGCTCGGCATGCTGCCATCGGCGGCGCTCGGCGCGGTCGACCCCGTGACGGGTAAGCGCCGGGCCATGTATGAGCCGGTGCACGGCTCAGCCCCCGATATCGCCGGCCAGAGCCTTGCCAATCCGATCGCCATGATCGGCTCTTTCGCCATGGCATTGCGGTATTCCTGCAACCTCGTCGAGGAAGCCGATCTCCTTGAGAAGGCGGTTGCCAACGTGCTGGACAGTGGCCTGCGCACGCGCGATATCGCCGCGCGGGGCTCCAACGCGACCAGCACCGGCGAAATGGGCGATGCTGTCCTGGCCGAGCTGCAAAACCTCGCGCGCTGAACGCGCCCGCGAGACTGTTGGGTATTTGGGGAGTGCCCGAGGCGCTCCTTATTTTTTCCTGAAGTCGAAGCTCGCCACCATCAGCGACGCGTCTGGATGAAAATAAGAGACCGTCCAGCGGTTCGGCAGCGTTTCGAGTTCCTCATTGTACGCCTTGGCGCCCGCGACATAATCGCTGCGCGCCACGACCATCCGCTGTTCGTGCTCGGCCAGCTGCGCGAGGAGCGCCTTGACCTTGGGGTCAGCCGCGTCCGTCGGATGGGCGTTGACGAGATCCAGCACTTCACCCAAGGCGTCCGAGAGGACATCCTGCGTCGCCATGAAGGCGCGCAGCTTGTCGGGCGAATACGGCGTGCTGGGGTCCGACGGCAGCGCCTCGACATCCTCGGTGGCGGTGACAATGCGTTCGCGTAGCTTGTCGTTGGCCTCGACGCGGATGGCGAGCGAAACCATCGCCGGTGCGACCGCTGTGCGTGCCCTGAATTCCTTCTCGACATTGCCCCAGGCCGCGACGGCATTCTTCGCCCGTATGGGGATCTCCGCGGCGCTGTTTCTGGCGAACACAACGGTTGCTGCCCCAAAACACACTGCCGTCACGACAGCGACAACGCCGATGAGCGTCCGTGACCCCATGGTCAGATTTCCCCGATCGTCAGATGTGTAGATGAAGTGGTTGTGGGACGAAGTGCCCGTAGGCACAGCTGGACCGGCATCATGGCCGGCGACCCGCGGTACGACCGGCGATCGCCCAATGGACCAGGCCGGCAAGCGCGCCCGTGAGGAACAGTACGAGGGTGACGTCGGCCTCGCCCTGCGTGCCATCCGCCGAACCCCGCGCGATCCAGGGAAGGGCCGCTGTAAGGAGCGCGGTCGCGGCGGAATACCAGACGAAGGAGCGCCATCCCGCGAATTCGCCGACGAGGGCGATGATGGCGGGCGGCAGCGCCACGAAACCGACGGTCAGCATCCAGAGCGCCAGAAGCGATCCGGGATCGCCGGTCGTTGTCAGGGCATCGAAAAAGGTAAGGAGACCCGCGAGGCTGAGCCCGGCGAAGAGCTGGGCGAGCGCGGGCTGGAAGGTCGCCGCCAGCATCAGGAAGATGAGGCCCGCCGTGACCGCGCAGCCGATGCCGAGCGGCACAAGGATAAAGCGCGCGAGAAGGCGCATCCGTCAGTCTCCGGCGGTGAACAGGCCTTCGGCGCCGATGCCGCTCTCCGCCATCAGGCGCGCCCGCGCCCGGAGCTTTTCCGTCTCGCTCTTCAGCTGGCCGCAGGCGGCCAGGATATCGCGGCCGCGCGGAGTGCGCACCGGGCTCGCGTAACCCGCCCGGAACACGATGTCCGAGAAGGTCTCGATCGTGTCCCAGTCCGAGCATTCATATTGCGTTCCGGGCCAGGGATTGAACGGGATGAGGTTGATCTTGGCCGGAATGCCCTTGAGCAGGCGCACGAGCTCACGCGCGTCGGCCTTGCTGTCGTTGATGCCCTTCAGCATCACGTATTCGAACGTGATGCGGCGTGCATTCGATACGCCGGGATAGTTGCGGCAGGCATCCAGAAGCTCGGCGATCGGATACTTCTTGTTCAACGGAACGAGGGTGTTGCGCAGGTCGTCCCGCACGGCATGCAGGGAGATGGCGAGCATCGAGCCGATTTCCTCGCCGGCGCGCGGGATCATCGGGACGACGCCGGATGTCGAGAGGGTGATGCGGCGCTTGCCGAGGGACAGGCCATCGCCATCGGCGACCACGCCCATGGCGTCACGGACATTGTCGAAATTGTAAAGCGGCTCGCCCATGCCCATGAGGACGATGTTGGTGACGAAGCGGTTGCCATCGCCCGGCAGGAGGCCCTTTTCGCGCGCGCCGGGCGGTGGGGACTGGCCGGGCCAGTCGCCCAGCCGGTCACGGGCGACGACGAGCTGCGCGACGATCTCGGCGGCGGTGAGGTTGCGCACCAGCTTCTGCGTTCCTGTGTGGCAGAACGAGCAGTTCAGGGTGCAGCCCACCTGACTCGAAATGCAGAGCGTCGCACGGTCGGCTTCCGGAATGTAGACGCACTCGATCTCCGGGCCGACACCTTTGACCTTCTCGTGCGCCGCGACGGGCGCCATGCGCATCAGCCATTTGCGCGTGCCGTCGCGCGACACCTGCTCGGTCACGACTTCGGGACGGGCGAGCGTGAAGGCATCGCCCAGCCGCGCGCGCAGCTCCTTGCCGATCGTCGTCATGGACGTGAAATCGGTGGCGCCGCGCTGGTAGATCCAACTCCAGAGCTGGGCGGTGCGCATCTTGAGGTCGCGATCGGGCACGCCGATCGACGACAGGGCTGTCCGCAATTCCTCACGTGTCGCGCCAAGGAGTGAGGGCGCACGCTCATCAACGGGCTGGGCGGCGCCGACAGGGGCATGCGCAACGGCCGCCATGGGGGCGCTGCTGCGTCTGGCAAAGTCGAGCGAAACCTCGGCCATTGGTGATCATCTCATATAACGATGCACGGAACCGGGACGGAAGCGCGTCATGGAACAGTGCATGAGGGTTGTGGTCCATCCGGAGCGCCGATGTCGCGGCCGCCCGCAGTGACATGCGCTCCAAGGGATGCGGAATGCGCCGCTATAGCACGGTCATCGCCTCACGGCCATGCCGTTTCCGCAATTCCGCTATCCGTCGAGCCTCTCATATACCAGCACGCCGGAGCGTGGATCGACGGCAAAATCCATCACGCGGCCGTTCTTCATGCCTTCGCCTTCCCAGCGGCCGTCATCCGCCTCGAGGGCATGTATGGCGCTGTAGCCGCTTTCCTTCAATTTCGCGATGACTTGCTCCATCGGAAGCCAATCAGGACCAGGGACGTCCGCGAGTGCGTGGCTTGCGAAGGCTGCAGTCAGGGTGACGGTACAGAGCACGGCTTTCAAACGCGACAAAGGTCTCTCCTTTTCTGTCGATACACATGCAAACGGCGCCACGCGGGCGCCGTCATTAGAGATGGAAATCGATAGGGAGGCGAATAAAGGATTCGCTACTTCTTGCATTCCGCGGCGGCTCGTTCCAGCGCCTGAGTGAAGCCGGCCAATGAATATTCATCCGTGAGGTTGCTGCCGCGCCGCGACTGCGACTTCACGATGAGCTTCGCGCCAGCGCGAAAGGCGGCGAGCACACGCGCTTCCTCAGCGGGGTTCTTGACCCAGGCGTTGGTATCTTTCGTCACGAGCGCAAATTTCGCATCGCCTACCGTTGCCGTGGCCTCCGCGCCTTCCTTCGTCGGGAAGCCCATCACGATGCTGATCTCGTTTCGGACGTTCTCAGCCGGTCGCGTGGAGATGAAGAGATAGGCGGGATCGCGGTTCAGTCCCTGAGGCAAACGGGTCTTGGGCTGCGACAGCGCATAGCAGACCTTGTTGCGTCCCTGACCCGAGGCATAGGCGCCCCAGTCACCCGAGGAGGCGAGAAGAACCGCCTGACCTTGGCCGGCGCCTTGCGCCGTCGCGCTGGTCGCTGTTGCCCCGTAACCGCACGCGAGCAGCGCGACCATGAAGAAGCCCCGTAGGGGCTGGAAGGAGAGATGCCGAATCATGAACGCATGTTACTCCCCGCAGCCCGCAGGAAAAGCGGGCGCGTTCCCTTAACCCTGATCTGTACCATGATATAGAAAGTTAGGCATAATTTTCCCTGAACGGGCGATGCGTAACCCGCGAACCTTAATGGCTTTTGCTGCTCAGTTGTCCATCTCGGACAAAGTTTCGTGAGCGCGGCGGCGATGGTCGTCGGTGATTGATGTGGCAACGCCGGTAATCGCGGCCGCGAGAAGCGCCATGTCGTCGCCATAGCCGAGCAGCGGGATGATGTCGGGAACCGCGTCGAAGGGCAGGATGAAATAGGCGAGCGCGCCGTAGAGCACCAGCTTCACGCTCCGTGGCGTCTTGGGATCGAGCGCACAGTAATAGGCGGCGACAAGATCGCTCGCGAATGGCACGTTGCGCGCCACGCGTTTCAGGGCCGGCCAGAAGCCACGCTTCACGCGCACCTCGGCGTCCCCGTCCTCCACCTTGGCCCGACGCCGGATTTCGGCCATTTCCTCCGGGGTGAGCCGCTTCTCAAAACGGGAACCAGCGAAATCGCCAGTAGCCATTGCCTCATGCATCCTTCCTGGTGGCGGGCCCTGGCCCGCGCTCACAACGCCCTGAGAGATGGGATCGGAGGGGCGCGGGTGCAAGCCTCGCCAAGAGCAGCGAACGAGAGCAGCGAACGAGAGCGGCCTGGCAAAGGGGCTGGCCGAGAGGCGCGAAGGGCTTCGCTAAGCAGGGGATGCTCGGAGCAGCGGGTAGACCGCCTCGGTGATATAGGGGCCGCCCCCGACGGAAGCGCGCGCCGACATGAGCACGAAATGATCGACAGGGAAGGTGATGGACCGGGGTGCGCTGCGGGTCGAGAGATAATCCGCCACATCGAGCGGCGAAGCGTCGCGCAGCCGCGCCAAAGTCACGTGGGGGGTGAATTTTCGCGTTTCGGGATCGAGGCCGGCGCGCCGGCAGCGCCTTTCAAGGTCTGCCTGCAGTTCCATCAGGGGGGCGGCCGGCGCGGCGCGCGCGATGATGGCGCGGGGCCGGGCGCCGCCAAAGCTGTCGAGGCCCTCGATGGTGACATCGAACGGGCGGCGGTGGATTTCCGCCAATGTCTCGTCGATGTCGCGCGCCATCGCATCGTCGATATCGCCGATGAAGCGCAAGGTGAGGTGGTAGTCGTTCGGTTCCATCCAGCGCGCGCCCGGCAGCCCGCCGCGCAGAAGTGACAGCGCGCCGGCGACATCCTCCGGGATGGAGAGGGCGGAAAACAAGCGCGGCATGGTCATCTCCTCAAATCTACAGCTGCCGGCAGAACGCCTCCCGGCGCTCTGCTGCCCGTGGACATGAACCCTGATGCCGCTAGGGGCAGGGGTTCTGATGCAGCAGATGGATATCGTTGATCTGCTGTTCGATTTCCTCCGTGAGCGCGAGGTCGATGGCGTCGATATTGGTCTTCAGTTGGTCGAGGTTGCTGGCGCCGACAATGGCGGCGGTCACGAAAGGCCGCGACAGCACGAAGGCGAGCGCCATTTGCGCGGGATCGAGGCCGGTTGTGGCGGCGAGGGCGAGATAGGCATCAAAGGCTGGCTGCGCGCCGGGGGTCTCGTAGCGTTGCAGCCGGTTGTAGAGCTGCTTGCGGCTGCCCTTTGGCAATGCGCCGTTCTGATACTTGCCGGTGAGGTAGCCCTGTCCTAGGGGGGAATAGGCGAGGAGGCCCGTGTTCTCGCGCAGCGCGATCTCGGCGAGGCCGAGCTCGAAGGTGCGATTGACGAGTGAATAGGCATTCTGGATCGACTGCACACGTGGCTTGCCAGCCGTCTCGGCTGCGTGGAGGAAGCTCATGGTGCCCCATGGAGTCTCGTTGGAGAGACCAATGAAGCGCACCTTGCCGGCTTTGACGATGTCGTCGAGGGCGTCGAGAATCTCAGGGATCGGGTTTTCCGGACCCTCGACGGCCTTGAAGATGGTGGCGTTGGAGCCGAAACGGCTGACGGCGCGATCCGGCCAGTGCAGCTGGTAGAGGTCAATGTAGTCCGTCTTCAGGCGTTTGAGGCTCTTGTCGACCGCCTCGTGGATCTGGGCGCGGTTGAGCTCACCGGGCAGGCCGCCTTCCCGAAACCAGGTGTTGGGCGTACGCCCGACAATCTTGGTGGCGAGGACGATCTTGTCGCGCTGGCCGCGCTCCATCAACCAGTCCCCGACGATGCGCTCGGTGGAGCCTTGCGTCTCCGGCTTCGGCGGCACCGAATAAAGCTCGGCGGTATCGAAGAAATTGATGCCGCGCTCGACGGCATGATCCATCTGGGCGAAGCCTTCGGCCTTCGTGTTCTGATCACCGAAGGTCATCGTGCCGAGGCAGATGCGGCTGACGTCGAGGCCGGTGCGGCCGAGTTTTGTGTAGCGCATGGAGGGACAGTGTCCGCGTGTCGTGGGTCTTGGTGTGGAAGGACCGAGGGCTTGCCGCCGTCAGCTTTTGGGGAGAGAGGCGATGAACTGTTCGACCGTCGGCAGTATCGCGGCTGCGATGCGCCGCACGCCTTCGGCCGTCGGATGGAGCCCATCAGGAAGGTTGAGCGAACTGTTGCCGGCAACGCCGTCGAGAAAAAACGGATAAAGTGTCACGCCATGCGTCTTGGCAAGCTCCGGATAGATGGCGTTGAAGCGCTGGACGTAGTCGGCGCCAAGATTGGGAGCAGCCTGCATGCCGGCCAGCAAGACGGGAATATTGCGCTCCTTCAGCCGCTTAATGATGCTGTCGAGCGTGGCTTTCGTCACCGCGGGATCGACGCCGCGCAGCATATCATTGGCGCCAAGTTCCAGGATCACGCCTTGTGTGTCTTCGGGGATCGACCAGTCGAGCCGGGCAAGGCCGGCCGACGCGGTATCGCCTGAGACGCCGGCATTGACCAGTTCCACCTTGATGCCTTTTTCCGCCAGCATCGCCTGCAAAACGTTTGGAAAGGCCTGGCTGGCCGACAAGCCGTAACCCGCGACGAGGCTGTCTCCGAAAACCACGATCTTCGGCGTTTCAGCGGCGCGGGCGGGGAGAAGCATCAGGGGCACCGACAGCGTGAGCGCGAGGGACAGGGTCATCAGGTGCGTTGTCACACCGCGAAAGTGGAAAGCAAGGTGAGACAAACATTGGATCACGGCGCGATCTCTCCCATATGACGTTGGCTGTCCGGATGGCGGCGGGTTGTTCGGAGGTATCGATCCTGCGCATCCTGTGCCCACCGCGCCTGTTTCACAGGAGTGGCTCGCGATGGCGAGCCAATGGCGGGCCACACCAGATCGATGGATTGTGATGATGGCCACATGGGCCTTTGCTGTAAGGCGGACAAAGGTAGCGTGACCGGATGGGCAGAAGCGGAGCAAAGGGTATGGAACCTACGGTGGAAGCAGATCAGCGCACTGTTCACAACGGTCTCCAGGACAGGCTGACGTCTTCCGCTTCGCAGCCCAGAATGGGACAGACTTTGCCGCAAGGACAACTTCAGGCCAATGCCGCCGCGGCGGCTACACCCACCGATATGGCTATCCAGCTCGCGGACGTCCATCTCAGTCTCGGTCATGCAGCGGCTCGCGTCCACATCCTGAAGGGCATATCACTGGCCGTGCGTCCCGGCGAGGCCATCGGTCTGGTTGGCCCTTCCGGTTCCGGCAAGTCAACGCTCCTGATGACGCTGGCGGGCCTTGAACGCGCGGATAAAGGCTCGGTCATGGTCGCGGGCCAGGAGCTCGGAAGCCTTGATGAAGATGCGTTGGCGCGCTTCCGGGGGCGCAATATCGGTATCGTTTTCCAGTCATTCCATCTTGTGCCCACCATGACGGCGCTGGAGAATGTCGCCCTGCCGATCGAACTGGCCGGTGGGCGCGATGCTTTCGAGCGGGCCGCGGCCTCTCTCGAGCGCGTGGGGCTCGGCCATCGCCTCAGCCATTATCCGTCCCAGTTGTCCGGCGGCGAGCAGCAGCGTGTTGCCATCGCCCGGGCGACCGTCGGCCATCCGCCCATCCTGGTGGCGGACGAGCCCACGGGCAATCTCGACGAGGCGACGGGGAGTAGCATTGTTGAGCTGCTGTTTGAGCTGAAGCGCGATCGCCATGCGACGCTCGTGCTCGTGACCCATGATCCGAGCCTGGCGGCTCGCTGTGATCGCGTCGTGCATCTCCGGTCCGGTCTGGTCGAGGCCGACCATGCATCCACCAACCATTGAGGGACGACCCCGTGCCGGGATTCGTTGCTGATCGATCCGGCTGGGCCGGCCTCATCCTCGTCGTCAGGCTGGCGTTCAGGGAGATGCGCGGCGGCCTGCGCGGCTTCGGGATTTTCCTGGCCTGCGTGGCACTTGGTGTTGCCGCCATCGCGGCTGTGGGCTCCGTCGGGCGCAGCCTCACGGATGGCTTGGCCTCCCAGGGCCGGCTCATTCTCGGCGGTGACCTCAGCTACTCGCTGGTTCAACGGGAGGCGACGGAGAGCGAGCAAGCCTTTCTTGCCGCGCGGGGCGACCTGTCGAGCGTGGCGACGCTTCGCGCGATGGTTGTCGCGGGCGACAAGGGCTCCGCACTGGTCGAGGTCAAGGCCGTCGATCATCGCTATCCCTCGCTGGGAACGCTTGAGACCGACCCGCCGCTGGCACGTGACGCGCTCGGCGTGACAGACGGGGCCTATGGCGCCTTCGCCGACCCCGTGCTGCTGGCGCGTCTCGGCCTGAAGACGGGTGACCGGGTGACACTGGGGCACCTGCCGGTGGTCCTCAAGGCGGCCATCATCACCGAGCCCGACAAGGTGGTGGCCGGGGTGGGCTTCGGTCCACGCCTCATGATTTCGCAGGAGGCGCTGAAGGCCTCCGGGCTTCTCCAGCCGGGAAGCCTCGTCCGCTGGACCTATCGCCTCGTGCTGCCACCGGGCGCCGACGATGACGCGGCGCTGGCGACGATCCAGAGCGCCGTGAAACAGGCTTTTCCCGATACCGGATGGGAGATACGCAGCCGTCTTGAGGCCGCGCCGCGCCTGGCCCGCGAGATCGAGCGCTTTACTCAGTTTCTGACCCTCGTCGGACTGACGGCCCTGCTCGTTGGTGGTGTCGGCGTTGCGAATGCGGTCAATGCCTTCGTCGACCGCAAGCGGCCCTCGATCGCCACGCTGAAGAGCATCGGCGCGCCTGGCGGGCAGGTCGTGGCTATCTACCTTATCCAGGTCATGCTGATGGCGTTCATCGGCGTCGCTATCGGCATGGCGTTGGGGGCGACGGTGCCCTTCCTGCTCTCGACAGTGGGACGCACGCTCATTCCGCTGCCGTTGGAACCGAGCTTCGCGCCGCTGGAACTGGCGCTCGCCGCCCTCTACGGGCTGCTGACCGCTTTCGTCTTCGCGCTGTTGCCGCTCGGCCGCGCCCATGACGTGCCCGTGACGGCTCTCTTCCGCTCGGCCGTGCAGCTCGACCGGCGCCTGCCGCGTCGTCGGTATCTCGTTGCGCTGGCGCTTGCCATCACCGCCCTGGTCACCGTCGCCGTGGTCTTTTCGTACGACCGCTGGCTCGCGCTGATGTTCGTGGCCGCCGCGGCCGCCGTCTTCCTGCTGCTGCGGCTGGTGGCGAGTGGCCTCATGCGCATCGCCAGCGCGTTGCCACGGGTGCAACGGCCGGCGATGCGGCTCGCCATCGCCAATATCCACCGCCCGGCGGCGCCGACGCCGTCTCTGGTATTGTCCCTGGGGCTCGGGATCACGCTGATCGTCACCCTCGCCCTCATCGAGACAAATCTGCGCAACCAGCTCACCGGCAGCCTGCCCGCGCAGGCGCCGAGCTTCTTCTTCCTTGACGTACCGGGCAACCAGGCGGAGGAGTTTCGCGCATTTCTGGCAAGCGAGGCGCCCAACGCCAAGATCGACCAGGTGCCGATGATGCGTGGGCGCCTGTTGACGTTGAAGGGCGAGCCCGCTGAGGGATACAAGGCGCCGGAGGACGTGCAGTGGGTGCTCGACGGCGACCGCGGCATCACGTATTCCGCTACTGTCCCGGAGAATTCCAGCGTCGTTGCCGGGCAATGGTGGCCGGCCGACTATGCCGGGCCGCCGCTCGTGTCCTTTGAAAGCGAGGTCGCGGAAAAGCTCCGTCTCGGCATCGGGGATGTCATCACGGTCAACGTGCTCGGCCGCCGGATCGAGGCGCGGATTGCCAATCTGCGCAAGCTGGAATGGCGTTCGCTCGGCATCAATTTCGTGATGGTCTTCACCCCGAATACCTTCGCGGGCGCGCCTCACACCGACCTCGCGACGCTGAGCTGGCCAAGGGGGGAGATCGCCGACAACGGGCTGATCACACGGGAGGCAGCGCTGCTGCGCAAGGCCGCGGAAACCTTTCCCGTCGTGACGAGTGTGCGTGTGCGTGACGCTTTGCAGGCTGTCGACGATATGGTGTCGCAGCTGGCGCTTGCCGTGCGGGCGGCGGCTTCAATCGCCCTTGCGGCGAGCGTCCTTGTCCTGGCGGGCGCCATGGCGGCGTCGCATCAGGCGCGGCTCTACGATGCGGTGGTGCTGAAGACCATCGGCGCAACCCGCTCGCATCTCCTGACGGCCTATATAATCGAGTATGGGGTGATTGCCCTGTCTACAGCCATCTTCGGTTTCATTGCGGGCTCCATCGCCGGATGGGTTATAATAACCCGCGTCATGAGGCTGAGTTTCGACTTGTCGCCAATGAGCGCGATATTGGCCGCGCTGATTGCAGTTGTGGTTGCCGTAGGGATCGGGCTTGCCGGAACATGGAGAATACTTGGCCAGAAGCCCGCGCCTTATTTGAGGGATCTTTAGCAAAAGGTGCTTCCGGGCTGGCGTTTCGCCGCCTCTAATCTTTACGAAACGTTCATGTTGGGACGTATGTCTTGCGGCAGCGCGCGGAATGAGCGAGCAGCCCTTGTATCGCGGGCGGCGATGTTCCATATTTCGTCTGCTGCCAATATGTCGCAGCATAACGCTTTTCGGAGTTTCGAGAGGGAATCATGTCGGATCTGAACCGCAACACCTACGCCTACGGCAGCGGTGTCGCCCGGGCCGGAACCGCAGAGCTCGACCAGGGTCTGCGGGCCTTCATGCTCGGTGTCTACAACAACATGGTTCTGGGCCTGGCCATCACGGGTCTGGCCGCGCTTGGAACCTCTATGGCGGCCGTCACCACTGACCCGGCTGCCGCCGCCGGTCAGTTCAGCAACGGCCTGATGCTCACGAGCTTCGGCGTCGCGATGTTCGGCTCGCCCCTGAAGTGGGTGGTGATCTTCGCCCCGCTGGCGCTGGTCTTCTTCCTGAGCTTCCGCATCGCGCGGCTTCAGCCCGCCACGGCGCGTCTGCTGTTCTTTGCCTACGCGGCGCTGGTCGGCCTGTCGCTGTCGTCGATCTTCCTCGTCTACACCCACGCGTCGATCACGCGGGTGTTCTTCATCACCGCGGCGACCTTCGGCGCACTCAGCCTCTATGGCTACACGACGAAGCGTAACCTGTCGGCGATGGGTTCGTTCCTGATCATGGGCCTGTTCGGCGTCATCATCGCCTCGCTGGTCAACATCTTCCTGGCGTCGAGCGCCCTGCAGTTCGCCATCTCGGTGGCTGGTGTGCTGGTCTTCGCCGGTCTGACCGCCTGGGATACCCAGCGGATCAAGGAGATGTACTACGAGATGGACGACAGCGCCTCGGCGGCCCGCAAGTCGGTGCTGGGCGCGCTGATGCTCTATCTGGACTTCATCAACATGTTCGTCATGCTGATGCAGCTCTTCGGCCAGCAGCGCAGCAGCTGATAAGGCTGTAGGATAAACGAAGAGCCCCGGTTTGCGCCGGGGCTTTTTTATTGGCGGCGTTCGTTCGATCCCCGCTCAATAGGTCGCAGACATCGGGGCATGTTTTGACGATCATCATCGATGCCGTCCTGGTTCATCGACTTGTCGCCGAGCAGTTCCCTGATTTGGCACATCTGTCGATATCGCCGGTCGTGCCGGGCGGGTGGGACAACCGCACCTTCCGTCTGGGCGAGAACATGCTCGTGCGCTTGCCGAGCGCTGGTCGTTATGTCGCGCAGGTCGCGAAAGAGCATCGCTGGCTCCCCGCGCTGACGCCCCATCTACCGTTGCCCATTCCGGTCCCCGTGGCCAATGGCCAGCCAGGCCAGGGATATCCCTGGCCCTGGTCCATCTATCGCTGGCTTCCCGGCAATCCCGTGGCGCGTGAACCGCAGGCCGATCTCAATCGCGTGGCATGCTCGCTCGCCGATTTTCTGAGCGCGCTGCATCGGATAGATACCCGTGATGGCCCACCGCCCGGAGACCATAATTTTCATCGCGGCGGCCAGCTCGCGGTGTATGCGGGGGAGGTTCAGGCGGCGCTGGCGGTCCTTGGAGAAACAGCTGAAACCGGTGTTCTCAGGGATGTGTGGGCCAATGCGCTCGCATCGCAATGGGAGCGCCCGCCGGTCTGGGTCCATGGGGACGTATCAGGTGGCAACCTGTTGGTTCGCGATGGCGATCTCAGCGCTGTCATCGATTTCGGCAGTTCCGCGGTGGGCGACCCGGCGTGTGATCTCGTGATCGCATGGACGCTGTTTTCGGGCGACAGCCGTGCGACTTTTCGAGCAGCGCTTTCCCTCGATGATAAGACGTGGAGCCGCGCCCGAGGCTGGGCGCTATGGAAAGCCCTGATCACAGTTACCGCGCCTGACATCGCTCGGGATGGGGCCGAGGCGTCATGGCGGCTTATTGGCGACGTATCGGCCGACCACCGGCAATGCCATCAGACGTAAGGCCCGTCAGCCCACCACCCGCAGGGAGGACCGGTCGAGAACGCTGATCACGCGGGCGAGGTCGTGGCCGCGTTTGAGGATGAGGCCCGAAGCCGTGATGACGCTGTAAGCACCCTGTCGGCGCGCCAGCCTCGGGTCCTTCTCGATGCGATACATCGGCACCTCCGATGTCCGCCGGAAGACGGAGAAGACAGCGCGCTCCTTCAGGCAATCGATTGCGTAGTCACGCCATTCGCCGGCCGCGACCTTCCGGCCGTAGAGATTGAGGATCTCCCGGAGCTCCAGCCGGTCGAACGACACAACGGGCGGTAAGCTCGGCTGGGCAGCAGCAGGCGGAAGCGCGTTTGACGGGGCGAAGGGAGAAGATCGGTTTTGTGCTGCCGCGAAGGGAAGGACGGATCGGCTCGATGACCGGCCTGGCGATGGTTCGCTGTCCGCCGCCGTTGTGATCGCCTCGATGCGATACGCTGACGGCGCGGACAGGTTTGGCTCGATGTCCGAGCTGCCCTCCTCGCTCATTCCGTTACCCTGTTCCTGCCTTCCGCGGCCGGCGAACGCCAACTCACTGAAGCGGCGGCCACGGCGGCCGCCGTACCGAGGGCGCGACAAAACCTCGCCCTATCGCCTTTCATGATGGGGCGCGTCGCGTTGTCATGCAAGCGTCATGAGCTGCACGCTAACGGCGCGCTATGTCAGCCGTGCTGAGTGGCGGCGTTTGATAAATCGCAAAATCCACATTTCCGCCGCAGAGAGGCCCAGCGGCGGCCCAACTGCCCGGCGATAAAGTCCATGTTGCCTTGGTGGCTCGGCATCTCCTGGTGCCGGAATACGTCAGCCCCCCAGCCCCCCGGTGTCAGGGGAATGCCGGGCCACTTGGCAACGCGTAACGAGTATCTGACTTCAAAAAGGCCGGCGTTGAACGCCGGCCTTTTCTTTTGTGCGGTGCGAGCCCTGGAGCCACCGGCGCTGCGACGACAGCGGTGCTGCAAGCGCGATTCCTCGCAGCCCTGGCACTGGCCTCGCGCGCGGGTAAGCGCGAAAGAGAACCGCGGTTTGTAGCATTCGCCTTCCTTTCGGGGATCTCTCCGGTTGCCATTGAGGCACAAGCGGTTAAGGCTACTACGCGCCAGTAACGGGCGGATAAAAAGCGTCAGCCGCGATCGGCAGCTGAGCACCCTGAGGAAGGCGTCCACATTGATCGTGACCGCGAGCATCGAAACGGGAACTCACCGTCGCACCTGACAATTCGAGAGGCGAGACGATGACCGCCCGGTGAGCCTTCGGTTCGCATGGTGGTTTTCTTGAGCGGCCTATACGGCTCAGGTCATGATTGGTGCACATCCCTCGGCTAGCCTGTTTCAGGAGGCCTGCGGGACACCGCAGCAGCACGAGCAGCATATTGGGAGTTTGGGTATGACGTCGGCGAAGCCGGATCTAGTGAAGCCCCATAATCATGAGCGAGCCGCCACGTCGGGAGTGTCTCCAGGGCTTCTTGATTCGCAGGGAATTCGTTCCTACGGCGAGGTCTCCGGTGATCAGGGGGACAGGGAAAAGGTGCATCTGATCGCGTCCATCGACGCGGTGTTGCATGAACGCGCGCCCTCGGTTCCCAAGGGGTTCGCCGCCAAGCTCTTTGGGGCGACGGCGACCGAGGACCTCGAGCGCTATGCGCCGGATGAGGTGGCGGCACTCGCGGCCGATGCCTTTGCCCATCTCGCTGAACCCCGGCGACGCGGCGACCCGCCGATCGTCAAGCTGATCGATCGCGACATCAACGGCGATGGTCAGCAGCGTCAGATCACGCTGCTCGAAGTCGTCAACGACAATATGGCGTTTCTGCTCGATTCCACCCTCGCGGCGCTGATCGCCCAGGGCTTCGAGGCGGAGCTCGCGCTGGTCGCGCATCCGATCATCGCCGTGGAGCGCGACGGGGACGGCCGTCTTGCCAGGATCATTCCTGACGCGGAAGCCGGCGGCACCGTTCCGCGCGAGAGCCTCATCCATATCCATCTCGATCGTATAGACGATGACGCCGTGCGCGCGGCCCTCGTCGCGGAGTTGTCGCGGACCTATGCGGAGGTCCGGCAGGCGACCGACGATTGGACAACGATGCGTGAACGCCTGCGCGGAGCGATCGATGTCGTCAGGGCATCGCCCGCGAGCATGCCGGCGGAGGCGGTCGAGGAAGCCGGGGATTTCCTCTCGTGGCTCGCGGATGGCAATTTCACCATTCTCGGCATCCGTGAATACAGCTTCGCGGGTGGCGACACGAGCGCCGACCTCGTCGAAGGTTCGGGCCTTGGCATCCTGCGGGATCCCTCAGTTCGGATCTTGCGGCGCGGGCGGGACATGGTCGTCATGACACCGGAAATGCGGGCTTTCCTTGCTGAGCCCGTGCCGCTGATCGTCACCAAGGCCAATGTCAAGTCGCGTGTCCATCGCCGGGCCTATCTCGACTATATCGGCGTGAAGCTGTTCTCGGGGGATGGCCGGCTGGAAGGCGAGCTGCGCATCGTCGGCCTCTTCACCGCCGATGCCTATACGGGCACGACGCGGGATGTCCCCTATCTTCGGCACAAGGTGGCGCAGGTCATCGCCCGCGCCGGCTTCGATCCGGCGAGTTATTCCGGCCGCGCGCTGCTCTACGTGCTGGAGGACTATCCGCGCGACGAGCTGTTCCAGGTGGATGTCGAGACGTTGTATCGCTTCTGCCTGGAAATCCTGAAACTGACCGAACGGCCGCGCGTGCGCGTGCTAGCTCGCCGGGACGCTTTCGACCGCTTCGTCTCCGTCCTCGTCTATATTCCGAAGGACCGTTACGACACCGAGGTCCGGCGGCGTGTCGGCGAGTTTCTGGCGCGCACTTTCGACGGCCATGTCTCCGCCGCCTATCCGGCCTATCCCGAGGGGCCGTTGTCACGCACGCATTTCATCATCGGCCATCACGAGGGCAAGATCCCGGCGATCGGGCAGGAGGCGCTCGAAGCCGGCGTGCGTGCCATCGTGCGGACGTGGCGGGACGCGCTCGGCGAATTGCTCGATGCGGCGATCGGAGGCCGGCGCGGTCGCGTGCTCGCGGAGCGTTACGGCGATGCCTTCGGGGCGGCCTATCGCGAATTCTACAGCGGCGATGCCGTTCTCACGGATATCAATATCCTCGAGCAGTTGAGCGCCGAGCGGCCTTGGGCGGTGGATATCTACCGCCGCGAGGGCGAGGATGACACCAGCGCCAATCTCAAGGTGTTCTCGCGGGGGCGGCCGATGCCCCTGTCCGAGCGGGTGCCCTTGCTCGAGAACCTCGGTTTCCGTGTCGTGAACGAGCGCACCCACCGCATCTTTCCCGCGGGGGCGAGCGATGACGCGCGGGTCTGGCTGCACGACATGCGGCTCGAGCGCGCCGCCGGCGGGGTCATCGATGTGGACGCGCTGCAGCCAGCCATCGAAGCGGCCTTGATGGCGCTGTTCCGGGACCTGGCGGAATCGGATGGCTTCAACGCCCTGGTTCTGGAAGCCGGGCTTGGCTGGCGTGACGTGGCGCTTTTGCGCTCGCTCGCCATCTATCTGCGCCAGATCGGCGTGCATTTCAGCATGGGCTATCTCGCGGGCGCCGTGACACGCCACGCCGCCATCGCGAAAGAGATCGTCGCGCTGTTCTATGCCCGCTTCGACCCACGCTTGGACGAAGCCACGCGGCTGGCGCGTCAGGCCGAAATCCACACCCGTATCGAGGAACTTCTGCAGGGCGTGGCGAGCCTCGACGACGACCGCATTCTTCGGCGTTTCGTCAATCTCATCGACGCGGCGATCCGCACCAACTTTTTCCAGCTGGACGGTGACGGCAATCCACGACGTACCATTGCCGTCAAATATGCCTGCGCGAAGGTGGACGGCTTGCCGATGCCGAAGCCTCTCTACGAGATCTTCGTGCATTCGCCGCGGGTGGACGGCGTGCATATGCGCTTCGGCAAGGTGGCGCGCGGCGGATTGCGCTGGTCCGACCGGGCGCAGGATTTCCGCACCGAGGTGCTTGGCCTCGTCAAGGCACAGCAGGTGAAGAACGCGGTCATCGTGCCTGTCGGCGCGAAAGGCGGGTTCCTGCCGAAGCGCTTGCCGGCCCCCGGCGACCGGCAGGCCTTCATGGCCGAGGGCACAGAGGCCTATCGAATCTTCGTGTCGTCAATGCTGGACATCACCGACAATCGCGAGGGCGAGGCCATCGTCCATCCGCCGCTGACGGTTCGCTATGACGATGATGATCCCTATCTGGTCGTTGCCGCCGACAAGGGCACGGCCACCTTCTCGGACCTCGCCAACAGCATCTCGGCTGATCATGGCTTCTGGCTCGGCGATGCCTTCGCCTCCGGTGGCAGCCACGGTTACGACCACAAGAAGATGGGCATTACCGCGCGTGGTGGCTGGGAAGCCGTGAAGAGGCACTTCCGGGAGCTCGACGTTGATATCCAGTCGACGCCGGTGACGGTGGCGGGCGTCGGCGACATGTCGGGGGATGTCTTCGGCAATGGCATGCTACTGTCGGAGCAGCTGAAGCTCGTGGCCGCCTTCGACCATCGCGACATCTTCCTCGATCCGAACCCGGATCCCGCTGTGGGCTACGCGGAACGGCAGCGGCTCTTTGCGCTGCCGCGATCGAGCTGGCAGGACTACGACACCGCGCTGATTTCGGACGGCGGTGGGGTCTTCTCGCGCGCCGCCAAATCCATTCCGCTGTCGCCGGCTGCGCAGGCCGCGATCGGCCTCACGCAAGATCACGCCTCGCCCCAGGAGGTGATGTCAGCCATCCTCAAGGCCCCTGTCGATCTCCTGTGGTTCGGCGGCATCGGCACCTATATCCGCGCCAGTGAGGAGACCGATGCCGAGGCGGGCGATCGCAACAACGACGCCATACGCATCACGGGTCAGTCCGTCCGCGCGAAGGTGATCGGCGAGGGTGCCAACCTGGGCATGACCCAACGCGGGCGTATCGAGGCGGCGGAGGCCGGCGTTCGCCTCAACACCGACGCCATCGACAATTCGGCAGGCGTCAATTCCTCCGACGTCGAGGTGAACATCAAGATCGCGCTGGCACCCCCGGTGAAGGAGGGGCGGCTTGATGAAGCCGGCCGTGACAGCCTGCTTGTCGAGATGACGGACGAGGTCGCCCGGCTCGTCCTGACGAACAACTATCTGCAGACACTCGCTATTTCGCTCGCTGAGCGGCGCGGGACCGAGGAGCTCGGCTTTGCCCGTCGCCTCATGCGTGTGCTGGAGGCGGAAGGACGTCTTGATCGCGCGGTGGAATTCCTGCCGGACGACGCGACGCTCGCCCAGCGCCAGCAGCGCGGTGAAAACCTGACGCGGCCGGAGATCGCGGTCATCCTCGCCTATGCCAAGCTCGCGCTCTACGACGCGATCCTCGAAAGCCCGGTACCGGATGACCCGTATCTTGCGGGCGAACTGATGCGGTATATGCCGAAGCCTTTGCGGGAGCGGTTCCCGGACGCGGTGACGGCGCATCGCCTGCGACGGGAGATCATTGCGACGCAGCTTGCCAATGCCATCATCAATCGCGGCGGGCCGACGATTGTCACGCGCCTCGCGGATGAGACGGGGGCTGATGCGCCAACGATCGCCGCTGCCTACGCGGCGGTCCGGGACGCCTATGGGCTGATCGAGCTGAATGCGGGCATTGACGCGCTCGATGAGCGCATCGGCCATTCCGCCGACGACATCAATGCGGCCATGCAGCTTGATCTCTATGCGGGCTTGCAGGACCTTCTCGTCGATGGGCTCTCCTGGTTCATCCGCAACGCGGATTTCCAGGCCGAGGGAATCCAGAAGATCGTCGCGCGCTACCGTCGCGGCATCGCGACTGTCGAGGCGGCCTTGCCGGCCGCGCTGTCCGCGGATGTCCGCGAGGGGCTCGAAGCGCGAAGCACGAGCCTGGAGGAGGCCGGGATCCCCGCGCCGCTGGCACGGCGGCTTGCCGCCTTGTCGGAGCTGGGCGCCGCGCCGGACATCGTGCGTATTTCCCAGGCGAGTGATCGCGATGCCGACGAAGTGGCCGCGATCCACTTCGCGGTGGAGAGCAGCTTCCGTCTCCGAGAGCTCGCGGCCGCGGCGCGCGGGCTGCCGGTGACCGACTACTACGACCGGCTTGCGCTCGGCCGTGCGCTCGGCGGCATCGCCAGCGCGCATCGCCGCCTGACAACGGCCATCGTCGCGACCGGGGCGCCCGCGCGGGATGCCGCCGCGGCCCGCGAGGCCGTGCGCCTCTGGGCGGAAGCGCGGGGCGGCGAGGTGGAGCGCATCCGTTCGACCGTAGAAAGCATCGCGGGTTCTGGGCTGACGCTGTCGCGCCTGACGGTCGCGGCGGGCCTCGTAGGGGATCTGGTGAAGTCATGACGCAGCGACCGTGCCAACCCGTCGACCCACCGGAATTCGGCCCGGCGTTTCGCAAGCAGCTGGAGGAGCTCCTCGCATGGCGGCGGGACGTGCGCCGCTTCACCGGCGCGCCCATGCAGGAGGGCATGCTGCGGCATCTCATCGATCTCGCCGTGATGGCTCCCTCTGTCGGGAACAGCCAGCCGTGGCGCTTCGTGGAGGTCGTCACCCCGGCGCGGCGGCAGGCCATCATCGCCGAATTCGAGCGTTGCAATGCCGAGGCATTGAAGAGCTATACGGGTGATCGCGCGTCATCCTATGCCACGCTGAAACTTGCGGGCCTGCGCGATGCGCCGGCCCATATCGCGGTCTTCAACGAAGACAAGCCACTGGCGGGATATGGCCTTGGCCGGCGGACCATGCCGGAGACGCTCCATTATTCCACCCTGATGGCGATTCATACGCTATGGCTTGCGGCCCGCGCCGAGGGGCTTGGCATGGGGTGGGTCTCCATCCTCGACCCCGAACGCGTCAAGGCAGCCCTTGACGTGCCGCCCACATGGTCGTTTATCGCCTATCTATGCATCGGCGAGCCCTGTGAAGAACATCTCGATCCGGAGCTCGTCCGCCACGGCTGGCAGGAGACCTTGCCGATCGAAGCCGTTCTTCACAGCCGCTGACCCTGCAAGGCCCCCTTGTCATCACTCCATCAGCGGCATAAGTCGCTTCCCGCAGAGCCGGTGGCGCCAGGGTATCCGCCCAAGCGCGCGGTCGTCGCCTGGATCTTCTTTGACTGGGCCACGCAGCCGTTCTTCACGTTGATCACCACCTTCGTGTTCGCGCCTTATTTCGCGGCGCGCCTCGCGTCCGATCCCGTGAGCGGGCAAAGCCTCTGGGGCTACGCGACGGGCGTTGCCGGGCTCGCGATCGCGCTGACGTCGCCGTTCCTCGGCGCGGTCGCGGACACGACAGGCCCCAAGAAGCCCTGGATCGTTGTCTTCGGCCTGCTGCTGGCCGTTGGCTCGGCGGCCTTGTGGTGGGCAGCCCCTGGCGTGCCGGGGGCGGTCGCGCTGGCGCTCGTCGCCTTTGCCGTTGCGACGATCGGCGCTGAATTCGCCACGGTCTTCAACAATTCCATGATGCCGCATCTGGTGCCGCCTGAGCGCATCGGCCGGCTGTCCGGCGCCGGCTGGGCGACGGGCTATGTGGGTGGATTGATCTCGCTGGCCCTGACGCTGGCCCTCTTCGCGGCGTCGCCTGACACCGGCCGGACGCTGGCCGGGCTCACACCACTCTTCGGGCTTGATCCCGCGACCTTTGCCGGTGATCGGCTGGTGGGTCCCCTGACGGCCCTGTGGTTCATCGTCTTCGTGATCCCCATGCTGCTTCTGACGCCGGATGTGAAGCCCAGCGGGATCCCGCTCAAGGTCGCCATGCGCGCGGGCTTCAACGCCTTGACGGAAACCGTGCGCCAGGCAAAGAGCCTCGGCGATATCGGCCGCTTCCTCCTCGCCAATATGATCTATCAGGACGGCCTTGTGGCGCTGTTTGCCTTCGGCGGGATTTACGCCGCCGGCGTGTTCGGCTGGGGCATGATCGAGATTGGCGTCTTCGGAATTCTGTTGACCTTGACCGGGACGATCGGCGCCTTCATCGGCGGGCGCCTCGATGATGCCATCGGCGGCAAGCGGGTCATCCTCGGGGCATTGACCATCCTCGTCCTGTGCTGCCTCGGTATACTCTCGCTCGGACGGGACCATATCCTGTTCGTCTGGCCGACAGGTCCCATGATCCCGGGGGCGGGGCTTTATGCCCACCTGCCGGAAAAGGTCTATGTCGCGCTCGGTCTCGCCATCGGCCTCGTCGCGGGGCCGCTGCAGGCCTCCTCACGCAGCCTGCTCGTCCGTCTCGCGCCACCTGGGCAGGCCGGGCAGTTCTTCGGCCTCTTCGCGCTGTCGGGCAAGGTGACCTCCTTCCTGGGGCCGACACTCGTCGCCACCGCCACCTATCTGTTCCAGAGCCAGGCCGCCGGTCTCGCCGTTCTCATCGGCTTCTTCGGTCTCGGCGGCCTCCTGATCGCCGGCGTTCGCGCACGCTGAGTGGCGGGGGGCCGCCTCGGCTTCGACCGAGCGTGGCCACCGGAAAAGATCAGGGGCTTCAATCGAGGCTCGATATGCGATCGGTCGTCGCGCTCAAGGCTGCCAGGGCGCGTCGTCGGTTTCGGCTTCCGCGGCGGCCACGCCGTCAAGTGTCGCCATGACAGCCCGCAGCACCTCACGCACGCCGGCGCCTGAGGCGGCCGAGATCACGTAGGGCGTGCGCTTGGAGGCCCGTTTCAGCCGCGCGACCTGATCCTTGCGGGTCTCGTCATCAAGCGAGTCGGCTTTCGTCAGTACTACGATCTCGGGCTTGTCGCTCAATCCGTGGCCATAGGCCTCAAGCTCCGCGCGCACGGTCTTATAGGCCTTGCCCGCGTGCTCGCCGGTGCCGTCGACGAGATGGAGCAGGACCCGGCAACGCTCGACATGGCCGAGGAAGCGGTCGCCCAGGCCATGTCCCTCGTGGGCGCCCTCGATGAGGCCGGGGATGTCCGCCAGCACAAATTCCCGGCCATCCACGCCGACCACGCCGAGGCCCGGATGCAGCGTCGTGAAGGGATAATCGGCGATCTTAGGCTTTGCGGCGCTGACCGCGGCGAGAAATGTGGACTTGCCGGCATTGGGCAGGCCGACGAGGCCGGCATCGGCGATAAGCTTCAGCCGAAGCCAGATCCACATCTCGGTGCCGGTCTGGCCGGGATTGGCGTGGCGCGGGGCCTGGTTGGTGGACGACTTGAAATAGGCGTTGCCGAACCCGCCATTGCCGCCGCGCGCCAGAACGACCCGCTGGCCGACCTCGGTCATGTCGGCGAGCAGGGTCTCGCCATCCTCCGTATAGATCTCGGTGCCTTGGGGAACCTTGAGCACCACATCGTCACCGCGCGGGCCGTTGCGGTTCTTGCCCATGCCGTGCATGCCCGGCCGGGCCTTGAAATGCTGCTGGTAGCGATAGTCGATCAACGTGTTGAGCCCGTCGGTGCACTCCACGATGACATCGCCGCCGCGACCGCCGTCACCGCCGTTTGGGCCGCCAAATTCGATGAATTTTTCGCGCCGGAAGGAGACGCATCCCGCGCCACCATCACCAGAGCGCACATAGACCTTGGCTTGATCGAGAAACTTCATGGCACCACTCCCGCCCACCGCGGGACGAGCCTTGTTCCTACAGGAGGTTGGTGAAGGCTGCAACGTGTCGTGGCCTCTCAAGATGCGCGCTGCGTGTGCGCAGAACGCAAATTCACGCGTGAACTGCCAGGTTTTCAGCGCAGTCCGCGTGTCAATCCATGACAAGAGCGAATAACGCATTCGGTGCTGATGTGAGGAATGAAATGAGTATAGCGAATAATATTCCGACTGGAAACCGTGCGATAGACGGGCTTATTCATCAATATAAATGGTCATCAAATATTATAACTTATAGCTTTCCAAGTTCCTTGTCGGACTATGGAGATAATTATCCAATTGATTATATTGCCGATTTCAAAGGGGTTGCTAAAGGCGTCAAAGAAAAGGCTCGTGAATTTTTCAGAGAGATTGAGAAGGTAATCAACGTAAAATTTTATGAGTACGAGGCCGATCCGGGCCGGGCCATCATTCGTATCGCGCAAAGTCGCGTAAAAAATCCCTGCGCCTATTTACCAGATACTCATCATTGCGCCGGCGATGTCTGGCTTCCAATCACGGATGACTATTGCGAACTCAACGAGGGCGGCTTCGAGCACCACGCAATACGTCACGAAATTGGTCATGCCTTGGGTTTGAAGCATCCTCATGATTCCGGCGCCTTCGGGACGCTTCCGCAGGAACAAGACAGCTCCCGTTTTACAGTCATGAGCTATAATACTTACCGCGACTATTGGAGCTTGGGCTGCAGCCGAGGCGAACATCCCCAGAGCTTCATGCCGCTGGATGTGCTGGCGCTTCAAGCACTCTATGGTCCACCGGCCCTGTCGCCAAACTCCGGGATCGATAGTTTATATTCATGGGATCCTTTGAAGGGCCACAGTTTCCGCGACGGTCAATATCGCAAGAAAGCGTCGGGCGACTATGTCTTCGAGACAATTGTTGATGACGGCGGATGGGACACTTTCGATTTCTCGAACTTTACGCGGGATCTGAATATCGACCTTCGACCAGGAGGGGCGAGCCACGTCATGCCACGCTTCTTGAAGTACGGCGAGACCGCCGAGCAGATGGTTGTCTGCACGCCGATGTCACCTCGGGATGACCCCCGCTTCTTCATCGAGGCCGCAATCGGAGGGGCCGGGAACGACGCGATGAAGGGCAATTGCGGTCCCAATCATCTTCGCGGCGGAGGAGGTCATGATCGCATCAATGGATACGCCGGGGATGACAGGCTTGAGGGCGACGATGGAGATGACGTGCTTTGGGGCGGTCGCGGAGATGACTTCATGGCGGGAGGAACGGGACGAAACCTTTTCTATATTACTCCCGGCGATGGGCATGACGTGATCGAGGATTTCAAGCGAGGTTCGGGTAATGTCATCGATCTCAGGCGCTTCGGCATAACAGCACCGGAGGATGTGAAGATGCTGGACACTCCGGCCTTTGGCGGCTCCGTGACACTGCATCTTGTTGCTTTCAACGGAGAGGGTGAAGCCAAACTCACCTTGATCGGCATGACAGTACAGGAGGTCCGCGCGGATCCAGCGATGTTCCTGTTCTGATGGGCGGTTTACGTTCACCCCGCGTTGCGCATGCTGCGGAGAAGCCGTCGAACCAGACGCTCTTCCGCTCAACGCACATGCGAAGACCCGGCCGTCGTGTGTGACGGCCGGGTTATTTGTTTCATGCCGCCATGGCGCTTTCACGCCAACGGGTACGACCGAGCATCGTGTCGGAATGGGCGCGATGACGGCCCAGGGCCTGCGATTCGAGCAGTCCCTCACCGACCACCACAAAGCCCAGCTTCTCCTGGACGCGCAACGATGCCTCGTTGTCACTGAATGCCCCGGACGTAAGGTGCACGTCCGATGAGCCAGCGAAGAAGCCCGCCACATAGGCAGCGGCGGTCTCGGTGGCCAATCCCTTGCCCCAGTGGGGCTCAGCGAGCCAGTAACCGAGATTCATCGCGCCGTGGCGTGGTCTGATCGACATAACGCCCGCCGGCGTACCATCGACAACCACCGTATGGTGCCAACTGATGCCCGCGCGCGTCTGGGCTTCAGCCCTTGAGGCAAAATCCTCGACCCCGGCGAGCGGAAGAGGCCATGGCACACGGCTTAGCTGGCGCACGACGCCCCACGTCATCGCCGCGTGCAGCGCTTTTGCGTCCCCGGCGACGATGGGGCGGAGAAGAGCGCGTTGAGTCTCTATCGCATTGTCCAGCATCTCCACCTCCTTATCCTAATGGCGCCGTCAGGGCTGTGTCGTTCCGCACGCCCTCAACGACCACCGCTGGTCCCCACTGCTTGAGGCTGGCCCAGATGCCGCGCTCAAGGGCGAAAAGATCAACGGGAAGCCGGCCACCGCGGGCTGGAAAGTCCATGAATCCCGCACCGTCATGGTGGAAGCCGCACTTTTCCAGGACGTGGCGGGACGCCGGGTTGACCACCCGGACAGCCGCCGAGAGTCCCCGGCTGTCGCTGCGGGCGAACAGAACGTCGATGAGGCCACGCAGTGCCTCCGTCGCCAGCCCCCGACCCCAGTAAGGTCTACCCAGCCAGTAACCGACCGAAGGCAGCGATGTTTCCGGCTCGCGGGTGGCGCCGAACGCTCCGATGATGTCATCGGGCGCGTGGCGGAAGGCCGCGACCAGGATGAGGTGCTGCCCGGCCGCGTTGCCCGCGCGGGCGGTCGTGATGAATTGTTCCGCCAGGCCTGGTGGATAGGGATGCGGAACAAGAGCCGTCATTTCAGCTACGGCTTTGTCACCGGCCAAGCATGCGATGGCGGCTGCGTCGGCGAGGCGCGGCGAGCGCAGGGCAAGCCGTTCGGTCTCGATGACGAAGGCGTCTTCGATGATGCCGCAGGTGAACATCGTTCGCTCCGTTCCAAAAGGCCGTGTGCCAGCGCGGCAACGACGGCGAAAACGACGAAGGGGAGATGGTCATCCCATCTCCCCTGTCGCTTGGATCCGAAGCTATCGTAAGGAGCCTCTTGATCCGCCGGTTCGCTGGGATGCCGGCGGAGCTCCTCGTCTTAAGCTGCGCCGTTTACTCTGCCGCCTGTTGGGCGGGTACAACCGATACAAATGCTCGTCCGGCACGTTTCGTGAAGTCGACGCGGCCTGCGCAAAGCGCGAAGAGCGTATGGTCTTTGCCCATGCCGACGTTGGCGCCCGCGTGCACCTTGGTGCCGCGTTGGCGGATAAGGATGTTGCCGGAAATGACGCTTTCGCCACCGAACTTCTTCACGCCGAGACGCCGGCCGTCCGAGTCACGACCGTTGCGCGACGAGCCGCCTGCCTTTTTGTGAGCCATGGTGAAACTCCTGAATTACTTGCCGTGTGTAGCGCGAGACGCCGTTTCCGCAACTCTGAACGCTACTGCCTAAACCTTCGTTGAACCCTACCGCTCAGTAGTCCTCACCGGACTTCAGCTCGGCCTGATCGATCTTCGCACGGGGCGGCTTGCCGGCCAGGAGCTCCTTGGCCTGCTCGATCCACTCGTCGCGTGCAATGCGACCGCGCAGGGCGAGTTCGGCATCGTACTTCTCGATGTCGGCCTCGGTCCAGGCCGCGATCTGATCCCAGCTCGTGACGCCAGCGGCGCGCAGCTTCTTCTCGATGGTCGGGCCGATGCCCGCTATCAGCGAGAGATTGCTATGATCGCCGGCAGTGTCAGCCGCGGCGGCGGCTTCCGTTGCCTTCGCTTCCGTCGCCTTGGCCTTCGGTGCGGGCTTCGCGGCCGCGACCTTCGCCGACGGCTTCGCGCCACCCGTGAGAATCTCCGTGATGCGCACCACGGTCAGGTCCTGACGGTGACCACGCTTGCGCTTCGAGTTCTGCCGGCGACGCTTCTTGAAGGCGATGACCTTGTCGCCGCGGCTCTGCTCTACGAGCTCACCGGCAACGGTGGCGCCGGCCACGAAGGGCGCGCCCACTTCGGTTGTCTCGCCATTGCCAAGCATCAGCACGTCGCTGAAGGCAATGATGTCACCAGGCTCGCCGGCAAGGCGCTCGATGGTGATAACGTCGGCGGCGGCGACGCGGTACTGTTTGCCGCCGGTCTTGATAACTGCGAACATCGTTCTTGTCCCGTGTTCCTCCCGGCTCTTTGCGGCTGGAGCCACAAGGCCGGCTTTTTGGCAGATGTTGCCGTACGCACGCGTGGCGCTTTCAAGGCTGAAGGAGCCACGCACAGGTACGGAGCGCGAAAAGACTTCGCATGGAATGAGGGTCGATACATCCCACGGGCATGCATGTCAACGCGTTGACGGTGCAAAATGTACCACGAGCCCCTTGATCTTGCGCCGGTGTCACGTATAAGTGCCGCGCCGACGCGGAGAGGTGGCAGAGCGGTTGAATGCACCGCACTCGAAATGCGGCATGGGTGCAAGCCCATCGGGGGTTCGAATCCCCCCCTCTCCGCCAGGCGTCTCTATAAGTAATTGATTTCATTGAATAATTTATGGAGATGAAATGGACATCTGCCATTTCATACCACATTCCTATTTGGACGACCCTGGACGCTGCACGGCGCTGTCATCCGATCAGCGAGATCACGCCTCCCGAAATTCTTGAGACCTAGCGGCGGGGCGAAGCGCGGGGACGGTATGAAACCGCGAGAAGGTTGCGATCTACTATCGGCAGCGTGTTCCGCTATGCCGTTGCGACGGCGCGTGCCGATACTGACCCAACTTTCGCCTTGCGAGGCGCTCTCACAGTGCCGCAGACGAAATCCTGGGCCGCCTTGACCGAGCCAAAGGCCTTCCGGGCGCTCTTGCGGGCAATCGATGGCTTCGAGGGGCAGGCCACGGCGACAGCTGCTTGAAGCTCTTGGCACTACTGTTCCTCGGCTCGGTGAGTTGAGAGCGGCCCACTGGTCAGAGTTCAATCTGGACGAGGGGATTTGGACCGTTCCGGAAGCCCTGATGAAGATGCGCCGTCCCCATCGGGTGCCGTTGCCCACACAAGCCGTTGCCATTCTCAAGGACGTGCAGCAACTCACCGGCCATGGCACCTTTGTCTTTCCCTCGCTCCGCTCGGTCCGCGTCCCATGTCGGAAAATACGCTGAATGCAGCGCTGCGGCGTTTGGGCTTCACCAAGGAAGAGATGACTTCCCACGGATTCCGAGCGAGTGCCAGTTCCATACTCAACGGGAGTGGCTATTGGCATCCCGATGCCATTGAGAGGCAACTTGCACATGTGGAGGAAAACAGTGTGCGGCGCGCCTATGCTCGCGGCGAGCATTGGGACGAGCGGGTTCGGATGATGGCTTGGTGGGCTAATCGCCTGGATGAGCTATGCGCGGGTAGCCTGAGGTGATCATGCCCGGCTCCAAGGGGCTGAAGGTGACTCTGGAAACCGTTTCCAAATGGCAGACTTGGGGCCGGTGGCAGACTGTCTGCTATAGGGGCCTTCAAACGAGAGGCGGACATGTCGCCGATGAATGCCCGAGGCCGGAGCTGGCCCATTTCCGACTCTCAGAGCGTCCGGTTTCCGGCCGTCCAATGGACGTGCATCTCACTTTCCTGGCGGACATCAATCTGTCGCGCTCGTCGCGCGAGGGACTGCTCTAGCACCGCTTTTGGTTCAAGCGCTTTTTCGATTTGGGCGCCGTCAAAGCCGACTTGCCTAGGTCGGACGGTGTGTGACGCTTGCCCTAGACGCGGAACAGCACCACCGTCTTCTGGACCGAACTGTCCGCTACGGTTCGATGGTGAAGCGAGATCTGATCCCTGATGTCGGGCTGGGCGCCCATTCTGTCGAAAAGATCGAGAACCATCAGAATGGCAAAGCTGACATTGGTGCTCTGATACGCGATTGCTTGGGGCCCGTACTCGTCAACGAGCTGATCTGATGATCGTTTGGGGAGTGATCGTTTGAGCTCGGCCGCGGTTTTCATCCACCGGAACGTGAAAAGGACATCGACGCGACCTCCACCGAGATCTCTTGCTTCTGGGGTGCAGATTTGCGCGAGTGTCGAGCCCACAGGTAGGCAACCAAGGGAAACGTCGCGACACTCAAATCGTGGCGCGCGACGAGGAAGCGGGTCGTATGCAGCAGGACTACTTCGAAGAATCTCCGAGCGTCCTCGTGCTTTGCGTAGCCGCCATTCTCCATGAGCCCGTTGGTTGTGGCCTCCAGAACCTCAATGAAGCTCCGGGATACTGTCTCATTCAAGATCGATAGCGCGGCCGCCTCGATCCGCGCCACGATCGTCGCCTGCTCGCTGGCTGGCAGGCGCTCAATGATGGCGGCGGTCGGTGAGCTGCCGACCACCGCCCCCGAAGGGCGGTGTGCAACGAGGTCTTCTCGGGCGTGGACGACCAGCTCTCGGAGGGCGTCTGCATCCGGCAGCAAGCCAGACGACGAATTCTCGGCGATCCATAGTTCCAGAATATCGAGAGAGCGGAGCTCCTTCTGCATGCTACCTATGCCCGGGCCTCGGCGATCGCGGTTCCGTTCTGCGCTAGCCATTCGTCCGTGACGCTCCGGCCGCTGGCGGCGCCCCGAAAGCGCGCCGCCAGGGTCTCGGCAATCTGCTAATGCTTGATCGCGATGCGCTTGACCTGAGACTGTGCCCTCTCGCTCTTGGGCAGGACGATCGTCAGCACGCCGTTCTTGAAGCGGGCATCGATCTTGTCCTGCTCGACCTCACAGCCGAGAGGAATGCGACGCTCGAAGCGGCCGTAATACCGCTCCGAATACTGTCTCTCCTTGTCCTCGCTCTCGGCGCGTTTCGCGCCCCTGAGCGTCAGGACGTCGTCATCGAGCAGGATCTCGAGATCCTTCTCCTCGATCCCGGGAATTTCGGCGGTTACCTTGATATCCCCGGCTGTCTCGGAGATCTCGACCTTCGGCCAGCCGCCATTGAAGGCCGGCAGCGAACCAAGGCTGTCGAACGAGCGGAACATGTCGTCGAACAGGCGATTGACCTCGCGATGAAGCGAGAAGACGGGGTTGTGCTGATCATCGCGATAAAGCGTGGGGACCCGATTACCATTGTCGCGGCCCCAAGGGATCAAATCTCGAACGCTCATGGCAGTCCTCCTTGTGTTGATACGTCAAAGCGGATCGGCAGCGCCGGACTCCTCGCCCGGCGCCTGACGCCAGCTTTCAAGCAGCCTCTGCTCAGGCCGCGCGCTTCTGAGAGTCGATCTGCAGCCGATCGGCTTTCGGCAGTGCGGTGCTGGTGGCGATCTCAATCCGGCGCGGCTTCATCTCCTCGGGCAGCTCGCGCTTCAGATCGACTGTCAGCAAACCGTTCTCGAGGTTGGCGGCCACGATCTTGACGTGGTCCGCGAGCTCGAAGCGGCGCTGGAAGGCGCGCTCGGCGATGCCATGGTGGAGATACTGGCCATTGTCCTGGCCGGCTTTCTGCCCGGACACCATCAGAGGTTCGGCTCCTGCGTGATCGTGAGCTCGTCACGCGAGAAGCCTGCGACGGCCATCGTGATGCGATAGTCGTCGTCACCGGTCTTGACGATGTCGTAGGGCGGCCAGTTGCCGGCCGGGTCCAGCCGGCTCGCAGCTTCGAGCGCACCGAATATGCGGTCGAAGCCGACACTCGACCGATACAGAGGAGAAAAATCGAAGACGGTTCTCATAACCACATCCTCCATCGAGCAACATGGGTACAAGTCGGTCATTCCGAGGTCTCACCGACGCCGGCTTGACCGGCCGATCCCGTAAAAGGCGATCGGCGATCATCGATTTGGATCAGGTTGGCCGGTGTTCAAGAGGGTCGACGACATTTTTTGAACAGCGTTCGATGGCTCGGAAACGGCCGCGTCGAACGAGAGCTCAGCTGAACTGGGTCTCGAAGCCGGTGCTGTTCGCCCAAAGTCGGGGCAGGATTTCGACAGATTGCAGTAAGGGAGCGTCCAGGCTTCGAGAATACCCGGCCCCGCCAGCGCGGCGCCGGGCTCTTCTTCAGGCGTGGCCGCGCGAGCCTTCCTTGCGGCGGCTGACGAACGCGGCCACGTCGGGCGCGAGAAGATCGTGCTTTTCCGCCCATGACGCGAACAAGCCGCGCGCCGTATCCGGCTCGATCTCGCCGCGGATCGCCGCCAAGCAGGCTTTCAGCGCGAAGCCGTGCACCGGATCGCGCCTGCTCAAGGGCCAGTCGGCCAGGAACACGTAGGCCTCCATGGCTGATGCGATCGCCGCCGGGTGCCCGAGCCCGGTCAGGATCACGACCGGCCTCTCGAAGTCGTCAGATATCATCATGCAGTCCTCCCTGAGTGGGGAGCGATTGCCAACGTTGCCATAGCCATATCCTCCTGGAAGCAACATGGATCCGGTTTGGTTGATCGCCGCGTCGAGCGCGCTGTCGCTTTCGGCGGCCACCATGATTTTGGGAGGTGTTCTCGCCGGATCAAGTCCCGCCGGTGCATCGACGTTATTGGAGCCGGAATTCGCCGTTCACCGCGCTGAGGTCGGCAGGCCCGATCAGGTCCTGATGGGCAACGGTAATCCGAAAAAGCTTACCGTCGAGCTTGGCCTGCCAGAAGGCGAGGAACTTGTTCAGCTCCGGGAAGCGCGGGGCGAGGTCGTAGTCCTGCCAGATGTATTCTTGCAGAATCGAAGGGTGGTCGGGCAGGCGGTAGAGAATACCGGCGGTGGTCAGTCCATAGCCCGCGATCTGGCGGGCGAAGTCGGTAGAAGCCATTCCTTTCAGCTCCGTGATTCAACTGCACCATGGCAGCCCAATCTGAACGGCGGAGCAAGCCCAAAAGTTGCATTTATGGCGCCTTATCAACCGGTTAGCACTCGTACGAAAAAAGTGCTGCCAGCCTCTTGAAGGCGAAAATGCGGCAAACCAAATCATCGCGCGGGCACGGCGCCTCAGGGGCGCGCGGAACCTCGCCGCGAGACCCGCACAGGGCCGACCCGCTTTGACATGTGACCGACATGGAAATTGGAGGAACTCATGAAGTTTCGGCCACTGCATGACCGCGTCGTCGTGAAGCGCATCGACGCCGAGGAGAAGACCAGGGGCGGGATCATCATCCCCGACACCGCCAAGGAAAAGCCGCAGGAGGGCGAGGTCGTCGCTGTCGGCCCCGGGGCTCGTGATGAGGCCGGCAAGCTCGCGCCGCTTGACGTCAAGGTCGGCGACCGCGTGCTCTTTGGCAAATGGAGCGGCACCGAGGTCAAGATCGACGGCGAGGATCTCCTGATCATGAAGGAGTCCGACATCATGGGCGTCGTCGAGGCGACCGCGACCCTCAAGCAGGCTGCCTGACGGGGCCTCTTCCAAACCATCAACCTGAAACCTCAAGTCTGAAGGAGTGAGGAATCATGGCTGCGAAGGACGTGAAGTTTTCGCAGGACGCGCGCGAGCGGATGCTGCGCGGCGTCGACACACTGGCGAATGCCGTCAAGGTGACGCTGGGTCCGAAGGGCCGCAACGTCGTGATCGAGAAATCGTTCGGCGCCCCCCGCATCACCAAGGACGGCGTCACCGTCGCCAAGGAAATTGAGCTTGCCGACAAGTTCGAGAACATGGGCGCCCAGATGGTGCGCGAGGTTGCGTCGAAGCAGAACGATGCGGCCGGTGACGGCACCACGACCGCGACGGTCCTCGCTCAGGCGATCGTCCGCGAGGGCGCCAAGGCGGTTGCCGCCGGCATCAATCCGATGGATCTTAAGCGCGGCATCGACCTCGCGGTGGAGGCGGTGACCAAATCGCTCGGCGAGCATTCGAAGAAGATCACGGGCTCGGAGGAGGTCGCGCAGGTCGGCACCATCTCCGCCAATGGCGACCGCACCATCGGCGAGATGATCGCCGAGGCGATGAAGAAGGTCGGCAACGAGGGCGTCATCACCGTCGAGGAAGCCAAGACCGCCGAGACCGAGCTCGACGTCGTCGAGGGCATGCAGTTCGACCGTGGCTACCTCTCGCCCTATTTCGTGACCAACACCGAGAAGATGATCGCAGAGCTCGAGGATCCCTACATCCTGATCCACGAGAAGAAGCTCTCGGGTCTCCAGACCATGCTGCCGCTGCTGGAAGCGGTGGTGCAGACCGGCAAGCCGTTGCTGATCGTGGCGGAGGACGTCGAGGGCGAGGCACTCGCCACCCTCGTCGTCAACAAGCTGCGCGGCGGCCTCAAGATCGCGGCCGTCAAGGCTCCGGGCTTCGGCGATCGCCGCAAGGCCATGCTGGAGGACATCGCCATCCTGACCGGTGGCACCGCGATCAGCGAGGATCTCGGCATCAAGCTGGAGAACGTCACGCTCGACATGCTCGGCCGTGCCAAGAAGGTCCGGATCGAGAAGGAGAACACCACCATCGTCGATGGCGCCGGCGCGAAAGTCGAGATCGACGCCCGGGTCGCGCAGATCAAGGCGCAGATCGAGGAGACCACCTCCGAGTACGACCGCGAGAAGCTCCAGGAGCGCCTGGCCAAGCTCGCGGGCGGCGTCGCGGTGATCCGCGTCGGCGGCGCGACCGAAGTCGAGGTCAAGGAGAAGAAGGACCGCGTCGATGATGCCTTGAACGCCACCCGCGCCGCGGTCGAGGAAGGCATCCTGCCGGGCGGCGGCGTCGCTCTGCTACGCGCGGTCAAGGCACTCGAAGGGCTCGTGCCGGGCAACGACGATCAGCGCACCGGCGTCGAGATCGTCCGCAAGGCGATCACCGCGCCCGCCAGGCAGATCATCGACAATGCCGGCGTTGACGGCGCGGTCGTGATCGGCAAGCTGCTGGAAGCGTCCGATTACAACCACGGCTACGATGCCCAGACCGGCACCTATGGCGACCTCGTCAGGGCGGGCATCATCGACCCGACCAAGGTCGTGCGCACGGCGATCCAGGACGCGGCCTCCGTCGCGGGCCTGCTGATCACCACCGAGGCGATGATCGCCGAGGCGCCGAAGAAGGAAGCGGCCCCCGCCATGCCCGCCGGTGGCATGGACTATTGAGCATCGAGGGCGCCGCGGCTTCCGCGGCGCCCTTTCCCAACGCCGCGATCTCCCAGGCATGCCGAGGGAAGTCATGCCCTTTTCATCGCTGACCGACCCCATCGACCTGGCCCATGCCGAGGCCGCTCTCGAAAAGGCATGGGCGGAACTCAAGCCGTCGCTCCCGGAAGGCTCGGACGAACAGGAGCGGAAAAACCTCGCCTATATCGTTGCTTCGCTGGTTCCTTTGGCGCTCGACGAGGATGATCTCGCACAGCGTGCGATCGATCGGTTTCGCGCGAAAGCCTAGACGAGACGTATTGGGAAAGCTTCTGGATGCTTTTCTATTGATATCAGGCAATGTGGGCTGGCGTGAAGCCTGCCGCGCAAAATCCAGTTCCCTCAGCTTTGGATGTCCGGTTCCAGGTTGCTTCTGAATGTCCGATTGTGGCGCAACAGAGCCATCCCGCGAGCCTGGATGGATGCCCGCTTCTGAGTAGCGCCCGTCACTGCGGTAACGACCGGAATGGGCGCAAAGCGGCCATTAGGATCAAGCCGCATTAGGTCACCAGCGTCAGAAGGTTGCACGCTCTCCCGCGTTGGGAATGATGGCAAGGTCTGGCCTGCCTGCTAAGGTGCCGCTGGGGGAATAGGGGGATCACGTGGCACGGGTGTTGCGGAAGCTGCTTCGGCATGAGCCTGACGCGACTGATCGCGAAGGCCATATACGGGCGATCCTGGAGCTCAGCTTTCCGCTGATCGCCGACGAACTGAGAGACGTCGTGCGTGCGCTGTCTGAAGGCGTGCTGCCTAATGATGCAATAGGGCGTACGCTGGCGGGCTCGCCCGCTTTTTCCGATCCGCAAGACTGGAGCGATGACGAGCAGACCGAGACTCAGGATGCGATCATGGCCGCGGCGGCGCTCTATACCACGTTGCAGCCACTCCCCATGCCTGAGCTTCGTGATCGATTGTTGCCTTGCAGTCGACCAGGCGCATCGTTCGATATGGCCGCATGGTGGGAAATGCCATTCTGGACAGTGGCGGAGTCGCGGCCTTGTCCCTCGGCAAAGATCCGCATTTACTTGACGAGGGGTCGCCGGTGGCCGATGAGGCGCTGCCAACAATCAAGTGCTTCAAGGAGCAGCACGAGCGAATCCGACGGGCTGTGGCGATCGGCCTCGTTGGTCATGACGGCAGGGTCATTCCGCAGCAGCTGGCCGATTGGCTGGGGGATGCCGCGTTCGGGGAGGCTTTGAGGGAGCAACCACGCCCGCAAGACCGGAGAAGCGGGAAGCCGAAAGCACCACGCGCTGAGAAAGGGAAAAAGCCGAATGCAGTTGCATCGCCTGCACCAACTCAAGTTGCCCCGGATGAGAAACCGACGGCCGAGAATACGAACCAACAAACAACGCAGACGGAGATGCCACGGACTGGGTTGGTCCGGTTGAAGCAGATTCTGGCGCCAGGTGGCCCATTGCCCCTGAGCAAGTCCACCTTCTGGACGAAAGTGAAGACGGGCGAGTTTCCCCAGCCGGTGCGTCTGGGCGGAACAACATCCTGGCGCGCGGAAGAGATCTGGGAGCTTATCAACAACCGGAATCTGCCCGAGAAGACAAAACGCTGACACTAGCTTGACGGAACGGCTTCAAAGATCCTTGCATGACACCCGCCCGCCAGGAATACGGTCTGTACAATGGGCGAATAGATCAGGCTTCAGTGTATTTCACGTAAAATGCACTGTCGTGAGATGCACAACGGAGTCGTTGCGGCGAGCGTGAGCAAAGGATGGCTTTACACGCCCGCCGTTCGCTCATCGCGTGATGCTGCACGAGATGCGCGACGGCTTTCCGCTCGGCGGCGGGCGTCACCACTTCTTTCCCAGCAGATCCTTCAGTGCGACATTGTCGAGCATCGCATCGGCCACATCCGCTTCAGCTTGGCGTTCTCGTCCTCGAGCGTTCGCAGGCGCCTGGCCTCCGACAGGTCCATTCCGCCGAACCTCGCCTTCCACTTGTAGATGCTGGCGTCGCTCACACCGTGCTTGCGGCACAGATCGGCGACCGAGACCCCGGACTCCTGCTTCTTTCAAAATCGCGATGATCTGCTCTTCCGAGAAGCGGCTGCGCTTCATGCTCTGGTCCTCTCAACAGGCCAGAACGAACTTCAAACCGGATTAGAACCAAGGGGCAACGTCATCGGATATGTTCCATGCTCGACTTCAAATCAGCCGCCTGCGCCGCGACGATCTGTCTGGGATCGAAATGGTCCTCATGATGCGCAAACGGCAGGCTAGGTACGTCTACAATCAGCACCATCACTCGTTGAGCAGTTTGACCCCTGTCGGCTGGGGGTTGAACTGGACCACGCGCCCGCGCCGGTGGTGCCGCTCTTGCAGGCACGCGGGATAGGCCATACAGACGCCGTGCCCTTCATGCTGGCGGTGCGTGCGGTCAAATTGCCGGGCGAGATTGCCCTCCTGCGGGCCGCGGCCCGGATGACTGAAGCCGCCATCGAGGCCGGGATGCAGGCCGCCCGCGTCGGCGTGACGGACAAGGAGGTGGCCGCTGTCGTGGCCGCCGCCATGTCGGCCGGTGGGGGCTATCCGCGCAATGTAACCGTGGTGGGTGGGCTCGACAGCGCCTTTGCCGATGCCTTCGCACGCGAAAGGCCGCTGGCCCCGGGCGACCTGCTGCGGTTCGACGTGGGCTGTAACTACTACGGATACAAATCCGATCTGGCCCGCACCGCCGTGATGCGCGAATCCACGCCCCTGCAGCAGACCCGTTACGAGGCGCTGCGTCTAGGCCTGAAGGCCGAAGTCGACACGGCCCGCGCGGGGGTGACAGCCGGCGAGATATTCGAAGCCGGGTTGCAGGGCATCACCGAGGCGGGGTTTCCCAGCGTCCGCCGCCACCATCTGGGCCACGCCATCGGCATGTCGGTCTATGAGCAGCCCGTCATCACGCCGGGCAGCACGGCGGTGCTGCAGGCCGGATCGACCTTCTGCCTTGAAACCCCCTATTACGAGCCCGGCTGGGGCGGGATGATGTGCGAAGATACCGTCATTGTCACCGAAACGGGCTTCACGCTGATCTCGTCGATGGATCGCAGCCTGCGCATCCTGACCTTCCGTCATCCGGGGCTGCCCAGCGCCGAACTGAACGAACGTTTGGTGCTGGCGGGGGTGGATGTGACGGTGCGTCAGGGCAATCTGCGCATCGCGCCGCATTTCTATAACGACACCGGCGATATCGACCGGCTGCTCGACGCGCTGCCTGCATAGCGCCGTCCGGTTGAGGGGACAGCCCATCCCTCACCGCCCCAGACCCACCTAAAGGCCCAGCCGCCCGAGCTGGGCCAGCGGGCCTGTTGCCTGTGGGCTGGTCGCCTGTTCGACCAGATAGGTACCGGTCTTGCGGATATCCTGGGCCATAGCTAGTTCGGCCGCAGCACCGTCCCGCAGCGACAGCGCCGCCAGCAGCTCGATATGGGACGAGGTATCCCACAGATTGGGCGAGTTAAGTGAGAAATACATCGTGGGGCCTGACCGCAGCCACAGCGCTTCGATGATCGGCATCAGGATGTCAGATTCGGCATGGTGGTACAGGGTGAAATGGAACCGCTGGTTGACCTGCAGCACTCCAGCCATGTTGCCGTCACGATGCTCGGCCTGAAGATCGCGGTTGATCGCCGTCAGCGAATCAATCAGCTGCGGTACGGCCTTTTCAGCCGCCATCCGGGCAGCCAGCCCTTCAATCCGGATCCTGACTTCGAACAGCTCCTTCAGCGTGCCGCTCGACATGCGCGGCACCCGCAACGAACGGTTGGGCAGTTCCTCCAGCACATTCGCAGCCAGCAGCCGGCTCAGGCTTTCGCGCACCGGCATGGCGCTGGTGCCCAGGCTTGACGCCAGCTTGCGCAGGCTGACCGCTTGCCCCGGCACGAACAGCCCCGACATCAGCCCATACTGGATGCTGGCCAGCACGCGGTCCTGCATTTTTCCACGGCCCGAAGTCGTTCCGTCGTCATCGGCTGCATCCGGTGCTTCATTCATGGGCAACATCAACTCTCCTTGTCGGCAGGTCTAGATTCTTCTTGCTGGCGGCTTGACAGGCAGAAAACGTGATTACAATGTGTGATCACAGTTAAGGATCTCAATATGGTCACTGCTAGCAATCGAACCCCGCTAGGGCAACCTGAATCTGGACCCGGCCGATGAAGGCTGCCCGCTCCCGGGCCGACCTTGTTTCGGTCGATGACTACAGCAAGGCTGCGCATCGCGTGCTGCCGCGCATGATCGACGATTTCGTGCGCGGCGGCGCGTTGGACGAACGGACGCTTGCGCGCAACGCCGCGGGGTTCGATGACCTGTGGCTGCGTGCCCGCAGCTTCAGCGCCGCGTCGCAGGTGGAACTGGGCACGACCGTTCTAGGCAGCCAGATCGCCCTGCCGGTAATGACGGCGCCCACCGGCGCCTCGGGCCTGTTGTGGCCGGGGGGCGAGGCCGCAACCGGCCGCGCCACGGCCGCGTGCGGAACGGTCATGCAGGTCAGCGCGGGATCACTGCAATCCATGGAGGACATTGCGGCTGGCTCGGACGGGCCCAAATGGCTGCAGCTGTTCCTGTATAAGGACCGCGGGCTGACCACCGAATTCCTGCAGCGTGCCAAAGCGGCGGGCTATCGGGCGATCATGGTCACCACCGACTGCCCGGTGCACGGTCGGCGGGAACGTGACAGCCGAAACGGCTTTACCATGGAACGGCGAATTCGCTTCTCGCGGCTGGTGGACACCGCGCTGCGCTATCGCTGGTGGCTGCGCATGGCCGGCGCGCCGCCGTTTTCGCTGCGCAATTTCGAAGGACGCGCCACGGGCGGGCTGGTAGACATGGCCGCCTATATCGCCAGCGTGCTGGACCCCGATGTGACCTGGGCCGATCTGGAGTGGCTGCGTGGCCAGTGGGACGGGCCGCTGGTGATCAAGGGCATCCTGCATCCCGATGATGCGCGTCAGGCGATGGCAGCTGGAGTCGACGGCATTCAGGTGTCCAACCACGGCGGGCGCCAGCTGGACGGGACCCTGGCCACGATCGACGCCCTGCCCGCGGTGGTGGATGCCGTGGCCGGCAAGGTGCCGGTGCTGCTGGACGGCGGCGTGCGCCGGGGTACCGACGTGATCAAGGCGCTCGCACTGGGTGCCACCGCCTGTGCCATCGGGCGGTCACATCTGTGGGGGCTGGCGGTGGCCGGCGAGCGCGGCGTGGCCGCAGTACTGGACATCCTGGCGGCCGAAATGCGCAACGCGATGATGATTGGGGGCTGGCGGTCGGTGGCTGAGCTAGGCCGCGTATCGGTCTGCCAGCTGCGCCGGCCCGATTTTCAAAGAGAGCTCATGAATGCATGATATCAGACGCATAGGCGACAACGTGCGGATGCGCGACTGCGTGATCCACAACGGAACGGTGTATTTCCGCGGGCTGACCGCGCGCGGCGGTCCGCCCGATGCGGCAGGGCAGGCGCGGGTGGTTCTAGATCAGCTGGACGGCCTGCTAGCCAAGGCCGGCACCACGCGCGACAGGCTGCTGGCCGTCACCATCTGGCTGACCGACATGGCCGATTTCGATGTGGTGAACGCGGTCTATGACGGCTGGGTGGTGCCCGGCGCGCAACCGGTGCGCGCCTGTGTACAGTCGCAACTCGCCGCCCCCGAACTGAAGATCGAGGTGCAGGCCACCGCGGCGCTCTAAGCCCCGGATGGCATCGGACATAAACGGTCAAATAACCGACAGGGGAACCACAATGACCAAGATCACGACAAGCCGTCCTGCTGCGATGAGCCGACGGCGACTGATGCAGACCGGCAGCGGACTATTCGCCCTGGGGCTAGCGGCCCCCTGGGTTGGCCGTGCCCATGCGGCCGTGGAAAACGAGCTGATCTTTGCCGGTACCGGTGGCATCACCCAGAAGCTGATCGAGCAGGAGATCTTTCCCGCCTTTGCCGCCAACCATGGCGGGCTGCGACTGACCTATGTCTCCAGCCCCACCTCTGAAAACGTGGCCAAGCTGCGCACCCAGCGCGGCACGCCGTCGATTGATGTGATCTGGCTGGCGGGCGCGCAGACCTATCAGGTTGCCGACGAAGGGCTGGTGGCAGAGCTGGATATTGGCCGCATGCCCAATGCCCAGAACATTCCGGCCGAAAGCCGCACCGAGTCCCGCTCGCTGCCGCTGGGCAACACGACGGCCGGCCTGCTGTATAACGAGCGCATCTTCAAGGAGAAGGGGCTGCAGCCACCGACCTCGTGGTTCGACATGTGGGACCCGAAATATCGCGCCCACACCGGCATGCTGAACATCGGCAGCACCAGCACGGTGGCCACCCTGCCGCTCTTGGCCAAGGCGCTGGGCAGCGATCCCTATGATTTCGACGCCGCCTTTGCCAAGCTGGGCAAGCTGCGCGCCAATGTCTACGACTTCTTCACCGCCTCTGGCCCGATGGATACCATGGTGCAATCGGGTGATCTGTGGATGTGGTCGCACATCGCCGCCCGCGCCATGCAGTACCAGAACAGTGGCTTTCCGGCCCGGTTCGTGACCCCCAAAGAGGGGGCGGTGGGCTACAGCGCCTCGTTGGGCATCGTCAAGAACGCGCCGCATATCAACGCGGCCTATGCATGGCTTGACTATCTGTACACCCCCGGCGTCCAGCAGAAGCTGGCCGAGGTGATCGGATATACCCCCGTCGTGCCGGGGATCGAGATCGCCGAGGCGCTGCGCGAATTCCACCCAGCTCCCGATAAGATATTCATCCCCGACATGCGCCGTATGCAGACGTTACTACCCGATCTGGTGCAGCGCTGGAACCGGGAGGTCGAGGGTTGATGCTCGTAAAGGACATCACGAATCCGGCCGGAGTTTCGCTTGATCTTGAGCAGGTCGAGGTCAACTACGGCGGCGGGGCCGTGCTCGCGGACTTCTCGCTCGGCATTGCGCCGGGCGAGTTGTTCGGGTTGATCGGACCTTCGGGGTGCGGAAAGTCCACCACGCTGGGGGTGATCGCCGGGTTCATACCGATCGAACGGGGCAATGTGCGGCTGGGCGGGCGCGACGTAACGGGCCTGCCGTCGCAAAAGCGCGAGGTCGGCGTGGTGTTCCAGAACTACGCGCTGTTCCCGCATATGACGGCGGCCGAGAACATCGGCTATGGCCTGCGCGTCAGCCATGACATGTCCGACTATGACGCCCGCATCCAGTCGCTGCTGGATCTGGTCAAGCTGAGTGCCAAGGGCGGGCGGCTTCCGCGCGAATTGTCCGGCGGCGAACAGCAGCGCGTGGCCATCGCCCGCGCTCTGGCGATCAGGCCCAAGGTGTTGTTGCTGGATGAACCGCTGTCGAACCTTGACGCCCGACTACGCGGCGAGATGCAGGAGGAACTGCGCCGTATCCAGCGCGAGGCGAGCGTGACCACGATATTCGTGACCCATGACCAGGATGAGGCCTTTGCGGTCTGCGACCGGGTGGCGATCATGAATCTGGGCCGCATCGAACAGCTTGGCAGGCCGCGCGATTTATATCGCAGCCCGGCCACCCGCTTCGTCGCCCGCTTCATCGGCAAGTCCAGCAAGCTGCAGGGCCGCGCGGCGGCGGCCAACACGCTGGAAATCGCAGACGCGCAAGTCCGCACCGCAACGCCCATGCAGCCGGGCCGGACCTACGAGCTGTACCTGCGCCCCGAAGACATCTCGATCGGCGCCGCGGTCCATACCGACAACCGGTTCGAGGGCCGGGTCACCGCCATGCTCGAGGCTGGCCCGCACCGCTATTACACCGTCCGTTTTGACGGGGGCGAGGTGCAGGTGATGTTCTCGGCCCGGGCCGAGACCGACTTTGATCTGTCCGCCCCGGTCTGGATCGGCTGGCCGGCGCAGGCGGGTGCCCTGCTGGAGGGGTCCGATGGCTGAGGCTGTTTCCCTCCGGGTCGACTGGCCCCGCCTGGTGCTTTACAGCGCAATGCTGGCCCCGCTCTTCATAATCCTGCTTTTCTTCTTTGTAGTGCCGCTGGGTATCGTGGCCGGCAACAGCTTGACCGGCACCGGGGTCGACGCGGCCTTTCCATCGCTGAGCCAGTACACGTCGATCGTGACCGACAGCTATTATCTGGGCATCCTGTGGCGCACGGTCGTCGTGGGGCTAGCGGCCACGCTGGGCGCGCTGGTGCTGGGCTATCCGGCGGCGCTGGTGCTGTTCTTCTTTCAGGGGCGGTGGCGGCAGGTGTTCCTGTTCGTCATCATCTCGCCGCTGTTCATCAGCGTGATCGTGCGCACCTATGGCTGGATGGTGCTGCTGGGACCGGGCGGGCTGCCGTCACTGCTGCCGTCCGAGATCCGCCCGCGGCTGATCAAGACCGAATTCGCCATCATGGTGGGTCTAGCGCATATCTACATTCCCTACATGGTGCTGTCGATCAACTCGGCCATGTCGCGCATCGACGTGCGTTACCTTAGGGCCGCCGCCACGCTGCGGGCCTCGAACTACCAGATTTTCCGCGACATCATCCTGCCGCTGTCAGCACCCGGTGTAGTGGCGGGCTGCGCCATAGTGTTTTCGCTGTCGATGACGTCCTTCAGCACGCCGATCCTGTTGGGCGGATCGGGCAACAAGACAATGCCCTATTTGATCTACCAGCAGAATCTAGTGGTGGGCGACTGGGCCACGGGTTCGGCACTGGCCATCGTGCTACTGGCTGTGACCATGTCGGTGCTGGTGACGCTGACCCTGCTGAGCCGCCGTGTGATGACCCGGGTGGGAGGTTGACATGACCACGGGCCTTTTGCGCACCGGCGGCCGCATCTACGGCATCCTATTCTGCATCTTCATGCTCGCGCCGATGATCGTGGTGCTGGGCGCCTCGTTCACCGGCGAAGGCTATATCAGCTTTCCGCCTCCCAGTCTGTCGCTGCGCTGGTATCAGGAGGTGTACCATAACGACACCTTCATGCGCGCGTTGCGTTACAGTCTTGAAATCGCGGCTATTACGGCGGCGGCTTCTGGGGCGCTGGGGGTTGCGGCGGCGGTGGTGCTGGTCAACCGCGGCATTCCGGGCCGCGGGCTGCTGGTCACGCTGGCGACCATGCCGCTGACATTGCCGCATATCGTGCTGTCCATCGCGCTGCTGCAGCTGTTCGGGCAGTTTGCCGTGCCGACGGCGCCCTATGCGCTGCTTGCGGGCCATATCCTGATCACCGCGCCCTATGTGCTGCGCCTGACCATGTCCAGCCTCGGCGGACTGGACCCACGGCTGGAACTGGCCAGCTACACCTTGGGGGCCTCCTATGCGCAGACCCTGGTGCGGGTCGTCCTGCCGCTGGGCATGCGTGGCATAACGGCAGGGTTGCTGTTCGCCTTCCTGCTTTCGTTCGACGAGGTGACGATCTCGCTTTTCACCGCGCTGCCAGGCGCCCAAACCCTTCCGGCTGAGATCTTCAACTATGCCTCGCAGGGGGCCGATCCGATCATCGCCTCGGCCAGCGGCATCATGATCATCATCAGCGCGCTGGGTGTCGTCGCCATCGAGCTGAGCTTTGGCCTGCTGCGGATGATCGCGGGCGAAGAAAGGCCGCGCCGCAGCTGACCACCGGCGCGGCCCGGCCGCCCGTTCCAAGATCCAATCTCCTCCCTCCTGCGCGCGGCCATGCCCGCAGCGCCAAGGGATAGCCATACCCGACGGAGCCTGCAGTGCCGACGATTTCGCAGATCGAGACGATCCTTGTCCGCCTTCCTACCCGACGCCGGCACCAGTGGACCGGCCTGACCGAACCCATCGGCCAGTATCTGATGGTCCGCATGACCGACAGCGACGGTCGCACCGGCTGGGGCGAGGCGCCCGCGCTGAAGGACTGGGGCGGCGAGTTCGGCCGCTACTTCGGCGAAAGCACGGCCGTGGCCGGGCTGGTGATTGAGCGCTACCTGACACCGTCCATTGACGACCACCCGCTGGGCGATGTGATCGGCTTGCACCGGCGCATGGATGCGATCATCAAGGGCTATCCCTATGCCAAGGCCGCGATAGAGTTCGCCTATCTGGACCTGACCGGAAAATGGCTGGGCGTGCCGGCGCATACGCTTTTGGGCGGGCTGACGCGTGACCGGGTGGCGGTCACGCATTCCATCGGCCTGATGTCGGTCGAGGAGGCGGTGGCCGAGGCGGCCAAGGTCGCGGCCGAGGGCATCCGCACGATCAAGATCAAGGTCGGCGTTGACGCCGCCCGCGACATTCGCATCGTGGGCGAGATCCGCACGGCCGTAGGCCCTGACACCCGCCTGTGCGTGGACGCGAACGAAGGCTACGCCACCCCGGGCGAGGCCATCCGCACCTTCCGCGCGATGGAAAAGTTCGATCTGGTCTATTTCGAACAGCCCGTCATTGGGATCGAACGCATCGCCGAGGTGGCCCGGGCCATCGACACCCCGGTCATGGCCGACGAATCCGCCTGGAACTCGCACGATGCGTTGCAGATCGCCCAAGCCCGCGCGGCGCAGATCGTCTCGCTTTACACCACCAAATCGGGCGGGCTGTGGAAGGCGATGGAGGCCGCAGCCGTCTGCCGGGCCGCGGGCATCGTCTGCAACGTCAACGGCTCGGTCGAAACCGGGGTGGGCAACCTTGCCAATGTCCATCTTGCCGCCGCCGCGCCTGCGGCCACGCTGTCGAACGTCATCCCCGTTTCAACCCCGGCCCAGTTCCAGACCGGCACTATCGGCGGGATCTACTACTCGGACGACCTGCTGGTTGCGCCGCTGGAGCTGGTAGACGGCCATATCACCGTACCCACCGCGCCGGGCATGGGCATCGCCGTCGATGAGGCCAAGATCGACCGCTACCGCGTGTCGTGACCGTTTCGCAAAGGACCATTCCCATGACGCTGCATGCCACCCTCTCGCCGCGCGAGGAAATCATCACCCGCCAGGTCGCCGCGATGCGCAGCGCCGGGCTTGATGCCAATATCTCCTGCTCGCCCGAGGGCTTTGCCCATCTGACCGGGTTCGTCGTGCCTTCGCAGCCGCTGATACGCCACCGCCACGCCATGGCGATCCTGTCAGCGGCGGGTGACATGTCGCTGTTCGGCGTGGATATGGAGGAGTCGACGATCCGCCGTCAGGCCCCCGCCCAGCATCTGACCGTCTGGGCCGAGTTCCGCGACGATCCCATGGCCGTGCTGGCCGACCGACTGACCACACTGGGGCTGGGCTCTGCGCGGATCGGGATTGAGCTGGATTACCTTCCGGCGGCCGATTTCGCCCGGCTGGTCCGTCTGATGCCAGCCGCCCGGTTCGAACCCATCGATGCTATGCTGGCCCGCCTGCGGCAGATCAAGACCCCCGCCGAGATCGCGCTTCTGCGCGAGCTGTCGCGCATTGCCGACCGGGCGATTGCCGATGCATATGCCGCCGTGGGCCCCGGCAGTTCGGAAATGGACATCGCAGCCGCCCTGACCCGTCGGGTCTATGAACTGGGCGCCGAGCATTTCAAACTGCTGATCGTGGCCACGGGCGAACGCAGCCAGTTGCCCAACGTCGGCCCCACCGCCCGCATCCTGCAGAAGGGCGACATCTGCCGGGTCGAGATCTTTGCGGTCAAGGCGGGCTATCAGGCGGGCGTCTGCCGCACGGCCTATGTCGTGGAACCACCGCCCATGGCCGAAAAGATCTGGTCGCTGCTGGCCGATTGCAAGCAGCGCATCCTTGATCAGGTGCGCCCCGGGGCCAGCTGTCTCGCCATATATCAGGATTTCATTGGCCGGCTGGCTACGATGAACCTGCCGCCGATCTCGTTCGTGGCACATGGGATCGGCCTGCATCTGCACGAAGACCCCTATATTGGCGAGACCCCCACCATCGGCCGGCCGGGACAGGATACCCTCCTGGAGGAAGGCATGGTCTTGGGGTTCGAGCCGCTCTGTTACCGCACGGGCTTTGGCTACGGGATGCAGAACAAGGATCTTCTGTGCGTGACCGCTTCGGGAGCGGAACTGCTGTCGAACCACACCAACACCGACCGGCTGATCCGTGTCGGCTGAAGGAGAGCACCAGATGAACGATACCGCAGAGCGCGCCGGCTGCGACATCCTGATCCTGGGATCGGGCTATTTCGCCGAGGTGATGGTGGCCGACCTGGCGCTGGCCGCCGATACACCGGTGCGCACGGTGATCGGAGGACGTAATGCCGCCCGTTGCGGCTGGTTGGCACTGGCGGGCAATTCGCGGGCAGCACTGCACGGCCGGTCGGCCCGGTTCGACAGCGCCAGTGTCGATTTCGATAGCCCCGACCGGCTGGATGCACTGCTGGGCCGGCTGCAGCCGCGGGTGGTGGTGCAATCGGCCTCGATGCAGTCGCCCTGGAAGGTCGATGTGCTGGATAGCGAATGGTCACGCGTGGTGGCCGAGGGCGGCTTTGGGATCACCATCGCCTTTCACTCCGTGCTGTCGGCGCGGACGGCGGCTGCGGTCGCCCGGACGGTCCCGGGGGCACATTTCGTCAACACCTGCTATCCCGATGGGGTGAACCCCCTGCTGGCGCGCGCGGGGCTGCCGGTCACCACCGGCGTCGGCAACGTCTCGATCTATTCCTCGGTGATCGCGGGACTTCTGCCACCTGAGCAGCGGCAGCGCCTGCGCGTGCTGGGGCACCACCATCATCTGGTCCAGTGGCGCCGCACGCCCGGCACCCGGACCGGCGCACCGGTGCGAGCATGGGTGGGCGGTGTCGAGATCGTCGATACCGAAGCGCTAACCGGACACCTGCAACTGCCCTACCGCGACCTTAATCTCATTTCGGGCGGTGGCGCGGTACCGGTACTGCTGGGGCTGGCCGGAGCGTGGTCGGGCCGGGCGCATGTGCCGGGCCCGCGCGGGCTTCCGGGTGGCTATCCGGTGCAGGTTTCGCAGGCTGGCGTCACGCTGGACCTGCCGCCGGGGCTGACTGAGGCCGAGGCCATCGCCTGGAACCGCGGCTTTGACGAGGCCGATGGCGTGTCGGTCGGGGATGACGGGCGGGTCATCTATTCTGCCGCCGGCCAGCGCGCTCTGGCACGTCACAGCGCCGAACTGGCGCGGGGGTTCCATGTGGGCGCGGTCGAAGAGGCCGCACGCGAACTGGGTGACTTGCGCGCCCGCCTGGGGGGTTGAGATGCGCGTACTGGTGATCGGGTCAGGTTCGGGTGCCATGGCCTCGGCGGTGGAACTGTCGCTGGCAGGCCATGAGGTGCGGCTGGTCGGGCGATCCGAGGCGACGATGGCCCCACTCCGCGCCAACGGAATCGGCTATAAGGGCGTGCTGGGCGAAGGGCGGACCGGCGCCATGGTGATCGACACCGCCATGGCGCCGCATGCCGGCTGGGCCGAGGCCGCCGTCGTTTCGCTGCCCACATTCGCTCATTCCGGCATAGCGCGCGCCATGGCGCAGGCGGGTTGGAACGCGGCGCGGCCCGTGGTGCTGAACCCTGGCCATACCGGCGGCGCGCTGGAATTCGCGACGGCTTTTAAGGCACAGGTGGGTGTCGCGCCCTGCGTGGCCGAATTCGCCACGCTGGCCTATGTTGCGCGCAAGTACCTGCCCGATGAAGTGACAGTAACCGGCCGGGCCAAATTCCTGCGCGCTGCCGCGCTGCCGGGCGGCGATGAGGCCCTGCACACGGCACTGGCTCTTTTTCCCGGCAGCCATGACGCGGGCGACGTTCTGGCGACGGGTCTCGCCAATGTGAACATGGTGCTTCACCCGCCCGGCAGCGTGATGGCGGCCGCCTGGGTCGAGGCGCGGCAGGGCGATTTCACCTTTTACGTCGATGCGATGACGCCAGGGGTGGCCCGGGTGATGGCGAAGCTGGACGGTGAACGTCGCCGCGTGGCCGCGGCCTTTGGCCATGATCTGCCACCGCTAGTGGCGGAGATGCAGCGGATCGGAACCGCATCGGCCAATGCAGATGCCACCGACCTGCGCGCGGCCATTTCGGGTGGCGAGGCCAATGCCCGCATTCGTGCGCCCGACGCCCTGACCCACCGGTACTATACCGAGGATTTCGGCTTTGGTCTGGTGCCGTTCGTCGCGCTGGCCGGGGTCGCGCGGGTCGGCGTTCCCACGGCCGCGGCGCTGCTGGCGCTGGGTCATGCGATGCAGCCGGGAGTGGGCGGTGCGGGGCGCGATGCGGCGGCGATGGGCATCGCGGGACTGAACCGCGCGGATCTGCTGCGGCACGTCAGGCGGTAGCACCGGTCTCCGGCGGCGGCTCGCCGGAATAACGGGCACGGGGGCGGATCAGGTTCTGGTCGCCATTCTGTTCCAGCACATGTGCGATCCACCCTGTCAGCCGGCCGCACAGGAACAGGATCTGCGCCGCCTCATCGGGCAGACCCAGCGCATGTCGCATCGCGACCAGCGCAAAGGTGAAAGCCGGCCGCTTGCCCAGCACCGCCTCCATCGTGTGCAGCAGCGCATCGCGCAGCGGATCGGCCGGTAGTCCGGCCAACAGCAGCAACGCCCGCGGGTCACCCAGTTCGTGCATCTGCAGGCCAAAGCGCGGCAACCGGTCGCCCCGCGCCAGCCTGTCGATGATCGCGCGCTCGGGATGGCCAGAGGCGGCTGCCTCGGCAAACAGCTGTTCGATCATGCCAATCTCACCGCCGTGCCGCGGCCCGCCAAAGGCGGCCAGCCCGCCCGAGATGCAGGCGCTGAGGCTGGCCCCGGTCGAGGCGATGACCCGCGTGCAGAACGTGGCGGGCGACAGTTCGTGATCGGCCGCCAGCACCAGCGCCCTGCGCAGCAAATCGGCCTGTTCCGGTGGCACGTCCCAGGCGCGGGCCAGTTGCAGGTGGATTGGCGCGGTGGCGGCCGGGCAGCCGGTCAGCAGCGCGGTGGCCCCGCGCAGCATGTCGATGGCCGTGCCGATCAGGCTGTGGGCTTCGCGCTGCCAGATGGGCACCGATGGGCCAAGACGCGGCAGGTCATGGCGAAGCCGTTCTTCGATCGTGGCACCCGGATACACCGCGCGGTCGGGCGGTCCGATCAACGGCGCCGGACGGTCGAACAACCGCACGTCACATTGCCACAGCAGCGCCGCCGCCTGTTCCAGCGTTGCCCGCTGCGCCAGTTCCACCGCATCCTGCCCTCGGTACACCAGGCGGCCGTTCTCGACCTGGCTGATCGCACTGGTCAGCGCGGGAAAACCAAGGTTCAGCGCCGAGGCCGCCACATCCACCGGTTTGCGCCCGATCTCTTTGCGGCGGTTCAGCTCGGTGATGTCGCGAAGGCTGTACAGCCGGCGCCGGTTGCCGCCGGGGTTGTGGCGCGACCGGATCTGGCCGCGGCTGACATAAGCATAAAGCGTGTCATGCTTGACCCCCAGCAGTGCTACGGCCTCATCGGCATCGATGAATTCATCGACCATGGCCACCATTCCGTACCTTGATCATGTTTATCAAGATTGACTGGATACCAGGGCGCACGCAAGCTCTGTCCATCCAAACTGCGCCAGTGGGCAACCGCCGCCAGCACCAGACATTGGACGTACCCGCAACTGGAGGTTGAAAGATGCCGGATCACCGGAGCATGAAACTCGGGCTGTCGATGCGCGGGCTGGGCTATCACCCCAGTGCCTGGCTTGATCCGCGCGTTCCGGCCGACGGGGCGATCAGCCTGCCCTTTTACCGCGACCTGGTGGCTACTGCCGAACGCGGCCTGCTAGATGTCTGTTTTCTGGCGGATCAAAACGCGATCACCGTCAGCGACACGCCCAAGGGCGCATTTGGCCGCACGCCCGTGGGCGCCGAGTTCGAGCCGCTGACCCTGCTGTCCGCGCTAAGCACCTCTTCGTCGCATGTGGGTCTGGTGGCCACGGCCTCGACCACCTTCCACCAACCCTATCAGCTGGCGCGCGTCTTCGGCTCGCTTGACCATTTGAGCGGGGGGCGGGCGGGGTGGAATGTGGTTACCTCCTCGCGCGATGACGAGGCGCAGAATTTCAGTGAAGACCGGATCCTGGCCAAGGAGCTTCGCTATGAACGCGCGCGCGAGGCACTGGAGGTTTGCTTTGGCCTGTGGAACAGCTGGGATGCCGATGCCTTTGTGCATGACCGCAGCCGGGGGGTCTTTGTCGAACCGGCAGGGATGCACCGTTTGGACCACAAGGGCCAGTTCTTCAAGGTGCGTGGGCCGCTGAACCAGCCGCCTACCCCGCAGGGTCGGCCAGTGATCTTTCAGGCCGGCGCGTCCGAAGGCGGCATGGATTTCGCCGCAGCCTTTGCCGAGGTCGTCTATTCGGTGCAGCACAGGCTGGCTGATGCGCAGGCTTTCTATGCCGCGATGAAGAGCCGGATCGCCAAACATGGGCGCGACCCCGCTGCAGTGATGATCCTGCCCGGCATCCTGCCTGTGCTGGGCGGCACCGAGGCCGAGGCGCAAGCCAAGTTCCGCGACATGCAGGACCAGATCGACGATATCGTCGGGCTTGAAAAGCTGTACCGGTTCTTTGGTGACCTGTCTGGCCATGATCTGAATGGCCCGGTTCCTGACCTGCGTCAGGACATCGCCGTGGTCAGTCGCGGCGAGATGATGGTTCGGATCGCGCGCGACAATGGATGGAGCATCCGAGACCTGTTCCGACGCACGTCGATCGGAAATTCACACAATGTTGTGGTCGGCACACCCGAACAGGTAGCTGATGCGATGGAGGTCTGGTTCACGCAGGGCGCTGCGGACGGATTCAACCTGTTGCCGGCCAAATCTCCGGTGGATGTGGCGGATTTCGTGGATCAAGTGGTGCCGGTCCTGCGGCGCCGGGGCCTGACACGCAGCGCCTATGCGGCGGATACGCTGCGCGGGAACCTTGGCCTTCCGGCTACCCCCGTCGGCCGGCTGGCCGGGGCATGACCGGCCCGGCGAAGCCGCAGATGGCGAGTGACGCCTTTCGGCTGGGCATGCGGCGGCTGGCGGGCGCGGTCTGTCTGGTCACTACCAGCGAGAACAGGCAGGATGCCGGACTAGTCGCCACAGCGGTCAGCTCGGTCAGCGCCGAGCCGCCCACCCTGCTGGTCTGCGTGAACCGCAGTGCCTCGGCCTGGCCGGTGATCGAACGGTTTGGGGTGTTCTGCGTCAGCGTCCTGGGCCATGCGGCGCTGCCTCTGGTCGGGCAGTTCAGCGCGCCGGACCGCCGGGACGAACGGTTCAGCACCGGCAGCTGGCAACGCCTTGGCGGCGGTGCGCCGGTGCCCGAGGGCGCACTGGCGGTATTCGACTGCGCGGTGGCGCAGATCGTCCCGTGGCATTCGCATGCCATCATCCTGGGCGCGGTGCGCGAGGTGACGCTCACTGAGGGCGCGGATGTCCCGCTGCTGTACATGGACCGCGGCTTTCACCGGCTGGCCGCACTGCCCGCCTGACCCGTGGTCAGCTGGCCACCGGCGTCAGCCAATGCACATAATCCGGCAGCCGGCCCGACACGCAGTCGTCGTACAGCGCCTGCAGGCGGCGGGTCAGCGGGCCGGGGCTGCCGTCGCCGACCGCATAGCCGTCGATCTCGGCCACCGGCAGGATCTCGTGCCCGGTGCCGCACAGGAACAGTTCGTCGCAGATATACACCTCGCTGCGGCCCACGGAGCGTTCCTGCACCATGACCCCCAGCCGCTCGCGTGCCAGCCGCATGACCGTGTCGCGGGTGATGCTTTCCAGAATGTCCTCGGTCACCGGCGGGGTGATCAGCACACCTTCGCGCACCATGAACACGCAAGAGCTGGGGCTTTCGGCGACATTTCCCTGCTGGTTCAGCATGATGGGCACGTCATGCCCGCGCAGCTGCGCCTCGACCTGGGCCAACCGCGAATTGTGGTAGTTGGCCGAGGCCTTGATGCGCGATGGCGCCGCATTGTCGGGGCTGCGCCGCCAGCTGCTGATGCCGCTGCGGATGCCAGTCGCGGCGCCGGCCCGGCGCGGGTTCGGCAGCGCAAAGATGAACAGGCCCGAGGCAATATCTTCGGGCCGCCAGCCATAGCCCAGCCCCTCACCGAAATAGGCGGTGGCGCGCAGATGGATGGTCTGGTCAAACCCGTTGACCCGAACCAGATCACACATCGCGCGGGTCAGCTGGTCGTCCGACCACGCAATCGGAAGACGCATGAAGCGCGCCGACTGGCGGAGCCGCAGCAGATGTTCGGGCACGCGGAACAGGTTCAGGCGGCCTGACGCATCGGGATAGCCGCGCAGCCCCTCGAACACGCTACCGCCGCGCAGGACAGCTTCGGAGGTCACATGCAGCCGGGCATCCGCCCAGGCAAGCATTTCGCCGTCCATCCAGATAAAGTCAGCCTTGGCCGCCATCAGATCCTGCTCTCCTGTGCCGCAAGCCAACAGCGCGCTGCACGGCCGGGCGTGTGGGGTTCGAGGGGCGGCGGCGTCTGGCAGGCATCGTATGCCTGCGCGCAGCGGTTGCGAAACGCGCAGCCGGGCGGCAGGCGAGCCATATCCGGCACCGTGCCGGGGATCGCCTGCAACGGGGTCTTGGGCGCCATATCGGCCGCGGGCACCGAGGCCAGCAGGCCCCGGGTATAGGGATGCGCGGGCGCCTGCAGCACGCGTTCGCAGGGGCCGCTTTCCACCAGCTCGCCCGCATACATGACCGCCACCCGGTGGGCGATGCGCGACACCACGCCCAGATCATGCGAGATGAAGATCCCGCAACCGGATTCGCCCACCAGCGCCAGAACCTCGCCCCGGTGCAGATCGAACGATACCCCCCGCACCGCCAAGCGTCTCTATAAGTAGTTAATTTAATTAAATAATTTAGAGCGATGAAATGGTCGTCGGCCATTTCACGCCACATTCCTATTTGGACAATCTCGGACGCTGCAATCTGCCGGCGTCCGGTCCGCGAGATCGCGGCTCCCGAAATTCTTGAGACCTTGCGGCGCGTTGAAGTGCGTGGGCAGTGTGAAGCGCCCAGAGGCTGCGCTCCACCATCGGCCGCGTGTTCCGCTATGCCGTGGACCGTTAAGCGCGGATGAAGATGTGCCGTCCCCATCGGGTGCCGCTGCCTACACAACCATGTTGCACCTCTGCGCATGCGGGTGCGGGGCGCAGGGTCGTGACACCGCTCTCGCCGAACGATTGGAAATTTATCTGCAACGGAAGGAACGTTTCCGTAAGTCCCTCGATAGGAAGTTGGTCACTCCCCTGCCGTTCCCACTACGTCATCGAGCATGGCAGGATTCGATGGGCGGACGATTGGACTGACGAACAAGTGGAGCGTGGACGCAACGCTGACCTGCACCGCAAACGCTCGCCGGAATGACGGAGATGGGCGCGCGAAACTGACTAGGCAAATTTTGCTGCACGGGGGCTCCGCCGGACGGTCCGGTTATGGGGTGTTCCCGTTGAGCTGCCGTTCTGGGCCCTGCCTCAGTCAAAGTCTGCCAAGTCATCGACTTTGACTAAGGCCCGCAGCGTCATCACCTCGTGAAAGGAAGACTACAACCATACAGAGTAGCCTCGGAGCTCGGCAACATGCCACCGGCCGAGCTCGCTATGAAATCTACACCGGAAAACAAGCCGCGTGAGGTCAGAAATGGAACCCAGCACTCTCCCTTAAACCAGAGGAAGGTAGGGCCTCAAGTCAAATGATCTAGATCCAGCGGCAGCCAAGCTGCCCGCGCCCCCGAGGTCATCGGGCACGAGCACAACTGTCTTTCGATGCCCTCCCCAACGACGGCGTTACAGAATCCTGGATAATTCGGCAGTGATCCGTTTCGCCGTTTGACGCACCAGCCTGGCGCAGAGTTCGTGACGTCGCGCGTCGTGCCGGTATACGGGCATACTGACGCTTATCGCTCCGACTGGTTCCCGCTGACGATTGAAGATCGGGCTGCCGAGACAACGAATATCCGGCTCGTTCTCCTCGTCATCAAATGCAAACCCCTGCTCGCGCGTCCGCTTCAGTTCCGCGAGCAGCGCCTCCGGCGTCGTTAGCGTCATGGCGGTGTGGCGCTTTAACTCCAACCCTTTGATGACTTCCAGCAACCGCTCGTCCGGTAGGCCAGACAGCCACGCCTTGCCCACGGATGTGGAGTGAAGTTCAACCTGGCCGCCAATGCTCGTCTTCATCTGAACTGTGCTGGAGCCGACCAACTTGTCTATGTAGACCATCTGGTTGTTGCTGGGCACCGCAAGGTGCACGGCCTCATCCGTTGCGTCGCGGAGCGATACCAGAAAGTCCCTCGCGATCGTTCGCAGGTCGGAATCCTCCCAGGTCTTGGCAGCGAGCTGGAGAAGGCGCGGCCCAAGGCGAAACGTTCCGCTCTCCCCGGACTGCGTGATGAGGCCCTCGGCGATCAGCGCCGACACGAGTCGGTAGACCGTCCCGCGCGGGAAACGCGCACGCTTGGTCAGTTGGGCAATGTCCAGTGTCCCGGGGGAATCCGCGATGATCTGGAGCACCGTCATGAACTTTGAGAACGAAGCCGCTCCCTGCACGGGATTGGGAGCCCTGACATCTGCTTCGTCCTGGAGGTCACTCAGGCTCATGGCATAACTCCCTGCAAGCTTGACAACGGAACATGGCGGTACTACACGTTCGTGGGCAAACTGTCCATATTGTAGTCAGTATTCCGGAATTCCGGTTCTAGTCGTATGATCGGGGAGGGTCAACGACAAGCTCACCTGCACCGAAAGTGAACGCATCGGGCAGTCCGCCCTTCGGCGAGAGGGCGCGGGAATTGCTGCTGGGAGGATAAGCAATGACAAAAAAAGGGTACTGGGTTGCAATGGTCGATATTGCAGACCAAGAGGGCTACAAAGAATACATCGCCTTGAACAAGGCCGCTTTCGACAAATACGGCGCGACTTTTGTCGTTCGCGCCGGAAAACACCAGGTCATGGAAGGGCCGGACGCGAACCGTGTGGTTGTGATCGAGTTCAAGGACTACGAGACTGCCCTCGCCTGCTACAACTCCCCTGAGTATCGGAAGGCGATCGAGGCACGCGTCAAGTACGCCAAGGCACATCTGACTGTGGTGGAAGGCGTCTGACGCCGGAAGCAAGGCTTGAAACCTCCTGTCGTGGTGGTTGGAGGGAACGTCGCTTTTGCTCCTGCGCGCCGTTCGACCGGAGTAGCAGCACAGGGCTTGATCACACGACAGGGCGTTTCCGGCCCGACCGGCATGCTGGAGCGCCATGCTCGCCTTCTCCGTAGCCTCGTCAGAGTGCGGCGAGGACGTCGCTTGAGCGCACAACCTTCTGGGGGGAACTATGCCCGAACCGTTGCGGTGGCTTTTTAAGGTCTTTGACGTCCTCGTCGTCGTCGGCATGGCCGTCATCAGCCTCTTGATCTTTACAAATGTCGTGCTGCGCTACGGTTTCAGCTCAGGCATTCCGTTTGCTGTCGAAGTCTCCCGTGTAGTCCTCGTCTGGGTCATCTTTCTGGGATCCGTGGTGGCCCTGGCCAAGGGCGCGCATCTCGGCGTCGACTCATTGGTCGTCCGGTTGCCACGCAGGGCGCGATTCGTCTGCTTTCTTGCTTCATACGGCCTGATGCTTTGGTGCTGCTGGCTCCTGGCAAAGGGCAGCTGGTCGCTCACCCTCATCGAGTGGGGCAACGTCCAGGCACTGTCGGGAATTCCCGTCGGCGCCATCTACGCCGCGGGGCTCGCCGCCGCCATCCTGATGGCTCTGGTTCTCCTTATCGATCTGTGGCGCTCGCTGCGCGGCATCCTGCCGGCCCCTTGGTCGGGCGAACAACACGTTGAGCCGGTTCCGGTCGTGCCTGCGGCGCTCAAGACGGAGGGAGCACCGTGAGCGGATTGGTCTTCATCGCGTCTCTCCTCGGTGCGATGGGCATCGGGGTCCCCATCGCCTTCGCCCTGATGGTCTCCGGCATTGCGATGATGCTGCTGATGGGCAATCTGGATGCGCAGATCCTGGCACAGCGGCTGGTCAATGGCGCAGACAGCTATCCGCTGATGGCGATCCCGTTCTTTCTGATTGCTGGCGAGCTCATGAACGCAGGCGGCCTCTCCCGCCGGATCGTGAACGTGGCCTTGGCGCTCGTCGGTCATATACGTGGCGGCCTCGGTTACGTGGTCATCGGCACGGGCCTGGTGCTCGCCAGCGTCTCCGGGTCGGCGATCGCGGATACGGCGACGCTCGCCGTCATGCTGGTCCCCCTTATGCGGGATGCGGGCTATCACATGGGTCGAGCTTCCGGACTGATGGCGGCGACGGGCATTATCGCGCCTGTCATCCCGCCGTCCGTCGGGTTCATCCTCCTGGGCGTCACCGCGAATATCTCCATCGTCGGCCTGTTCTTTGCCGGAATCGTGCCAGGGCTTTTGATGGGGGTGAGCCTCATGATCGCCTGGTGGTTCCTCTCCAAAAAGGAAACGGCGTCGGTCCACCTGAAACTTCCGCGCAGGGACATCCCGAAAACAATCAGGACCGCCGGTTGGGCGCTGATGATGCCGGCGATCATCCTGGGCGGATTGCGGTTCGGCATCTTCACGCCCACGGAGGCCGGCGTCGTTGCCGCCTTCTATGCCCTGTTCGTGGGGGTGTTTATTTATCGAGAGCTGACACCGCGGCTACTCTATGACGCGCTGCTGGGCGCCGGGCGTCTGACGGCAGTGATCATGCTTTTGGTCGCGGCCTCCATGATCTCCGGCTTCATGCTGACGATCTCCAATATGCCCGCCCAGCTGGTCAGTCTCCTTCAGCCGTTCATGGACTCGCCGATCCTGCTGATGGGCATGATCGTCGTGGCCGTCTTCGTCGTCGGCACGGCGCTCGATTTCGCACCCTGCATCACAATTCTGGTGCCGATCCTCGTTCCAATCGTCAAGGCGGCGGGGATCGACCCGGTTTATTTCGGGGTCATCTTCATGATGGTCAACGCGGTCGGCCTTATCACGCCTCCTGTCGGAACCGTGCTCAACACTGTGTGTGGAATCAGCGGGGTTTCCATGGAGGCCGCTACCAAGGGGGCCATGCCCTACCTCCTGGCGCAGATGATACTCATTGTGCTGCTGGTTCTATTCCCGGCGCTGGTGACCGTGCCAGCCTCTTGGCTGCACTGAGCTCAAACCGTCGGCGTTCGACATGCGACAGCGGCTTCTTCACCCACGCGACACCGGGCCTCGACGAAGCCCGGCAGCGGAGCGCCTGGTGCGATAAGACATGCAACCGCCGGGCCAGGTGCAATGCGCGTGCTGGTCGGCGGGGGCGCTCGGTGAGGCGGCCTTGCCGCCCACATTCGTTAGCCAGACAAAGAAGTGTCCGGTTTTGGGGGAGGGCGACCGCGTTGGCATGCGTTGAGACTTCAGGGCTCACGCGGCCAGCGCGGCGTTCCTCGATCCGGGCGGCAGATTGAACAGCCGACCTGGAGATCCGCAATTCAATGGGCGCGAAACCGCGTCCATCGCCGCGGGCGGAAGGTTCGGTAGGTCCGGGAATGAGGATGGCAACCGCTCTCGGCAAGTGTGCCAGGGAACCTGGCACTCCCTGTGACATACGCCTGGGGCGTCAGAGCCCCCCGGACACCGTGATCAGCGTGCCTGTTATGAACCCGGAGCCAGGAGACGCAAGCCACAGGGCCGCGCGCGCGATGTCTTCGGGCTCTGCGATGCGCCCCATGGGGGTTGCCGCCGCGATCCTGGCGGGCCGCTCGGGGTTTCCGCCTTGGGTGTGTATCCGCGTGTTGGTGGTCCCGACACGTATGGCGTTCACGCGAATGCCCTCCGGTGCCAACTCTTTGCCCGCACCGAAGGTGATGGTTTCGACGGCTCCCTTGCTCGCGGCATAGTGGACGTATTCGTTGGGGCTACCGAGGTAGGCCGCAAGGGACGACATGTTCACGATCGTCCCGCCCTGTCCGCCCCGACGGGTCGACATGCGTTTCGCGGCCTCCTGGATACAATACATCACGCCGAATACGTTCACCCTGAAGGTTCTCTCCAGAGTGGCAGGCTGCAGATCCTCTATTCGGCTGGCATTGCCGATGATCCCCGCGTTGTTGATCACGCAGGTCACCCGTCCCAGCGCATCGTCGCATACGCTGAAGAGCGCCTGGATGTCCTCGATCTTCCCGACGTCTCCCTGCACCGCGATGGCGCGGGCGCCTGCGGCCTTGCAGTCTTCCGCGACTGTCGATGCAGCCGCGGTGTCGGAGAGATAGTTTATGCAGACATCGTAGCCGTCAGCGGCGAACAGCCGAGCCGTTTCGGCGCCGATGCCGTGGCTTGCGCCCGTTACGATTACAATCGGTCTCAAGGACTTGCCTCCCCGCTTCCTGTCTGAGGGCGTTCCGGCCTAGGTTTAATCGACATTCAGCGTTCTCAGCTGTCATGGCCGGGCTCGTCCCGGCCATCCCGATTTATGGAGGCGCCCTTCCTATCGGGATCACTGGAACTCGGCTGTTGCCGAGTTCCAGGCTAGTAGCCGAGATCGGATAAATCCGATCTTGGGACAAGCCCGGTGATGACGGTGCTATCTCTTGGGCATACTTGAATGTCGATTGCCCGTAGAGCAAGTCCGTCTGTTGCGGACTTGCTCCGCTCGAAAATTGACGAGCAAATTTACCGTCTTAGATAGTGTCGGACGATTCCATCTGAGACGGATGCGCGCTAGAAGACGGACTCAAGTATCGAGGCGTAGTCTTCCTTCGTCAGCGGGCGTGGGTTGGTGGGGTGGCTGTGATCTGCGAGGGCCCGCTCACATACCCAATCGATGACATGCCGGGGCACACCCAATTCGGACAATCTCGGCGTGATGCCCAGACGGCGGTTCAACTCGTCCAGCGCGTCTGCGAGTGTTATCTGTTCAAGTCCCGCCAGGCTCTCGAGGTAGCTTACTTTTTCAGCCGCGGCCTCGACTTTCACATTCCACCGGAGGACGGGCGGCATCAGGATGGCGTTGAGCGTCCCATGATGGAGTCGCGCCTCCTTCAGACCACCCAGGGCGTGGCTGAGTGCATGGACGGCCCCTAGCCCTTTCTGGAACGTCATGCCGCCTTCGAGGGCACCCATCATGAGATCGCTCCGCGCCTGCGCGTTCGAGCCATCGGCGTAGGCGACGGGCAATGCCTTCCAGATGCGTTTGAAGCCGTCGACGGCAATTGCCTCGGCAGGCGGATTGTAGCGGGGAGAAAGGTAGGTCTCGATGCAATGGGACAGCGCGTCGAGTCCTGTCGAGGCCGTCAATGCCGGAGGAAGCCCCATCGTCAACTCCGGGTCACAGACCGCCCTGCGAGGGATCAGATGGGGGCTGATGAACCCCAGCTTCCGGCCATCATTCAGCGTGATCAATGCGGCGCGCCCCACCTCGGATCCCGTACCCGCCGTTGTCGGGACAGCCACGAGCGGCGCGACCGCGCCTGTGATGCGCGCCACGCCGCCCAGGATCGCCGCATAGCGCTCAAGTTCGCCGTCGTGCGTGGCGAGCAGTGCAACACCCTTGGCGAGATCAATCGGAGAGCCCCCGCCAATCGCCACCACCCCGTCGCAACCGCTTTGTCTGTATAGCGCCAGACCGGCCGCAACAGCGCTCTCGGTCGGGTTGGAGGGGACGTCCAGGAAGGTCGGCGCGGTGCTCAGAAACGCGAAAGCACGGCGCTGAAGCAGGCCAGCGGCCCGGACCCCGGGATCGCTGATGACCAGCGGGTTCGACACTCCGAGTTCGCGCAAAATTTCCGCCAACGACTCGGCCGCCCCAAGCCCGAAACTAATGTTTGTAAGATAAGTTATAGTATTCACGCTGCGAGTATTCACGCTGCCGCTCTCCTCGATGTCCCCACCCCCAATGCACCGCCGCAGCCAACGGGTGGCACTCGGCACGTTTTGAGGAGCCATGCAGAATGTGACGCTCTCGTCACCTTGGTCCATATTGTGGACATATTGCCCAAACATTAATCGGAGCTCTGCAAATGTCAAGCGGCGCGTTTCGCGCGCCCGCTGCTATGGCCATTGACAAGGAGCGTTCCAATCTTACCATGGATATGGTCATATTGCCTATATTGTGGACAATCTGTTGATGGCTTTAGGGCTGCGCTGATCAGCTCGTGGGAATTCGCACCGGCAGTGACATGCCGAAGGGAGGAAAGCCATTGTCGAACCCCGCCGCTACCGTGCTGATACCAGGCTGGATGCACGAGCATGCACGGCACATGCTCGGCACGCAGTTCAACCTAGTCGAGACTCCCGACTGCGACATTCACGCCCGTCTGCCCCAGGAGGTACGGGCTTCAATTCGTGGGGTGGCCTGCCGTACCAGAATCGACAGTCAGTTCATTGACGCCCTTCCCAACCTGGAGATCATCGCCAGCTATGGCGTCGGATACGACGCAGTGGATGCTGCCTATGCGCGCAGCAAGAACATCATCGTGACCAACACCTCTGACGTCCTGAACGAGGAGGTCGCCGATCTCACAGTGGGGCTCCTTGTCAGCGTCGTGCGCGAGATACCAAAGGCGCAAGCCTTCGTCCGCGAAGGCCGCTGGAAGACGTCGGACTACCCGCTTAGCCGAAACACGCTGCGAAACCGGAGGATCGGTATTTACGGATTGGGTCGGATCGGGCGCTGCATCGCCCGGCGGATCGAAGCTTTCGGGCTTCCTGTCGCCTACTACAGCCGGCGCCCGGCTAACGAAGTCGCGTACGACTACTTTCCCTCGCTGCTCGAACTTGCGTATGCAGTCGACGTGCTCATCGCCATCGTTCCCGGAGACGCTTCGACCGCAAAGACCGTGAATGCCGACGTGCTGTCCGCCCTTGGACCGGAGGGCGTGTTCATCAATGTCGGCCGCGGAACTGTGGTGGACGAGGATGCATTGGTCGGCGCCCTCCGGACAGGAACCATTGCGGCGGCCGGTCTGGATGTCATCGCGGATGAGCCCAATGTCACGGATGACATGCTGGCGCTCGAGAATCTGACGATCCTTCCGCACATCGGATCCGCGTCGGTCGCGACGCGCACCGCGATGGCCGATCTCCTCGCGCGGAACTTGATCGCCTGGTTCCAAAGCGGAGCGGCGATTACGCCCGTGCCCTAGCCCCTACCGGCAGGCCAGGGTCCGCGCGCCTTCCACCGCCACGGCGGTCAAGGCGTCAACCCAACGCCAGCCATCTCGTCGCCGTACTCTGGAGCGTGGCGAGAAGCGTTGACAATCGGGAGTAGTCTGCCATCATATCATTTTGGACAATTCGCCCATAATGTGGACATTCTCGTCTGGTTTAAAGTAGGGCCACAATACACGTAATACCGGACTTGTTCGCGTCTGTAGACAATCCGCACATCCTAGTTGCGTGAACGATCCTTGGGAGGGGAACTCAATGAAACTCTTGCTTCTGACGGCGGCATTTGTCGGAGGCCTTCTGGCTGCTGCTCCGGCGATGGCCCAGAATGCCCGCCTTGGCTACGTGCCCACGGAAGACCATCCGGTGGGGCAGGCTTCGCGCCACTTTGCGAACCTGGTAAAAGAGAGGAGCGGCGGTCGCATCAAGATCGATACGTTCGGCAACGGCGTGCTCGGCAGCGAGCCCGAGATGCAGGCGTCGGTTCAAGCCGGCTTCATCGACATCATGGTCGGCCCGACGCCCAACCTGGTCGGCGTTGTTCCGCAGTTCATGATCTACGACCTTCCGTTCTTCTACAAGGACTTCGCCGCCGTGGATGCCGTGATGGACGGCGCGGTCGGTGAGCAGCTGTTCTCGCAGCTGAAGGAAAAGACCGGCATAGTTGGGCTGGCGTGGTGGGACAACGGCTTCCGTCACATGACCACCAAGGCCCGTCCCGTCAACAAGGTCGAGGATATGGCGGGGATCAACATCCGCGTCATACCCAACCCGTTGTTCATCGCGACCTGGAAGGCCCTGGGTACCAATCCGACACCGCTACCCTGGCCTGAGCTCTACAGCGCCCTCGAAAATGGCGCCGTCGATGCGCAGGAGACCCCGTACGCTCTGATCTACACCGCAAGGTTTTACGAGGTGCAGAAGCATCTGGCCAAGACGGGCCACGTCTACACGCCGTTTGTTCTTCTCGCGAGCAAGAAATGGTTCGAAAGCCTCTCGGACGCGGATAAGGCGATCGTCATGGACGCCGCGAAGGAATCGGCAGCCTTCCAGCGTGAAATTTCTCGCAAGTCTGCGGAGGATCTGGAGAAGGAACTCGTGGCAAAGGGGTTCAAGATTACCCAACCCACGCCCGAAGCCCTCGCAGCCATGCGCCAGCGCGTCGCGCCTGTCGTGAAAGAATACAGCGAGAAGATCGGCGCGAATGTGGTCGAGCAGGCACGAGCGGCGATGGCTGCAGTCGCCGGTCAGTAAAGAACATGCCTATGTCGGCGATGTGGTGCAGCCCCGCATCGCCGCTTCTCTAAATTCAATCGGATCACGAAACCTTGTCTGGCGTCCGCCACGTCGGCATACCGCGACGGGCAGGCCAAAGTCATCGGCGGAACGCACGACGGCTCTTGCTCGGTCCGAGCGGCGCTGAAGATCGTCACATGACCCTACGCATGCCCTTGCCCCACGAGGTCATCCAGTACCCAATCGAATGCCGGGATCGAGCTAGACCCACACCGCGAGCAACCGCGCCTCACCGTCGCCAGTTCTGGCAGCGGAGCGAGACGCACCGCGCATGGCCTTAAACTTCGCCGCCGATGATGCAGATCACGTCAGCGCTCCGCGCCGGCAGCGTAGTCCGCATTCGCTGCCAATGACAACATTTTACGGGAGCGCACCCGTGCCGCAGACAGAGCCCTCTCAGGATGTCGATCATTTGCTTTCATAGCAAACTACAATCGATACTACATTGTAACTTGGATTGTACTGGATCGCAATGGACCAAGCCGGATAGGTGATCGATACGATTATTTGTTATATTTACCTAATTTGAATGGTTGGGCTGAACTGGATCCGGATACGGCGGCCCCCCTCTCCGCGACCTTGGCTAAATTCGCCAATCCAGCGAACGATTGCCGCCGGTCGCCACCGTTTTCCTCCGCTTTCCCACCTCGCCGGTCGTAACGCCGCCCGAATGTTCCATCCGCCACTATTGACCGCGTAGGACGTTTGTCCTAAGAGTTTATAGGTCAAATGTCCTACGGCGTAGTTCACGGCTTTTGCCTTCCGCGCCATGATTGTGGAGGCAAGATATGGGCGCCAGCGAAACCCGCCGGCAGATCGTGGATGCCGCCGACCGGCTCTTCTACGAGCGTGGCTTCGAAGCGACGTCGTTTGCGGCTATCGCCAAGGACGTGGGCCTCTCGCGCGGCAATTTCTACTACCACTTCAAGACCAAGGACGAGATTCTCGACGCGGTGATCGCACAGCGCATGGCAAATACCCGCGCCATGCTGGAGGCCTGGGAGCAGGATGCTGCTCCCCCGACAGACTGCATCCGCAACTTTGTCCACATTCTCATCGCGAACCGGGCCAAGATCATGGCCCATGGCTGCCCGGTCGGCACGCTTTGCAGCGAGTTGGCGAAGCTGGATCACCTGGCGAAGGACGACGCGACCGGTCTGTTCACCCTGTTCCGCGACTGGCTCCGCCGGCAGTTCACCAGGCTCGGGCGCGAAGCGGATGCCGATGCGCTGGCCCTCCACGTTCTGATGGGCAGCCAGGGCGTCGCGGCGCTCGCCACCGCCTTCCGGGACGAAGAGTTTATCCGCCGCGAAGTCGCGGACATGGAGGCGTGGCTGCTCGCCCAGTGCCCGGTCGGTTCAACCCCCAATGTCCGCCAACCTGCCTGATGGAGAGACCATGTTCATCATCACCCTTCGCTTTGCTGACAAGACCAAAGCGCCCCTATTCATGGACGGGCACAACGCTTGGATCAAACGCGGCTTCGACGATGGCGTTTTCCTCCTAACCGGCAGCCTTCAGCCGAGCGCAGGCGGTGCGATCCTCGCGCACAATGCGTCTCCTGAAGAGATCGAGGCTCGTGTGCAGGATGACCCCTTCGTCGCCCAGGGGATCGTCAGCGCTGAAATCCTCCGCATCATACCGGGCCGTACCGACGAACGGCTCGCCTTTCTGAAAGGCTGAGTGATGAGCGCGACGATCTCTGGTCCGGACGCCCGCCCGCGTTGCCGCTGGTGCGCGGCCGCGCCCGAATTCCTCGCTTATCACGACACCGAATGGGGTTCTATCTCAATGGTGTGGCCAAGTAACCGCCGCGCAGATCGCGCTGAGCGCTTCGTGTTCGAGGCTCATCGTCGCAAAATCCCACGGATCATGCGAAGGACTGACCAGGACTCTCATGGTTAGGCTGCGCCTAGTTTTCTGGGCGGTCTGCCGGAAATCTGAAACGACCAGCTCGACGAGCGCTCGGGCTGGACCTCGTGAATATGCAGCCTGACCGCCTGCTACCCCTGCTGGTTCAGACCGAATGCCGGGTGATGGATCAACTCTCCGCGAGGCTCCGTGCCGTCGAACGGCAGAGCCTGAACCACTTCGGGGGACAGCCGGTCACGCCGAGGCCGGGGAATGCCCGGACGCCGAACCGGCCATAACAGGCGGGGTCACCCACCAGCGCCGCGCCCCGGCTGGTCGCCCGCAATCGGCGCAGGGCCTCTGCCATCAGGCCCTCACCGATACCTTGGCGATGCCTTGACGGCAAAACGACAAGCGGGCCGATCAGAGCCCAGCCGCCCTGCTTCCCGAGCCGCGCCGGCGAGACCGCCAGATAGCCGATTACTTCGCCGTCCTCCTCGGCAACAAGCGAGAGGGCAAGCGCGCGGTTGCCCGCAGCGCCTCCACGATGCCTGCCTCGGTTCCAATGGATCGCGCCAGCATCTGCATCGCTTCGGTGACAAGCCCGCTGATAGCCCGGATGTCAACGGCAGTCTCATCGCGGATCAGCATGTCATGGCTCCCTGAACGTCGCGTTGCATGTGGACGTGGGTGCCATCGTCTGGGACGTTTGCCGGTTAATAGTCTCAAAAGCACTAACGCCCCACAAACGCTCACATGATCATAGTCTCACCGAAGTTTAGTCAAAGCTTTCGCTGATCGCTGCAACGCCGCTTGTGAACGAAGCATCTCTTCATACGATTTGCTCTGGAACATGCATTCCCGCCGCGCATTCACTAAGGGTGACCCACTTCAAAATCTTAATTGAGGATCGCCGATGAAAGCGCTGACTTGGCACGGCAAGGGCGACATCCGCTGCGAGAGCGTGCCAGACCCGCAGATCGAGGATGGCCGAGACGCCATTATTCGCGTCACGTCCTGTGCCATTTGTGGATCCGACCTGCACATGTACGACGGCGTCATCCCGGGGATGCAGGCGGGCGACGTCGTCGGCCATGAGACTATGGGCGAAGTCGTCGAGGTGGGGGCGCGCAACAGCAAATTGAAGGTGGGTGACCGCGTGGTGGTGCCCTTCACTATTTCCTGTGGCGAATGCTTCTTCTGCAAGCGCGGCTATTTTTCAGGCTGTGAGCGCACCAATCCCGACCGGGAGAAGGCGGCGAAGCTCTGGGGCAATTCGCCCGCGGGCCTGTTCGGCTATTCGCATCTTCTGGGGGGATATGCCGGAGGGCAGGCCGAATATCTGCGCGTGCCCTATGCTGATGTCGGCCCGATCAAGGTGCCCGACACCCTCACTGACGATCAGGCGCTGTTCCTCTCCGACATCTTCCCGACCGGCTACATGGCGGCCGAATTTTGCGATATTCAGCCCGGCGATACGATAGCCATCTGGGGCTGTGGCCCTGTCGGACAGATGGCTATCCGCTCGGCCTTCCTGCTCGGTGCCGAACGGGTGATTGCGATAGACACGGTGCCGGAGCGCCTCGCGCTCGCCCGCGCCGGCGGTGCACTTACGCTCGATTTCATGGACGAAGACATCTACGACCGCATCATGGAACTGACCCATGGCCGCGGCGCGGACGCATGTATCGACGCCGTCGGGACGGAAGCGGAAGCGATGGCCAGCGTGGATTCGATGCTGGACAGAGTGAAGACCGCACTGTTCATGGGAACAGACCGCCCCCATGTCCTTCGCCAGGCGATTCATTGCTGTCGCAACTTCGGCACAGTGTCCGTTGTCGGCGTCTATGGCGGCTTTCTCGACAACGTGCCCATGGGTTCGGCCATCAATCGCGGCCTGAAATTCCGGATGGCCCAAACACCCGTACAACATTATCTGCCTGTGCTGCTCGAGCGTATCGAGAAGGGGGAGATCGATCCGTCCTTCGTCATCACGCATCACGCCTCGCTGGAAGAAGGCCCGGAGCTCTACAAGACCTTCCGCGACAAGCGTGACGGCTGCATCAAGGTCGTGCTCAAGCCCTGAGGAGAGAGCTAAATGTCAGATGGCAGTCGCCCGCTTGGTGGTCACGGGCGCGTCTACCGGAATAGGCTTTGCGCTTGCCCGCATTGCCGCCGCGCGCGGCTATGATTTAGTCATCGCGGCCAACGAGTCGCGCATAAAAGTGGCCGCGCAGGAATTGCGCGGGCTTGGCGCCCCCGTAGTGGCGGTCGAGGCTGCCCTCGCCCGGCTCGAGGGGGTCGACGCGCTCTATGAAGCCATCGCCACCTTGGGAATGACCCAATCGATCGCGCCAGCCTTAACCGCATCATCGCCGGCGCCCTTGCTGCGTGAGAACTCTGTGGGTGCCTGACGATCAACCTCTATCGCGGAAAAATGGATGAGGCGCTGGACACCGGTCTCTCCAGTTGCCGCGAGCGCTGCGGCGATATGCGAGCCGATGAGGCCGCGGCACCAATGATGAGGATGGGGCTTTTGGCATGATAAGCATTTGGGCACGGGCCCTCACTCGGCCAGTTCCCGCGTCAACCCGCAATGCAGTCTCAGCCACCCGAGGGAGCCTCGCCAAACTTGGCCATTGCAACCAACCCGGCCTCGCGGCTTGGATAGGGGCCGTGTATCGGCGTTTCCGCGTGATCGGTAACCCACCACCCCGCGGCCACTCCCTTCTCGGCGGCGTGTTCTTCGGACCATTCAGCAACGAGATAGTGCGGCTCTCGCGATCGCGAGATATCCACTCTTGGTGTCTTGTCCATCGCTCATTTCCTTCTGCTACTGTGAAAAAGTCGACGACTTGGCTATTCGTTCCCGGCGATATGTTTCCCGCGGGCGGGATAAGACCGGCTCGCTGTCACCCAGTCTCTGGCTCGGCAAGCCGCGATTGAGGGTCGCTCCGCCGAGGAATTCCGTGGGGTCTTTCCGCGTCGCTCCGGCGCATTGATTGGAGCGCAGGATCTTGCGTTTCGTGCTTGCCGAATATGATCCTCTCGGCGGCGCTGCCCAAGCACTTCCTTGCCCCCCTCCGCCCCCCTCCATGACGGAGGAGACGGCTGCGATCGGTAGCAATCCCCTCTTAGATGGCCATGATGGAAATGCCGCATGCGCCGTTGCTGCCGGAACCTGGACGGCGCCCCGCGTGGCGGCATAAGAATTCATGGGACAAAAAAAGGGCCGTCCAAAGGACGGCCCCTCAGTGCGAAATGTAGCGGATGATCAGCGCTGTCCACCTTTTCTGCCGGCCTCGGACGCCTTCTCAGGGTCCTTAGCGAAATTGCCGCCAGATTGCTGGCCGCCTTTCTTACCGGCTTCAGACGCACGCTCTGGATCGTTCTTGAAATTACCACCAGAGGCGTGACCGCCCTTGGCCGCGATTTCGCGCTGCTTGTCCTCGTCCATAGCGCCAAATCCGCGGTTCGATGTCTGATTTGCCATAATCTTTCTCCATCCTGTCGCATTCGACATAATAAAAACAGCAGTCGATACGAGATGTTCCTATTTTTTATTGTGTTAATAATGTGAATGATAAGAGCAAGCTAAGAGAGAGCATATATCAACAGGGCGGCGACGGCGAATACTGAGATGACTACGATGGAAATTTCCGCAGCAACGCTCCAGCCCCGCTCTATATTGCTGGTTCCAGATGGACCTCGTATCCGCTCCCGCGTGTCGTGCGGCGAACGGTCGCCCGGGCGTGTGAACTCGGCTTCCCCCGCCAGCTTCAGCTCCGCCTCTGTAGGTGGTGTACCGGCTGCCTCATCGTCGGTGCCAAGCGGCGCCGCTGCCGGATCGGGGAAGTCGACCTTGTCCTTGGCGTGCCCTCTGTCGATTCCTTCCTTCAATTGGGCGGACGTCTTCATCTGGCCTCCCCTTTCAATGATCGCGAGGCTCAATACCTCTCGCAGGGCTGCATCACCTTGTGGCGATGGGGGTTGCTGGATTGCTGCGCAGGGTTATGAGCGCCCGACCTTCGGCGCAGCTTTTGCGTCAGCCAGGCTCAATGTGTGGGAACAATGAATCATGGTTGCCCTCAATGCTTGGCCACGATGCCGGGGGATTCTTCCCGCCGCAGGTAGGTCAGAGTGAGGTGGTTGAAGTTGTTGCGGGCCCACTCCGCCATCGCTTCCTCCTCCTGCAGGATGCGTGTGCAGACTTCAGCTGTGCGACTGTCACCCACCGCCTCCGCCGCGGCGATAAGGACTTCATAGGCGGCGATTTCCATGTGCTCGAACGTATAGCTCGCCATCGCGCCCTTGATGATCTCGTCACCCACGAAGACCCCGCTCAGGCCTTGTCCCATGGCCACGAATTTGGCGGCCAGGTCCTTGAGAGACGACGTGTCGCCCCCACGGCGCTCGATGCATTCATTCAGGAGCTGAGCCTGGATCCGGGTCTCTTCCAGATGGGCATCGATCCGGGCTTTGACCTCGGGGTAGTTTTCAATACGGCTGGCAAGTCCGCTCAGCATCGTCTCGGCTTGTTGCTCCATAGCATGCGCGTCGCGCAACCACTCCATGAGGCGTTCTTCGGCTGTAGCCATCGTTTCTGCTCCGCGTGTTGTGGGGTCTACCCCAACCAGCAGCGGATGTCGGAGTTCCAAGCGAGTGAGGTCTTCCGGACAACCGAGCGCAACCGTACCAATCGGAGCGCCGGCTCGCTCCCGAGCATGCGAACGTGATCCGTCCCAAGCAAGTCTCGCCCGCAGGATCGCGACGACGAACCACCCTGAGGGGCCAGCTCTTGATCGGGGGGAACATCGGCCTGTGCCGCTGGTTTAAAAAGCATTCCAGCATTAGGAGACGTCCGATGGCCAAAGAGCAGAATCTCGAAACGCTTTTCCACGAGACTCTGAAAGACATTCTTTATGCCGAGAAGCAGATCTTAAAGGCTCTGCCCAAGATGGCACGCAACGCGGATTCTGAACAACTGAAGCAGGCGTTTCTTGCTCATCGGGAGGAAACCGATACGCATGTCGAGAGGTTGCAGCAGATTTTCGAGATGCTCGATAAGCCCGCCCGTGGCAAAACATGTGATGCCATTCTCGGCATTGTCGAGGAGGGCAAGGAGGTTATGGAGGAGTTCTCCGGTTCGCCAGCCTTGGATGCTGGCCTCACGGCTTCCGCGCAGGCGGTCGAACATTACGAAATCGCGCGCTATGGCACGCTCAAGACTTGGGCGACCCAGCTCGGCATGAAGGACGCGGCCAAGCTTCTGGATCAGACACTCCAGGAAGAGATCAAGACCGACAAGCTCCTCACCCAGCTTGCCGAGCAAGCTGTGAATGCCAAGGCCGCCTGAGGGCGCAACGCGCTATGGCCGGCCAAGGTCTCATCCACGGCCCTCTCGGTGATAACTGGGTGCATCTGTGCGTCGACATGCAACGCATCTTTGGGCCCGGTTTTCCGTGGGCGGTACCGTGGATGGACCGCGTCCTTCCTCGCATTGAGACCCTGTGCGACCGGTACGCCGATCGCACCATCTTCACGCGCTTCATCCCTGCGCGAAAGTCTGGCGAAGGTCGCGGGACCTGGGCGCGCTACTACCGCCGTTGGGCGGACGTGACGCTCGAGAGCATCGGTGCTGACGCCGTGCGGCTCGTTCCCGAGCTTGAGCGCTTTGTCCCGCCGGCTCGCGTCCTCGACAAGAACGTCTACTCGCCCTGGACCGAGGGACATCTTCCCGCCTTGCTTCGCGATGTCGAGACCCTTGTGCTCACAGGCGGCGAAACGGACGTGTGCGTGCTCGCGACAGCGTTGGGAGGGATTGATCATGGGTACCGCATTGTTCTTATCGCTGACGCGCTCTGCAGTTCCTCGGATGCAACCCATGATGCGCTGATGGAATTGTATCTCACAAGGTTCAGCGAACAGGTCGAGGTAGCGACACTCGCCGAAATTATCGACGTTTTGCGGTAACTGGATACGCCTATGTTACGCATCTTCTTCCGCGACAATGGACTGACGCTTGTGCTGACGGCCATGTTCGTGCTTTCCGTCGCGGGCATGATCTTCGCGGGGCAAGCAGCATATAATAAAGACCTCGCGGATCATGGCGCGGCTACGGTCGGGCTTATGCGCTATCTCCAATCAGGAAATTTCCTTTCAGCCCTCTTCGAGAACTGGGAAAGCGAATTTCTGCAGATGGCGGCCTATGTCGTTTTGACGGCGATGCTGTTTCAGCGCGGATCAGCCGAGTCACGCGATCCAGACGATCCCGACAGGCCAAATGATCGTTGGGACCGGCGTGGCTGGTCGCCGATTGCGGCTTGGATCTATGAGCGCTCGCTGGGCCTGGCGCTGGCATTGCTTTTCGGAGCGTCCTTTGTTCTCCACTGGTGGTTCAGTATGATAGCCGCCAATGAGGAGGCGGCCCGCCATGCCGGGCCGGCAAGCTCGCTATTTGAGCATTTCTGGGATTCCCAATTGTGGTTCGAATCCTTCCAGAACTGGCAATCCGAGTTCCTATCGACGGCGCTTCTGGTTGTGCTCTCGATTTTCTTGCGCCACCGCCACTCGCCGGAATCAAAGCCTGTGGGTGCCACCAATTCCGAAACCGGAGCTTGAGGCCTCCACGGAATTTCGGAGGGTGGAGGACACGTCCGCCAATCTTTCGATAGGTCGGCTAACTTTAGCCATTCCGTCATAGCTTTATTGAGGAGGGTTATGGCGGGATAGCGTGGATGTCGTTTTCCGTTTCGGTTTCATCACTTGCCGCCCCGCAAATATTGTCCAGGCAGCCGTCTTTTCAAAGGCTCAGAAGCCTCATTGTCTAAGCCTGAATTTCGGCCAGACAGATTTTGTTGGCCTTCCATTCCATAAGCCGCGCGGCCATAGTTTGGCCTGCCGCCTGGTCCGCCAAGCCGCGCCTGATCGACGATGGCCACATCCTCGTCGGTTTTTGGCCAGTCATGGCCTTGACCAGTCGTGGCCTTGATCTGCCCATTGCCGGATCCGGCCTCGACTAGAAGTCTGCCCGCGAACGCGGACGCATGATTTTGGCAGCTACCCTTTGCAGCGAGCTTGCGTCGATCCCCAGCTCGCTCAATCCAAGCTCTTGGAGTTCAGCGCCGGGAGGTGCCTGATAAGGTTCGGGCGATTCCCGCTGTCGCGTGTTCCCTTCACGATCCTTGTTGAGACGTCATGTCCTTTTCAGATTCCGTTTATCGTCCCTTCGAGACGCTCGTTCAGCCCCTCGACATTCCCGTGACGCCGCTGCCCTCCAGCGGTCCGCTCTCGCTGCTCGGGCACTTCGCGTCCATGTTCCGGGGCGTGCTGGTCACCGTCGCCCTCCTCATGATCGCCGTGGAGGGCATCAATCTCGCAACCATCTGGACTATCTCCTTCGTCGTGGACGGCGTGACAGCCAGCGGCGCGCGGGTTTTCCTGGGAGAGGAGTGGCCGACGCTGGTCCTCCTTGGCGTCTTGATCTTTCCAGTCTTGCCCTTGCTGATCTTCCTCGGAAACGCGCTGAACTCGCAGGCCGTCGCGGTGTGCATGCCGGCCGCCATTCAGTGGCAGGGCCATAAGGCGGTGGAACGTCAGGATCTCGCCTTCTTCCAGGACCTGTTCGCCGGACAGGTCGCGGCGCGCATCTCCCAGGTCGCCTCGGCGGTGCAGCAGCAGATCGTGGTGGCCTTCTACCAGATCCCGCTCTTCTTGGTGCAATTCGTGGGCTCACTGGCTCTGCTCGGCGCGCTGTGCTGGCCGCTGGCGCTACCGGTTTTCGTCTGGATCGTCGCCAATGTTGTCCTCGCCGTCGTGGCCGTGCCCCATTTTTCCGAGCGTTCGCGCCGGACGGCCCGGGCGCGCGGCCTCATCTTCGGCGCGATGACCGACGTCTACAGCAATATCCAGATGGTGAAGCTCTTCGCGGCGGAAGACAGCGAAGCGGGCGCGATGCGGACGTTCATGGCGAACGCCATCGAGACCCAGCAGCGCGAGAGGCGGATCCATCTGACTTCGGATACGACGGTCATTCTGCTCAACACTTTGCTTGTGATCGCCAATTTCGCGATCGGTTTCTGGGGGCTTGCCGCCGGCTTCGTCACGATTGGCCAATTCGTCGCATCGATCGCCATCGTGCAGCGCCTCAGCGCCAATTCCCGCGCCTTTCTCCAGATGGGGCAGCAGATCTTCCAGGCGGTGGGCACGATCCGCGACGCCATGCCCGTGATGACGACCCCACCCACCATCATCGACGCGCCCGATGCCCAACCGCTCAGGGTGGAAGCGGGCCGGGTCGAATTCAAACATGTCCATTTCGCTTATCGGGAGGGACAGGCCGTCATCGAAGATCTCTCGCTCACGGTCCGCGCCGGCGAGAGGGTCGGACTGGTCGGCCTCTCGGGCGCGGGCAAATCGACGCTTGTCAGCCTGCTGTTGCGGTTCTTCGAACTCAAGGATGGCTCGATCAGGATCGACGGGCAGGACATCCGCTCCATAACCCAGGCAAGCCTCAGGGAGAGCATCGGCGTCGTGACGCAGGACGTCTCGCTGCTGCATCGCTCCGTGGGTGACAATATTCGCTACGGGCGCCCCGATGCATCACCGTCGGAAATCAGGCAAGCTGCCGTGCTCGCCGAAGCCGACGGATTCATCACGGCCTTGAAGGATGGGGAAGGGCGCACCGGCTACGACGCCTTCGTCGGAGACCGGGGCGTCAAGCTTTCGGGCGGGCAGCGTCAGCGGGTGGCGATTGCCCGCGTGCTGCTCAAGGATGCGCCCATCCTCGTTCTGGATGAGGCGACCTCGGCGCTCGACAGTGAATCCGAGGCGGCGGTTCAGGACAAGCTCGCCCTCCTGATGCAAGGCAAGACGGTTATCGCCATAGCTCACCGACTGTCGACCATCGCCAGCATGGATCGCATCATTGTCATCGACCGCGGACGCATCGTCGAGGAAGGCACACCACAGGCGCTGCTTGAGCGCGACGGTCTTTATGCCCGCCTCTGGAAACGACAGACCGGCGGCTACATCGCCGACACCGTCGAGGCGACGTGAACGTGTTCCCAGTCCGCCTTGCGGGGAAACGGTCTCGCGGTTGCCGGTCTCCTCGCAAGTCGTGCCGCTGATCGCCCATGGTGAAAAACAGAAACGACAAAGGTCTCGTCACCGGTCAAATCGGAAAAGCCGATAGGGTGTGATCGAAAATTTCGATAGTTCAATGCGACGAGTGTGCACGCTACGCTTTCAGCCGGTCAACGCTCGATCCATGGGACTCTTTTTGTTCAAACGAGATACCTTGTCAGTCGGCCCTGGTTGGCGTACTCGGAGCCCATAAGACCAAAGACCGATTAACAGGACCGGTTGGTGGCCCTGCGCTTAAGCCCCATGGACCCCATGACGTTGAGATTGCGATGACCCTCTACTCGGATTACCTGGCTGAGATCAAAAGCAGAGAGACTCAAGGGCTCGCCCCCAAGCCGATCGACGATGGCAGACTCACTGCGGAAATCATCGCGCTCATCAGGGATGCCGGTAACGAGCATCGCGCGGAAGCCCTGAATTTCTTCATCTATAATACGCTGCCTGGGACGACCAGCGCGGCTGGGGTGAAGGCGGCGTTCTTGAAGGAGATCATCCTCGGCGAAGCGATCGTCCCGGAGATCACCCCCGCGTTCGCCCTCGAACTGCTGTCGCATATGAAGGGCGGGCCTTCGGTCGAAGTGCTGCTCGACATCGCGCTTGGCGATGACGCCGCGATCGCCGGCGAGGCCGGCGAGGTGCTGAAGACCCAGGTCTTCCTGTACGATGCCGACATGTTCCGCCTGCGCGATGCCTATAAGGCGGGCAACGCGGTTGCTAAGGGCATTCTCGAAAGCTATGCCAAGGCGGAATTCTTCACCAAGCTCCCGGATGTGGAGGACGAGATCAAGGTCGTGACCTTCATCGCCGCCGAAGGCGATATCTCGACCGACCTCCTGTCGCCGGGCAATCAGGCGCATTCGCGCTCCGACCGTCAGCTGCACGGCCAGTGCATGATTACACCGGAAGCGCAGCAGGAAATCGTGGCGCTGCAGAAGCAGCACCCGGACAAGCGCGTGATGATGATCGCCGAGAAGGGCACGATGGGCGTGGGCTCGTCGCGCATGTCCGGCGTCAACAACGTGGCGCTCTGGACCGGCAAGCAGGCCAGCCCCTATGTGCCCTTCGTCAATTACGCCCCCATCGTCGCGGGCACCAACGGCATCTCGCCGATCTTCGCGACCACGGTCGATGTGACCGGCGGCATCGGCATCAACCTGAAGAACTGGGTCAAGAAGACCGGCGAGGACGGCAAGCCGATCCTCAACAACGAGGGCAATCCGATCCTCGATCAGAAATTCTCGGTCGAGACCGGCACCGTCCTGAAGATCGACACCAAGACCAAGAAGCTGCGCGACGAGGCCGGCGAGGAGCTGGTAGACATCGCCTCTTCCTTCACGCCGCAGAAGGTGGAGTTCATGAAGGCGGGCAGCTCCTATGCCATCGTCTTCGGCAAGAAGCTCCAGACCTTTGCCGCCGAGACCCTGGGTGTGGAACCGACCGCGGTCTTTGCCCCGAACAAGGAAATCACCGTCGAGGGCCAGGGCCTGACCGCGGTCGAGAAGATCTTCAACCGCAACGCCGTCGGCGTGACGCCGGGCAAAGTCCTGCACGCCGGCTCGGACGTGCGCGTGAAGGTGAACATCGTCGGCTCGCAGGACACCACCGGCCTTATGACCGCGCAGGAGCTGGAGGCGATGGCGGCCACCGTCATCTCGCCGCTGGTGGACGGCGCCTACCAATCGGGCTGTCACACCGCATCCGTGTGGGACAAGAAGGCGCAGGCGAACATCCCGAAGCTCATGTCCTTCATGAACAATTTCGGCGTCATCACCGCCCGCGACCCGAAGGGCGTCTATCACGCGATGACGGATGTGATCCACAAGGTGCTGAACGACATCACCGTGGACGATTGGGACATCATCATCGGCGGCGACAGTCATACCCGCATGTCGAAGGGTGTCGCCTTCGGTGCGGATTCCGGTACCGTGGCGCTGGCGCTTGCCACCGGCGAAGCCACCATGCCGATCCCACAGTCCGTCAAGGTCACCTTCAAGGGCAGGATGCTGCCGTACATGGACTTCCGCGACGTGGTGCATGCCACCCAGGCGCAGATGCTCCAGCAGCACGGCGACAACGTCTTCCAGGGCCGCATCATCGAAGTCCATATCGGCACCCTGCTGGCTGACCAGGCCTTCACCTTCACCGACTGGACCGCAGAAATGAAGGCCAAGGCCTCCATCTGTATTTCCGAAGACGAGACGCTGATCGAGTCCCTGGAAATCGCCAAGTCGCGCATGCAGATCATGATCGACAAGGGCATGGACAATGCCGTCGGCACGCTGAAGGGCCTGATCGCCAAGGCCGATCGCCGCATCGCCGAAATCCGCTCGGGTGAAAAGCCGGCGCTGACCCCGGACGCCAACGCGAAATATTTCGCCGAAGTCGTCGTCGATCTCGATCTCATCGACGAGCCGATGATCGCCGACCCGGACGTCAACAATGCCGACGTCTCCCGCCGCTATACCCACGACACGATCCGGCCGGTGTCCTATTACGGTGGCACCAAGAAGGTGGACCTCGGCTTCGTGGGTTCGTGCATGGTGCACAAGGGCGACATGAAGATCGTCGCCCAGATGTTGAAGAACATCGAGAAGGCCGAGGGCAAGGTCGAGTTCAAGGCGCCGCTCGTCGTCGCCGCGCCGACCTATAACATCATCGATGAGTTGAAGGCCGAGGGCGACTGGGAAATACTGCAGAAGTATTCGGGCTTCGAATTCGATGACCTGAAGCCCAAGACCAGCAACCGGACCGAATACGAGAACATCCTGTATCTAGAGCGTCCGGGCTGCAACCTCTGCATGGGCAATCAGGAGAAGGCGGAGAAGGGCGACACGGTTCTCGCCACCTCGACCCGTCTGTTCCAGGGGCGCGTTGTGGAAGACACCGCCGAGAAGAAGGGCGAGTCGCTTCTGGCCTCGACGCCGGTCGTGGTGCTGTCGGCGATCCTTGGCCGCACGCCGAGCGCGGAGGAATACAAGGCGGCCGTCGAGGGGATCGATCTGACCAAGTTCGCGCCGCCGAAAGCCTCTCCGATCGATGCCCGCTCCGTCCATTACTAAGGTCGGGCCTGGAGGAGTTTGGACTCTGACAGCCGCACTCCTCCGCGAGATCCATCTCTAAGAGTAATGTGATGGGAATACTGGTGATGCTCCACCATCCCCATCACATTTCCCGCGCACGTTCCCGGTCTTCGTCCGGGCTTCGACTTACGGTCCCGGGATCAGGTCGGCCTTCAATCGCGACGAGTACTTTATGAAGAGCTCTTGACGAAGAATTCCTGGCGACGCGGCAGACTTGCCACCTTTTCACGCGGCAGGCCCAGATTGGTCGCAAGTACATCCACCGGATTTGTTGAAAGCCATGCGGAGAGATCGTTGGCTTGGTAATGGCCGTTGTTGAAGCCGACGAGGACACGCAGGACCGATTGGCCGGTGTTCTTGATATAGTGGCCTGAACCCATCGGCGCGTATCCGACATCACCAGCTTCGAATTGCTCGGTGACGACGTTGCCTTCCGCCAGGAAGACGGCCATCTCCGCACGGCCCTCGATATAGTATTGCCACTCATCGGCGTTGGGATGCCAGTGGAGCTCGCGCATGGCGCCGGGCTGAATCTCGAGGAGCGAGCCTGCCATCGTTCTCGAAATGGGGAACTCGTCGACCGTCACGGTTCGCTGTGTCCCTCCGCCGGGAACGCGCCTCGGCTGCTGCGCGTGCAGGGGATAGCGATGCGTGGTCACCAGCTGCGCTTCCTTGCGGCATGTCGCGTCCGCGGAGCGATCATCGGGTGTCGGGCCTTTCGCGAAATAGGCTTCTCCCTTCGGCAGGAGGGCCACATCGGCTGGAGCAAGGCCAAGGCTCGCAGCGACGACGTCCTGCGGGGTCCGCGACAGCCAATCCGTGATGCTGAAGGTGTGATCCTCGGAAAAATCGCCGTTGTCGAAGATCAGGATGAAATGGCACTCGTCCGGGCCGATACCTTGAATCGAATGGCCCCAGCCCCGTGGGAAATACCAGACATCGCCGGGGCCGAACGTGTCGATCTCCGCGCCGCCATCCGGATTGAGAAGGGTCGTGCGGCAATTCCCCGAGATCACATACGCCCATTCAGCGGCATTGGCATGCCAATGGAGCTCGCGCATCCCGCCGGGCTCCAGGCGCATCGACACCCCCGCGATGCCCTGGCTGGCGGGAAACTGCTTCACGGACGCGCCGCGGGTAATGCCGCCCGGGCCAAGGCGCGGCTCTTCCTGCTCCAGGCGATAGCGGAATGAAATTGGATGGGTACTCATTGACTGCCTCCTCTTATTGTTAAATCGGTACCTTGATTGGCCGGATCGCAGCACGCGTGGCGATAGTAAACCAAGTCGAGCGCTAACCGAGCTTTTTCTTGGCTTGAGGTGAACGATAGACAGAAGTTTCGCTGCGCAATGCTTGGCGAGGCCGAAACTGTTCAAGTAGTCGGCTGTCGTGCGAAGCTGACGGAATTCCGAAGTGGCGGGAGAGTATCCGGCGGCCGCGCGTCACGGGTGCGGCGCTATCCGGCCAGGGCTGAAGCTACACCCGCGCCTGCTCGAGCTCTTTCCGTCCGCGCCAGCGGTGGGGCGTCTCGCCGGTTATTCTCTTGAAGACACTCGTGAAATGCGCCTGTGTCTGAAAGCCGACATCCAGGGCGATGGCGACAAGTGGAGTATCGCTCGATGCCATCATTTCCTGCGCGCGCTCGACCCTCTGGCGGAGGAGAAATTCATGCGGGCGTGTGCCGGTGGCAATGCGAAACTGCGCCGCGAAATGCATGCGGCTGAGACCCGCGACCGACGCCATGTCCTGCAGCGTGATCGGTTCGCCCAGATTGGCGCTGACATAGTCGACGACCCGCTTGAAGCGCCATTTCTGAAGGCCGGATTTTTCAGGCCGGGGCTTTCGCGCGTGATCTGCCGGGCGTTGCGCTGGCTCGGCGGCGCGAAGGCTCAGCACGCGTGTGACGATGGCGAGCCGCAACGCGTCCGCCATCACGCTGGAGAGTTCGTCGTCACGCCGGCCAACGGTATCAAGTGCTCCAGACATCCGCTTGACGACCGGATCGGCGGTGACGCGCGCCGTCCCGGCGTTGGCTTCGCCCTCGCCGGTGCCGGACAACGGATCTGGCCCGGAGGTCTGACTGGCGTGAACCGTTACGGCTTCGGACGTGTTGTTCATCCTTGAAAGGGCGATCTGCAGCCCGAGAGCGGCTAGACTGATCCCTTTTTCACCGCCCGGAGAACGTGAAGAGCCCGCTCCAAACGAGAGATCCTTGAAGTCCAATGTATAAAGATGACGTTCTGACAGCTTTTCTGAGGCGCTATATACATCATCAGCTGTATAGGTGGAACGAGCTTCAGGAAGCGGCAATATATGAAGCGACATGGCGCGAGCTCCTGGGGCCATAGATTTCGGATGTAGCGGTGGGCTGGCGGAAAATATCCGGGCGTAGACCACACGCGCAGATAACTATCTGGCAGTTGCACCGGATGGCTGCGCGCTGTCGATGTGTGTAGAATATCGCGTCGTGGAATTCCCGCCATTCTACGTTGGTTTGACTGCATATCTAAAGATTGAGGCGCGGTCATACCTTCGTATAGGCCAGCACTACTGGTCCCAGCCTCGTCATGACCGGCGCCCGATGCGCCCGCAAAAGGTCGCCGGGCGAAAGCTACGGCAATGCGGCTGCATCTCAACGGATGATCGCGGCCATGACAGGTGACGCTGATCAGTCACGCCGGCCGCTCGGGTTCAGGGGACCATGGGGGGCGGCCCCCAGCATCGCCACCACCGCTATCCCGGCGAGCGCCCCCCAGAAGCTGATGCGGAAGCCGTCGATATAGGCGAGGACATTGGCGTTCTGGCTTACGATGTCCGCCAGCGCCGCCACCCCACGCTCCCGACTGAGCTCGGCGGAACCGCCAGCGCCGGCGAAATGCGACGCGAGGCGCTCGACCCGCGCTGTGACGGCCGCGCTCGAGGCGGGTACATGGAGCCCAAGAAGATAAGAGTGAAGCTGCTCGCGCTGCCTTAGCCACGTCGCCATCAGGCTGATCGCCATTTCCGCGCCGCCCAGCCGCAGGACCTGCACATAGGCTGCCGATGCTGTCGCGAACTTGGGATCGGAGTTCGCGAGGATATAAACCACGGCCGCGAGGAAAGTGAAACCTTGTCCGACGGCCTGGATCATCAGCATGGGAATGAAGGTCCAGGGTGACCATTCCCGGGTGATCATGGTGCCCATCTGTCCGGCGATGGCGAAGGCAACGAAGCCGATCAGGAGGGATAGGCGGATATCGAAGCGGCGAATCATGACGACCGCGATCGGCATCACCAGCGTCAGCGGCACCGCGGTCCCGAGGACGATTGGCAATCCGATCTGCTCGGGCCGCAGTCCAACGACGTTGCTCAGGAAATTGGGAACCAACAGGCTGTTGGAAATGCTCGCGATGTCGAAACAGAGAATGCTGATGAAGGCGAGGATGATATTGGGTGATGAAATGACTTTGTGTGTCGCCCATGGCTGTTGAACGACAGCTTCATTGACAATAAAGCCGATGAGCAGCGCTCCACCGGCAAGAAGAAGCGACAGCACGAGACCGGATTCAAACCAGTCCAGCCGGTTTCCCTGGTCCAGTGCGACGTAGATCAGCGCCCAGCTCGCCCCGAGCAGCGCCATTCCTCCCCAGTCCCCGCCGGCCCATAGAGCGGCGTTCACCGTCTCCCGTTTTGTCCCGAGCATGACGAGCAAGCCGATCATGGGCGCCAGAACGACATCCTGCCAGTAGACCCATTCCCAGCCGAGGTATTGCTCGTAAAAGCCGACGATCGCAACGCCGACGCTCTGCGAGAAGGCCAGCCGGAAAGCATAGATGGCCAGTGCCGGCGCCCACCACCGAATGGGCAGGGTTCGCAATATGATCATGATGGTCGCTGGAATGAAGACGCCAAGCAGCAATCCGCGTAGCGCGTGCAGAACGAGAAGAAATTCCCAGCTGCGAACCTCGGGTATCAAAGCCGACAACCCGGCATAGACAATGCTGGGCAAGACCAGTACGCGGCGAATTCCAAAGGTCGCCGCGAGCCAGGCGACAGCGGGCGCCACGACGATCTGCGGTGCCGTGGCTATCGTGTTGAGCCACGCGCCCTGGTCGAAGCTGAGGCCGAACCCGCCACGCAGATCGGGCAAAGCCATCGCGAAGAGACGCGTATCAAAGCCCACAAGGAATGAGCCCAGCAGCACCGCGGCCACGGCGAAGGCAGGTCGCGGGCTTGTCTCAGCCCCGGTCGTGCCGGTTGCGGTGCTGGCGACCGTCATCGCGTCACCGGCGCTCATCTGTGTGGATCTCGGCCTCCACGGACATGCCCGCGCGCAACTTCTCCTTGATGGGCTGGCCGTCATCGATCGAGATGCGGACTGGTATGCGCTGCACGACCTTCGTGAAGTTGCCCGTCGCGTTGTCCGGCGGAAGCAGGGCAAAGACCGCTCCGCTGGCCGGGGAAATGCGCTCGACATGCCCCTTGATGGTCTGTCCCGGAAACGCATCGACAGTGATGTCCACCCGCTGACCGGGCTCGACCTTTGTGAGCTGCGTTTCCTTGAAGCTCGCGATCACGTGGACGCTGGGCAACGGTACTGTGGCGATCAGGTTCGTGCCGATATTGACATAATCGGACACCTGCACGAGCCGCGCGCCCACATTGCCGTCGAACGGCGCGACGATGGCCGTATAGCCGAGCTTGAGCTGAGCACTCTCGAGTGTCGCCTTGGCTGCATCCAGCCCTGCTTGCAGGCTCCCCTCCTGGCCGATGAAGACGTCGAGCTGGCTTTTCTGCGCGGTGATGGCGGCATTCGCCTGCTGGACGCTCGCGGTGGCTTGGGCGAGATTCGATGTGGCCTGCTGCAGGCGCTGTTCCGTACCCGCGAGCCCCCCCTTCACGAGTGCCTGCTGACGGTTGAATTCCTCGCTGCTCTCGGTTTCGGCCGCTCGCGCCGACGCGAGCTGGGCCTCGGCGCTGGTGACGAGCGCCCGTTGCAGGGCTTCCTGGTTCTTCAGGTTGGCGAGGGCGGCGCGCGCGCCGGCTACCCCCGCCTTCGCGGCATCCACGGCCGCGATGTAGTCGGCAGGGTCGATTTCGACCAGCGGCTGGCCGGCCTTCACGGATTGATAGTCCGCGACCAGCACACGCTTGATGTTGCCGCTGACACGTGCGCTCAGCATGGAAACATCCGACTGGATATAAGCGTCATCGGTGGACTGGGTGGCGCGATTGCTCACCCATGAGGCCCATCGCTCATTCGTCAGGACAAGAAGCCCACAGACCAAGACGATCGCGGCTATCGGTATGGCCAGGCGGCGAAGCGCCGCGAGACCGGGGGACGCCGGCGGGATGGCGACCGCCGGCGTCGCTGCTGGCGTTGCAGTGTTCGGCAGGGAGCCGATTTCGTCCGCGTGTGACATGATCAAGCCGTCCCGGAGCAGCCCGCCGGGGGCTGGTGTTGCGGGTTAGTGCCGCCAGATTAGACGCGCTCTCTCAGCGGCTCTTTCCAGAAACCATCGTGCGGGGGATTGAGCGTGCATGGTGGATAGCGGGGCGAACTGAACAGAGCCTACGGGTCTTCCAGGGCTCGCGAGGGCCTCATACGTTCTGTGACTCCCCCCGGCTCCGTCGGCCGCGTGCCTGCAGGATTGTCGCGAGTGCGCTGAGCGTCAGGCCCAGAGCGCTGACGGCCGACCAACCGCCGTAGTCCCACGCCATCGTTGCGGCAGCCGAGCCAAAGGCGCCTCCGAGAAACATCGCCCCCATGAAGATCGTGTTCAGCCGCGAGCGTGCACTGGGCCGCAGCGAGAAGGTGATGTGCTGGTTGGAAACCAGGGCGGTCTGTATGCCGAAGTCCAGCAGGATCACCCCGACAACGAGCCCGATGATAGAATCCCAGGCCCCAAGGACGATCCAGGACACCAAGGTCGCGACAGCGCCAAGCATCACGGCGCGATGGGGCCCTTTTCTGTCAGCGAAACGCCCCGCGAGCGGCGCGGCCAGGATGCCGACGGCGCCGACCAGCCCGAACAATCCCGCGATATCGGCCCCCAATCCGAAACGTGGCTCTTCCAGCCGGAAGGCGAGAATCGTCCAGAAGGCCGTGAAGGCGGCGAAAAGGGCGGCCTGAGTCAGCGCTGCGACGCGAAGGGCAGGAAATTCCAGCCACAGATGCAGGATCGAATGGAGCAGCGGACGATATCTCATCCGTGAATCAGGCGCGCTGTGGGGGAGGACAGCGGCCATCAGAGCCGCGGCCGCCAGGGCCATCGGCACGGCGAGCCAGAACATCTCGCGCCAACCGCCGTGGGTCGCCACAAAGCCCGCAAGGGTCCGGCTGAGCAATATGCCCGTCAGGAGCCCCGCCATCACGGTGCCGACCGTGGCTCCACGCTTTTCAGGCGGGGCGAGATGGGCGGCGAACGGCACGATCTGCTGCGCGACCGTCGCCGACAGGCCGACCGCGAATGAGGCGGCGACGACAAGCGCCGCGGTCGGCGCAACGGCCGCCAGAACCAACGCGGCGGCCAATACGACGAGCTGCACGACGATCAGCCGCCGACGCTCAACCAGATCGCCGAGCGGCACGAGAAAAAACAGACCGACGGCGTAGCCGAGCTGCGTCGCGGTGGGGATGGCGGCGCTCGCGGCCCCGGGCAGATCCTGCTCGATCAGCGCAAGCATCGGCTGGTTGTAGTAGATATTGGCGACCGCCAGTCCCGCCGCGGCAGCCATCGCGAAGATCGTGCCGGAGCCTGGCGGGGCTTCAGGGCGGGCATCGCCCTCGGAAGCTGGGCTGTGAGCTGTTTCTTGGGTCGTCATGCTGGTCTCCTCGGCGCCAGGGCTCCTGTATGTGGAGCTGCGGCACGCAAGCCCGCGCGATTCCGACGGGCCGCATTGGCTTGGAAGATAGAATTGTAGCGGTCGCGGTTATAGTGTCTTCCCGTGATGCACGGTTGTATCGTATTCTGTTATTATGGATCTCGCGGCGCTAGCAGTTCTGGTGGAAACGGCGTCCGCGGGCAGTCTGGCGGGCGCCGCCCGCAGGCTGCGCATCACGCCCATGACGGCGACGCGGCTTCTGGCGGCCCTTGAACACGAATTGGGTGTTCGGCTCGTGCAGCGGACGACCCGCTCGCTGTCCCTGACAGCCGAAGGACAAGCCTTTCTGCCCCATGCGCAGGCGCTGGTCGAGGGGGAGGCGGTGGCACTGGCTAGCCTGCGCGGCACGGCCGCTGGCGCAAGCGGGCTTCTGCGCCTGACGGCCTCTTTGGCTTTTGGTCGGCAGGTCGTGGCCCCCCTTGCCGTGGAGTTCATGAGGGCCAATCCAGAGGTCAAGATCGACCTCCTGCTGACCGACAGCCTTGTCGACATCGTCGCAGAGGGAATCGATCTCGCGGTGCGCATCGCCGACCTTGCTGACAGCAGTCTCATTGCGAAACGCCTGGCGGACAATCCGCGCCTTCTGGTCGCGTCTCCAGCTTATATCGATCGTTTTGGTGTACCTACCGAACTCGCCGGCCTGCAGCGGCATGAGTGTCTCATGGTCAGTGCATCCTCGCATTGGGACTTCCGTTCAGGGGATATGTCCCGGCGGATCAAGGTGCTCGGACGCTTCACGGCCAATTCGATCGATGCGATTCATGAGGCCTGTCGCGGCGGACTTGGGATCGCGAACCTGTCGCATTGGGATGTGCAACAGGATCTGAAGGAGGGCGCGCTTGTTTCGATTTCCCTCGCGGATGCCTATCCCGAGCCATTGTCGATCTGGGCGGTCTATCCATCGCGTCGCATGGTCCCGGCCAAGGTGCGGCTCTTTATCGACGCGTTGTCAGGTCATCTGAAGCCGCGCGGCTGACTCACAGGGTTCGGCTGGGCTCCCTCGTTCCGGCGAAAGCCGCGATTGCGCAGGGCAGGCGAATTGTGACATCGCCGCCCATATGCCCCGGCGATGTTGCGACGCGGATATCCCCATCATGGGCCGCGAGGATCGTTCTGCACATGGCAAGGCCAAGACCCATGCCGCCGGCCTTGGTGGTGTAGAAGGGCTCAAAGGCCTTCTGCGCCGCCTCCTCCGAGAAGCCAGGCCCACTGTCCGCCACCGCGATGAGCACGCTCTCGCCGCTCAGCACAGTGCGGACGGACAAGGCGCGCTTGTCGGGCGCCAGGATCTGCATGGCCTGGATCGCGTTATTCATCAGATTGATGACGACCTGCTGAAGCAGAACTCGATCCCCCAGGATTGCGGCGCCCTCGGCTTCCAGAGCCGTCGTCAGTTTGACGCTATTGGCGCCAAGTTCGTTCTGGATGAGATGAATGGCTTCCTCGACCAGCGCGTTCACCGGCAGGGACATCCGGTCCGGCTCGACGCGTGTCATGAATAGGCGAATGCGGCGCACCACTTCCGAGGCCCTCATGGCGGCTGCGCTCGCCTCTTGAAGCGAGGCGCGGACTTCACCGAGATTGGGCGGGTCACGGTCCATCCAGCGGCGGGCGGCGGCGGCATGGGTGGTAATGGCGGCGAGAGGCTGGTTGATCTCATGGGCGATCGAAGCCGACACTTCGCCGACCGTCGCGGCGCGCAGGGCATGGTCGAGCTGGTTACGGGCCTGCTGCAATGCTTCCTGCGCCTTCACGCGCTCCGTGATGTTCAGAATGCAGGCCTGCACCCGGTCGAGCATATCGCGCGGCGGGAAATTGAAGGCGACGATCACCCGCAGGATCTCACCGCGCCTGGTCCTGATGATAGCCTCGTTCTCATAGGACGAAACTCCGGCATCCAGAGCGACGAGAAAGGCCGCGAAGCTGTCATCCGCGTCGGCCAGAAAATCGTCGAGATGCGTGAAGAACTCCTGCTTGGTGGCGATGCCCATGAGCTTGAGGCCGGTCGTGTTGACATCCGTCACCCGGACCGTGCGGCGCAGGCTCCGCACGAAATCCGGATGGCTGGCGAGATAGGACGGCATATCGGTGATGCCACTCGCCCTCAGCGCGTCCAAAGCGTCCTTTACAGGACGAAGGTCGTGCTCCCAGATCGCGACCGCCAGCGTCTCGAAGATCGTCCGGAAGCGTTCTTCGCTCTTCGCGAGGGCCTCGATCGCGGCCTTGCGGTCCGTTACGTCGGTGTTGCTCTCGAGAATGGTGTTGAGCTTGGGATTGGTGGTGCTGCGCTGCCGCCAGCGGCTGAAGACATAGACGGTTCGCCCATTCCGGGTCGACTGCGCGATCTCGCCCTCCCAGCTCCCATGGTCGCGCAGGCTGTCATTGATCGCGGCGCGCGGAAGGGGCAGCTGGCTGCGCAGGAGTTGGTGAGGGTCGCGCCCGAGGACCTCCTCGGAAGGCCAGCCATACAGCCTCTCCGCGCCGCTGTTCCAATAGGTTATCAGTCCTGAGGCATCAGTGAGAAAGATCGCGTCGCTGGTAACTTCAAGAAGTTCAGCCTGCGCCGCTACCGTTTTACGATCGTCGAGTCGCTCAAGGAGTATGAACGTCGTCGCCAGAATCGCGGCGATGCTGAAGACCAGGCGCAACAATACGTCGATCTCACCAGTAAGACCGTGACCGTAGACATAACTGAACAGCGTGAGCGCGATGCAGGCGCCCGCCACCGCATACAGGCCTTGCGGTGTCGATTTCTCGCCTACGACCAGCAGCACGAGAACATAAAGGACGGCGACGGCGCTGCCGAGGGCCGTGAAGCTATCGATGGCGAACACGGACGCAGCGAAGAGTGCGGCTCCAGCATAACGCCACGTCAAGGTGAGCGAGTTCGGAGCAGCATCTCGTCGCATACGGAGCATGTTCACTTATGAGGCCGAGGATGTCGGATCATAAGCCGATCGGCGAGTGCCATGTCATTAGCTAAAGGTAGGGCTTCTCCCCACCTCAGGTATAGGTTGGGATCGCTGCCGCGCCGGTGTTTCGGTCAGCCGCGGCCGGAAACGGCTCGCTCGAGTGCGGCAACCAAGCTGGCGACGTCGCGCTGCCCGTCGTAACGCTCTCCATTGATGAAAAGCGTCGGTGTCCCGTTTACGCCGCTGCGCAGCCCACCCATGAAATCCTGGCGTATCTTGCCGTCATAGCGGCCGTCGAAGGCCTTGAGAACCGCGGAGCGGTCGAGGCCTACCGTCTCACCGTAGGCGATGAGGTCGAGGTCTTCCAGTGCGTCCTGATGCTCGTAGAGAAGATCGTGCGCCTCCCAGAAGCGTCCGGCCGTTGCGGCGGCCTCGGCAAATTCGGCGGCGCGACCGGCATGAGGATGGGCTTCGGTGATGGGGAAATTGCGAAACACGAACCGGAGCTGGTCTCCCAGCGCTTCCTGGGCTGCCTTGATGACCGGATAGGCCTCACCGCAGTAGGGGCACTCGTAATCCCCATATTCGAGAAGCGTGACAGGCGCGTCGCGTGGTCCCTGGATATGATCTTCGACGCTGACGGGCACGGTGAGGCGGCTCATGGCTGGGCTCCCAGTCCTTGTGGATTTTGCGCGAGGTCTTCCAATGCGCTGAGAATTCCGTCAGCCCCTGGATTGAGGCCAACGGGCGAGACATAACTCCAGCGTATGACCCCGGCCGGATCAATGACGAACAGGGCCCGCGCGGCCGTGCCTTCCGCGGCGCGATAGACGCCGTAGCTTCTGGCAACCCCGCCTTTCGGCTCGAAGTCGGCCAGAAGCGGGAAGTGAAGCTTGCGCTGTTCGGAAAAGGCCGCGTGACACCAGACCCCGTCGGTCGAAATGCCGACGAGATGCGCGCCGAACCGATGAAATTCAGGCAAGACCTGATTGTAGAGGGTCATCTGGTCGCCGCAAACCGGACTCCAGTCGGCTGGATAGAAGGCAAGGATCACCGGCTGCCCGCGAAGATCAGCGAGGGATAGCTGCTGATCCGGTGTGGCCGGCAGGGTGAAGGCTGGCGCGGGCTGACCGGGCTGCAGCGCGCCAGCTGCCGAAATTTCCGTTTGAGACATGATGTTTCTCCACCGCAACTGCGCGCCGATGAGACGCGTGCGACTCATCGGTGTTCCTGCATGGTCCGCTCAGACGTTGGAACGCGTGGCCTCGTAGAGGAACCACGTGCGCCGCTCCGTTTCATCGATCCACACCTCGATCAGGCTGGTCGTTGCCACGTCATTGTAGTCCTCACAGACACCATGGGCGGCGCGCAGGAATGCGGTCAACTGCTTGTTGTCTTCGCCCAGCTCGGAGAGCATGTCCGCCGCCGTTACATAGGGCGCATCGTTGTCGGCAAGGCGCTGCAGCCGATGGATGTGGCCAATCGAACGTAGCGTCGTGCCGCCGATCTTGCGCGCCCGCTCGGCGATGGCATCAGTCATCGCAAAGATCTGATCGCCCTGATCATCAAGCAGAAGATGGTAATCGCGGAAATGGGGACCGGACATATGCCAATGAAAATTCTTTGTCTTGATGTAGAGCGCAAAGACATCGGCCAGAAGTCCTGTCAGGGCGGCGGCAATGTCACGCGTTGCATCGGCCCCGAGATCCGTCGGTGTGCGCAGGGGGGCGATCTGTCGCATTTTTGCGGGAACTGTCGTCATCATAGGGCTCCATAGCTCCGGGAAAGGCCAACGCGCTTCAGCATCAGGACCAGCCTTCCGCCGTTCAATTCTCGCCAACCGCTTGGCTGTCCGTGTTGCGCTGAACGATACAGGCAGTTTACGGAGTGATACGTTCTTTGGAAATCGTTCGCTAGGATATTTGAATTATACATCCGTTTACATCGGGATATGCAAGCGGGATTATAATAATCGTGTTTTAATGTGTCCGGTATCGGACGGAATAAGCTATTTTGAGGTTTCTTATAATACGGGCGACGCCGGCAACGACGGTGGACGCCTCGTGGCATTACTATCAGTGCAGGGTGACCCTACAGGGACACTTGCTGCCCCTGGGGATCCTGCAATGCGCGATCCAGGCAAGCCACCATCTCGCCGCCGTCGAAGGGTTTGCTGAGAAACCCGATCGCGCCCGCGGACATGGCCTGGTGGCGCAGCCGCTCCTCGGGGAAGGCGGTGATAACGATGACGGGCACGGGATTGCCGCTGGCCTTGAGACGGACTTGCAGCTCCATGCCGCTCATGCCTGGCATTTGGACATCAGTAATCACGCAGTCCGAGCAGGTCAGCTGTTCGGAGTTGAGAAAGTCCTCGGCGGACGCGAACAGACTCGTCGCCAACCCCAGCGAACGGACGAGGCTCGCCGTTGCGGTTCTCACAGATTCGTCGTCGTCGATGATCGAGATCATCGCAGATTGGCGCACTTCGAAAAATCCTTCCAGATGGCCCGCACGCGCGCAGGCCGCACGCCCCCAATACCCCCGACATATAGGGCGTTGCTCGCCGCCGGGATATCATATCAAGGTTTACAGGGGCCATCTCTTGGGGCTGGTGTGGCCACGCGGCGAGGGGAAGCCCAGAACAGGGGACTTGTTCCGGGTGATGTGCCCCGGCTTTGTTGGGAGTGGCGCGATCATTCCGGGCAAGGACCCGCAGCCTGCTTGAGACTAGCGAAGGTCATCGCGGTGGCTTCAACGCGGCAACTGCCCATATGCCCTAACGCCGTGAGGCGATCTTGGGCTTCGGCAATTGCAGAAGCTCTGCCATGCGCACGAGATCGGCCAGCGACCGCGCCTCCATCTTCTTCATCGCGTGCCCGCGATGAATCTTGACGGTAATCTCGCTCAGCCCGACTTCGGCCGCGACCTGCTTGTTCATCAGGCCGGCGGTCACAAAGGCCATGATCTCCTTCTCGCGCTCCGTCAGGGTGTTGTAGAGCGCTTGCACATCCGCGATGGCCTGGTCGGATTTGCGCCTGGACCGGTCCTGATCGAGGGCGGTCGCCACGGCGTCGAGGATATCCTGGTCGCGGAAGGGCTTGGTGAGAAAATCAACCGCTCCAGCCTTCATGGCGCGGACAGTCATCGGAATATCGCCATATCCCGTCATGAAAATGATCGGCATGTTGAAGCCCGAGCGAGAGAGCTGGCTCTGGAACTCCAGCCCACTGACACCAGGCAATCGGATGTCCAGCACCAGGCAGCGCGGGACGTCCGGGATCGGAGCCGCCAGGAACTCCGCCGCCGAGGCAAAAAGCATGACATCCAGGCCAATCGACCGGAAAAGGCTTGAGAGCGCCGCCCGAAGGGCATCGTCATCATCCACCACGATGACGAGGGGCTCGCTCGCCTCAGCGGCGACGCGTGGCGGGTTCCCGGTCGCAATCACAACGGCAAATCCTTTATCGGCAGGGGTAAAGTGATCCGGAAGGTCATACCACCTTCAGCCTGGGCGATCGCCTTGATCCGACCGCGACGCGCCTCGACGATCGAACGCGAGATGGACAGTCCAAGTCCCATGCCATTCGGTTCGGTGCTGTAGAAGGGCTCGAACAGCCGCAGCACATCCACGATCCGCCCCATGTGACTTGTCATTTGCCAGGCTGGCCCTGCCGCGCATGCACGGCAAGGAGATGGCGCACCGTGGGTCCGTCATCGAGAATATGGAAACGACGGACCTCGCCCTGCACATCCGCATCGGCATGGGAAACGCGTCGGTGCTGGCGCAGATGTTCCGCCCACGATTCCACCATGAACCACTCGACGATGATTTCCGGATCAGCGGCATCCTCGGTGACACCCCAGCTATAGGCGCCATCACGGCGGCGCGCGTGGGATAGCCTTTCCAGGGCGGAAAGGAACGCCGTGCGATCCCGCTGCGCGATCCGGTACTCGATGAGGATGAGAACCGGCCCCCGGTCATCCGCGACGGGTTCGGCAAGGGAAGGTTCTGGCCAGTGATGCGAAGGCGTCAGGTCCGCCTCGCCCTTTGGCAGCCGGACCCGATGAACAAGCAGCCCGCTCGCGATGAGGCCCGCCGCGGACAAGATCAACGTCGCGGACAGCCCGATTTCCTGGGCGATGAGCCCCCAGGTGAGGCTTCCGCCGGCCATCGCGCCGTTGAACACCGTCAGATAGACGGCCAGCGCCCGCCCCCGCACCCAGTTGGGGAGGATGGCTTGCGCGGTCGCGTTGAGTGTCGTGAGAGCGATGATCCAGGCCCCGCCCATGGCGAGAAGGATCGCCACCGCTAACCAGCGCGGCGGCGCCATTGCCAAAGCGAGCGCTGCGGCGCCCGTGACGATGGCCGCGGTCAGCATGAGGCCGTCGACGCCGAGGCGCTCGCGCAAGGCGGGCAAGACCAGCGCGCCACCGATCGCGCCGAGGCCAACGGAGCCCAGCAGAACGCCATAGAACGCCGCGTCGCCACGGAGCAGTTCGCGGGTAATCAGCGGCAGCAGCGCCCACACGGCGCTGGCAAAGGCGAAGAACACCAGCGCCCGGAGCAGGACGACATGCAGTTCGCGGCTGGCGCGCGCGTAGCGCAGGCCCGCGCGAAAGGCGCCGGCGAAATGTTCGCCGAGTTCGTCCTCCGCGCTTTTTGGTCGTTTCCACCAGAGGAGCGCCGCAATCACGATGAGATAGCTCGCCACGTCCGCGCCGTAGGTCACCGCCGCGCCGAAGGCCGCGAGCAAGAACCCGCCCACCGCCGGCCCTATCGAGCGAGCGATGTTGATCCCTAGTGAATTGAGGGCAACGGCGGCCTTGAGTTCCGCCCTCGGCACGAGTTCCGGCACGATCGATTGCCAGGTTGGGCCCATGAGCGCGGCGCCGATACCGCCGACGAATGTCAGGGCGATCAGCAATGACACGCTCATCAGCCCGCTCTGCGCGAGAAGCATCAAGGTCGCGCTGACGCAGCCCAGCATGATCTGGATGGCGATGAGAAAGCGGCGGCGATCGAGAATGTCCGACAGAACCCCCGCCGGAATGGCGAGCAGGAAAACTGGCAGCATCCCGGCGGCTTGCACGGCCGCGACCGCAGCCGGGGAAGCCGAAAGATCGGTCACCAGCCAGGCACTGGCGACATCGCGCATGAAACTACCGGTGTTGCCGAGAACGGTGGCAACCCAAAGGACGGCGAAAACCGAGCGACGCAGCGGCGCGAAGCCGCTGGAGCCCGTCGGGCTGGCGGCTGGTTTCTCGGATGGGCTCACCCTGTTACCTCAACGCTGTTCGGATCATCGTGAAATACGGCCGCCCTGCCATCGCCTCAAATGTGCTCACAATTCAGACCGCCCAACAGGCGCAGCCGAGCGCGCCCCAGAAGGAACGGGCATCGGACACCGGAACATCGGCGCCCCACGCGGTTGCGTGACCATGGCCGTGGACATTGCAGCTGTTGGCGCAGCCACAGAACGACGCGACGGCAGCGGTGGCGGCCAGCGCCTCGGCGCGTTGCTGGTAGCCGCCAAAACGGCGCACCGGGGACCAGTCGGGCATGGGCGGCGGGAGGTCGGGTGCCAAAGGCCGGAAATCACCATCACCGTGGACCGGCGTCCCACCAAGCAATGTCAGCGCGGCGGTGATGTCCTGAATCTCGTCCTCGCGAACGCTGAAGTAGTCGGCGGACAGGACGGCGATATCAGCGAGCTGCCCGGTCCTGATCTGACCTTTCTTGCCGCTCTCATTCGAGAACCAGCCATTGGCCTGCGTCCACAACTGCAAGGCTGTCTCCCGGTCGAGACGATTCGATGCCGGGTAAAGTGAGAGGCCTCCGACAGTCTTGCCCGTCACGAGCCAGTAAAGCGAGACCCATGGATTATACGAGGCGACACGCGTGGCATCTGTTCCGGCCCCCACGGGCACGCCCATGTCCAGCATCTTGCGGATTGGCGGCGTGCGTTCCGCGGACCGGTGGCCGTAGCGCTCGACGAAATACTCGCCCTGATAGGCCATGCGATGCTGCACGGCGATGCCGCCGCCCAGTCTGGCGATCCGCTCGATGTTGCGGTCGGAGATCGTTTCAGCGTGATCGAAGAACCAGTTGAGGCCACGAAGCGGGATATCCCGGTTCACTTTCTCGAAGACATCGAGCGCGCGCGAGATGGTCTCGTCATAGGTCGCATGCAGGCGCCAGGGCCACCCGTTTTCCGCGAGAAGACGGACGACCGGCTCGAGGTCCGCCTCCATGTTCGACGGCATCTCGGGGCGCGGCATCTGGAAGTCTTCGAAGTCGGCGGCACTGTAGACGAGCATCTCGCCGGCGCCGTTATGACGATAGAGATCATCGCCCTGGCCGGGACGCACCTGCATCGCCCAGCTTTCGAAGTCCCGCAGTTCTTCCTTCGGCTTCTGGGTGAAGAGGTTGTAGGCGATGCGCACCGTGAGAAGACCCTCGCGGTGCAGTTCCTCAATGATCGCGTAGTCGTCGGGATAGTTCTGGAAACCGCCTCCGGCGTCGATCACGCTCGTCACGCCGAGACGATTGACCTCACGCATGAAATGGCGGGTCGAGTTCTTTTGGTACTCGGCCGGAAGCCGGGGCCCTTTCGCAAGCGTTGCATAGAGTATCGTGGCATTGGGCTGTGCGATGAGGAGTCCGGTCGGGTTTCCGCGCGCATCCCGAACGATCTCGCCACCGGGAGGGTTCGGCGTGTCCTTGGTATAGCCGACGGCGCGAAGCGCCGCGCCATTCAGCAAGGCCCGATCATAGAGATGGAGGATGAAGACAGGCGTGTCGGGCGCGACGGCGTTGATTTCCTCAAGCGTCGGCAGGCGCTTTTCGGCGAACTGATGCTCCGTGAAACCACCGACCACACGCACCCATTGCGGCGGTGGCGTGATTGCAACCTGTGTCCTGAGCATGTCCATGGCCTGCGCGAGGGAGCGCACCCCATCCCAGCGCAGTTCCATATTGTAGTTCAATCCACCCCGAATGATGTGCATGTGGCTGTCGATCAGCCCAGGCACAACGCGGCGCCCCGCGACGTCCACAATCTTCGTCCCGGGGCCGGCATGCGCCATCGCATCTGCGTCCGTGCCGGCGAGAAGAATCCGACCGTCCTTGATCGCAACGGCTTGTGCCTGCGGGTTGGAACGATCCAGCGTCGTGACCTTGCCGTTGAGCAGAATGAGATCAGCGGCAGTCGTCATAGGGCAACCTCAAGCAGAGAGAGGAGGGCGGCGCCGCCATGCTCAGGGCTGGCGACACCCGCCGATTGGCCGGCGCCGAAGGGCAACCAGCCAATTGGACCGGTTTTCCCGCCTTACTGCGCGATGAAAGCCAGGAGATCCGCGTTGATCACATCGGCGTGTGTCGTGCACATGCCATGCGGGAAGCCCGGATAGACTTTCAGGGTGGAGCCCTTCACGAGCTTGGCCGACAGCGGCGCGGAATCGGCGAAGGGGACGATCTGGTCATCATCGCCGTGCATCACCAATGTCGGAACCTCGACGGCTTTGAGATCCTCCGTGAAATCGGTCTCGGAAAAGGCCTTGATGCCGTCGTAATGGGCCTTGGCACCGCCGGCCATGCCCTGGCGCCACCAGTTCTCGATCACACCCTGGGAGACCTTCGCGCCGGGGCGGTTGAAGCCGTAGAACGGACCGGCGGGGACATCGAGGAAGAACTGGGCGCGGTTGTCGGCCAGGGCCTTGCGGAATCCGTCGAAGACCTCGATCGGTAGCCCGCCCGGATTGGCATCCGTCTTCAGCATGAGGGGCGGCACGGCGCCGATGAGCACGAGCTTGGCGACGCGGCCCTTGCCGTGTCTGACGGTGAAGTGCAACGCTTCTCCACCGCCTGTCGAATGCCCAATGTGAACCGAGTTCTTGAGGTCGAGATGCTCGACCACGGCCGCGGCATCGGCGGCGTAGTGGTCCATGTCATGACCGTCCCAAACCTGCGTTGAGCGACCGTGACCGCGTCTGTCATGGGCTACCACACGATAGCCCTTAGCAAGGAAGAACAGCATCTGCGCGTCCCAATCATCGGCGCTCAACGGCCAGCCGTGGTGGAACATGATGGGCTGTGCGTCCTTGGGACCCCAGTCCTTGAAGAAAATTTCGACGCCGTCCTTGGTGGTAACGCTTGGCATGGAGGTCAATCCTTCACTCGAATGATGGAGTTTCCACGACCCGCCCGTGCGGGCCGCGACGGAAGGTACGAGAGGCCTGTTCCAAGGCAATCGATCCGGCCCTGCCATCCGGCCCTGCCATGAGACCATGCGCCCTGATCGGACATCGCTCAAGGCCGAGTAGCCTGCAGAACCTTCACTCTTGCCCGATCAAAGTCCCGGAGTGGTGAACACTTCACCGAATTTCAACCCGGGGCAATAGGGTGCTTAATGTCCCTCGGAAGCATCGAACATCGACTTGGCGTAGATAATACCAAGACCGTACGCTCCGCCGAATTTCTTGGCGATGCCCGTTGTTAGATCGTAGGTCTCCGACCGGGCCCAGTCACGCTGGAGTTCAAGAAGATATTGCAGAGATGTCATCGGCACCGCGCCAGCCTGGACCATACGTTCCATGGCGCGTTCATGCGCCTCCGAGGACACATCACCGCATGCGTCCGCGATGACCGCGACGTCGTAGCCCTGTTCGAGGGCAGATAGTGCGGGTCCGACGATGCACACGCTCGTCCAGAGACCGGCGAGGACAATCCTCGATGAACCGATCTCATTGACCCGCGCAATGACCGCGGCGTCTTCCCAAATATTCATCGACGTCCGATCGAGCATCGGTTGTCCGGCGAAGGCCTCGATAATCTCGTCGAACATCGGACCCGAGAAGCTTTTTTCAGCAACCGTCGTGAGGATCGTCGGCACCTTGAAGCCGGCGGCCGCCTGGGAAACCAGCGCCGCGTTATTGCGCAGCGCGACGGCGTCGATGGATTTCGTCGCAAAAGCCATCTGCGACTGGAAGTCGATGAGAATGAGCGCGTGATTGCTGGGATCGAGCAGGCGCTTACCGGGTGTGGGCGTGGCGGTCGGCATGGCTGTCCTCTGCGAGCGGCAGCTTCATTTTAGGAAATCTCACGGCAAGGCGGCAATTGTCTACTCATGTAGGTGCCATTGAACTTGAGTATAGGGTGGCAGAGGGCGATCCTGCGGGCTCGATCCGCTAGGCCTTGGCAGGATCCGTCGCGAGACGGTCGACGATGCGTACGAGGTCGGGGAGCGTCCTCGCCTGCATCTTCGTCATGATCTGGGCGCGATGAACCTTCACGGTCACTTCGCTCAGCTTGAGATCCATCGCGATCTGTTTGTTCATCAAGCCGCTTGCCACAAGGGGCATGATCTCCCGCTCCCGGGGTGTCATCAATGCGTATCGATCGCGCAATTCCGTGATTTGCCGATCCTGAGCGAGACGGCGGCGGTCCATGTCGATACCGTTGTGGACCGCGTCGAGTAGATCCTGATCCCGGAAAGGCTTCATCAGGAACTCAATCGCGCCGGCTTTCATGGCGGCTACCGACATCGGGACATCGCCATGGCCGGTGATGAAGACGATCGGCGTCAGGATGCCGTTGCGTGCGAGTTCCCGCTGGAACTCCAGGCCGCTCACGCCTCGCAACCGGACATCGAGGACAAGGCACGCGGGCAGGGGGGGCCGGGGCGCCTCCAGGAAGGCTTGCGCGGAATCGAACGTCAGAACCGCGTGGCCTTCGGATGCGAGAAGGCTTTCGAGGGAGGCTCTTACGGACTGGTCATCGTCCACGACATAGACAACGGAATCCGTCATCGCTCCACCTGCGCGTCCCTATCAACAGTCTTCGGCCCTGCCGCCGACAAAATGGCTGCAGGCAGGGAGAAATGGAAGACGGCCCCGCGCGGGAAATTCGGCGTGACCCAGATGCGCCCGCCATGGGCCTCGATGACGGATCGGCAGAACATCAAGCCCATCCCCATGCCACCCGGTTTCGTCGAAACGAACGGATCAAACACGCGATCCGCGATAGCATGCGCGACGCCGGTTCCATTGTCCTCCACGCTGACCGTGACCACGCCATATGTGTCGCGCCGCGCGCGCAGAATGACGCGCCGGGAGCGCTCTCCGCCCGCCTTCACCGCGTCGATGGCGTTCTCGATGAGATTGCGCAGGACATGATGCAGCTGGGCGCCATTGCCGTTCACGGCGGGCAATTGCGGCTCCAGATCGACTTCAAGATCGATGCCACCGTGGTTCGCCTCGGCGGACGCCGTTCTCACGGCCTCCAACACCACCGCGCCCAAGTCAACTTCCGCGCGCTCCTGCGTACCCTTGCTGAACATGGCCCGGATGCCGGCGACGACCTTGTTGGCGCGATGCCCGTCATCCACGATGCGCCGCAAGGCGGCATCGGCCTTGTCGACCTGCGGCTCCTGTCTGGCCAGCCAGCGCAGGGCGGCCGAGGCATTGGTGATCATGCTCGTGAGAGGCTGGTTGATCTCGTGGGCGATCGATGCCGACAGGGCTTCCATGGCGGTCAGCCGGTTCTGACGGGCGCGCCGCTCAGCCGCGATCGTTTCCACGAGCCTTCCCTGGACGCGCGCGCTTTCGGAGAGGAGAACGAGCAATATGACGCTGGCGGCGACAAGCCCGTAAATTCGTCCTGTCCACCAGCCCACGCTGAGCCGGATGGCGCCTCCGAGATAGGAGATCGTCAACAACTCGATGAAGAGCGAGAAGAGAACGAGACATACCCAGATGTCCAGGGGTGCGCGACGACGCCACAGCAGAAGGACGATGTTGACGCCGTAGAGAAAGAGAGCAAGCCCGGGCACGTAGAACCATAGAGAATCAACCTGCCGCGCATCCAGCATGAGCGTGGGAAGCCCCCGGTGATTGACAAGGATCGCTCCTGTCAGCAGCCCTGCGGCCAGGCAAACGCCGACGATGCTGGCCGCGATCGCGCGCCCGGGCGACATGCTCATCCGGTCGCAGACTGGTGCGAGGGCATAAGCCAGGATGGAAAGAGGAAAGGCCAGGCGCCGAAGGGCAGCAACCGCCGCGGTTGCCTGGAGGCCGAAGTCGATCCCGAGGCTGCCGAAGACGCCCGGAAAGGAAATCGCCCATGCGGGTATTGTCAGGGCGGAGAACAGATAGCCCGATGCCAGGAGCAGGAGCGCACCCGTGCGTTGGGCGTTGAACAGCGCGAACAGGAGCGCTGCCGTCATCAATTCCAGGATGAACGTCGCCGCGGCATAGGCCGGAAGCAGGGCCTCCGTGCCATGCGTGGGAAGGCGCGCGAATGGCATGGAAACGGTCAGGGCCAGCACGAGGCCCAGCGAAATGCACGCCGCGAGCAACGCCTGAACGCGCGTCGCATGCGCGGGAGCCACAATATGATCGCCCTTGGCCAGAAGCCTCTCCGTCAACCCTCACGCCGGACGCCACCGGACGCGGGCGGAGGGGAAGAGCAAGAGGCGCCTCTCACCGTCCACGCAACGCGGGGCGGCGCCAAAGTTGACCGAAGACAGGCAATTGTCCAGTCACACGTTCAGCTTGGGATGCGGTGCCGAAACCGTCGATCAAGCGCCTGCGAGGGGATGGCGGTCCAGCCCTATGCACGGGATCGCCGCGGCGCGGCACGGCGGGGCGTTGTTCACGCCTTCGGCGCTCGCCTCACCAGTTGGTATGGGAGCCGTCGTCGCGCTTCAGATGGGGCATCTCGACGAACTGGAACGCGCCGGCCTTCGCCAGGGCCTCCTCGTCGATCTCGATGCCGAGGCCCGGCGAGGTCGGCACGGGATACATCGTGCCCTCCAGCTGCGGGCGGCTGCGGAAGATGCCGCTGTCGTACCGCCGATACTCCTCGCCGGGCGTCTCGCGGCATTCCAGCCATGCGAAATTCGGGACGGCCGCGGCGAAATGCACGCTCGCGGCGATGCAGATCGGCCCGAGCGGATTGTGCGGCATCAGGTCGATGTAATGCGCCTCGCACCATCCGGCCACCTTCATCGCCTCGGTGAAGCCGCCGACATTGCAGACATCGAGCCGCGCGTATTCGGTCAAGCGCTGCTCGACATAGGGCAAGAACTGCCATTTCGAGGAAAACTCCTCACCAACGGCGAAGGGCACGGTCGTCAGCCGGCGCAGAGCCGCATAGGACGCCGGATCCTCGTCGCGGATCGGCTCCTCGACGAAATCGAGCGTGCCGGCCGGCATCCGTTGGCACAAAGCGGCGGTCTCCGCCACCGTCAGCCGATGATGCAGGTCAATGCCCAGGCATACGCCGATACCCAACTCCTGACGCAGGCGTGGCAACCACTCGACGTAGCGCGCAACGGCTTCCCAGGGTTCGAAACGCGCGCCCGGCGCGCCGACATCGACGAGCAGGCGAATGCAGGTCCAGCCGGCATCGCGCACGGCGCGGCCGCGCTCCAGCACCACATCGAGGGTGCTGCCCTTCAACGAGGCGAAGGTGGGCACATGGTGGCGATGCCGGCCGCCGAGCAATTCATAGACCGGCACGCCGAGCGCCTTGCCCTTGATGTCGTACAGCGCGATGTCGATGGCCGAAATGGCCGCCGTCAGAACGCGGCCGCCCTCGAAATACTGGCTGCGGTACATCTCCTGCCAGAGCGCGCCGATGGCGAAGACATCCTGCCCGATGAGAAATTTCTCGTAGTGCTCGATCACGCCCATGACGGCGCGCTCGCGCGTGGCGAGGCCGGATTCGCCCCAGCCGTGGATGCCGGCGTCCGTCTCCACCTTGACGAGGAGTTGATTGCGATCGCCGATGCGGACGGGAAAGCTGCGGATTGCCTTGATCTTCACAATCTTACTCTCTGCTGGATGGACGGGGCCGACGGGCTGTCATCGAAGCTTGAACCGGGCCAGCGCGTCATCGCGCGAGCGCTGCACATGCTGACGGGCCAGCCGGCCGGCGGTTTCGACATCGCGGGCCTCGATGGCGGCGACAAGCTGGTTGTGTTCGTCGATGATTTCGTCCAGGCGCCCTTCGGCATAGCCGGTCTGCCCGCGCAGGGAGTAAATCAGCTCCCAACCCTGATCGAGAATGCGCGCCGCCTCGGCGTTGCGCGCCAGGTCGGTGATGCGCCCGTGAAACGCCAGGTTCGCCGCCATGAGGGCGCGAAAGTCGCCGCTCGCCGCCATCTCAGCATGTTTGACGGCGAGAGGACGCAGGCTTGAGAGTTCGGCATCGCTCGATCGTTCGATGGCCCGCCGGACCAGAAGCTCCTCGAGCATCATGCGGATATCGAACATGTTCTCGATGAACTGATGGTCGATCTTGCGCACTGCCGCGCCCCGGTTGGGCTGCAATTCGACGAGCCCTTCCGAACTCAGCTTCACCAGCGCGTCGCGGATCGGCATCTGGCTGACGCCGAAGCGATCGGATAGTTCACGCAGCTTGAGGCGCGTTCCAGAGGGAAGGTTTCCACTCAGGATCTCGTCGCGCAGGCGCTGCGCGAGCCGTGCCACGATCGTCTCGCTGAGCAGACGATCGTCTTCTCCGCCGGTTGCCGCGGTCGCGGCCGCAACCATCGTCATGGTGTCGCTCCTCCGGTTGCCTCATCGTCTACCCAGGCTGGCAGGCCGCCCCGTGCCCGGTGACAAGCGACCTGGTGCCCGGCTCCCTGTGCGGCGAGGGCGGGATCGCTCCTTCCGCATAGACCCGGGCGGAAATGCAGGCAACGGCCGGCGAACAGGCAGCCCGGCGGCTCGGTGAGCGGACTGACCGGCTCCCCGCGCAAGACGATACGCTGCGGCGCCGGCCGGTCTCGGCTCGGATGCGGGGCCGCCGACAACAGGGCGCGCGTGTAGGGATGCAGCGGGCGGGCGAACAGCACATCCGCCGGTGCCACTTCGATGATCCGTCCAGCGTGCATCACCGCGATCCGATCGGCGAAGCGCCTGACCACGCCGAGATCGTGGGTGATGAAGAGATAAGCGAGCTTGTAGCTGCGTTTCAGGCTGCCGAGCAGGTTCAGGATCTGCGCCTGCACTGACACGTCCAGCGCGGAGACGGCCTCATCGCAGATGACCAGTTGCGGCTGCAGGGCGAGAGCCCGCGCGATGGAGATGCGCTGGCGCTGGCCGCCGGAGAGCGCCGCGGGGAAGCGCTGCAGCATGTCGGCGTTCAGTCCCACCTGAGCGATCAGGGCCTCGACCCGGCGGCGCCTTTCCTGGCTGTCGCCGACGCCGTGCACCTTGAGCGGCTCGGCCAGGATATCGGCGATCCGCTTGCGACGGTTGAGCGAGGAGTAGGGATCCTGAAACACCATTTGCAGGCCGCGCCGTACACGGCGCATGCCGGCTCGATCCGCCCTCAGGATATCGATGCCATCGAAACGCGCCTGTCCCGCTGCCGGCACGAGCCGCGTGATGGCGCGCGCGAGCGTGCTCTTACCGGACCCGGATTCGCCGACCAGAGCGAGGGTCTCGCCCGCCTCCAGGGTGAGGGACACCTTGCGCAGCGCGCGGATTGGCGTGGGCGCGGCGAAGGGGTGCGGGCGTGGCCCGCGCAATGTCACGGAGACATCATTGAGTTCGAGAAGCATGCTCATGCCGGCACCCCGGAATTGAACAACCAGCAGGCGACGTCGTGCGCGGATGCGCCGGGAACGGTTGCCATTGGCGGACGTGTGGCGCAGCGCTCAAACGCGCGGGGACAGCGCGGGGCAAAGGCGCAACCCGGCATGTCGGGTCCGTTGGCCGGCGGTGTGCCTTCGATCGTGCGGAATTCCACCCCTTCGCCCGTCCAGAGGCTCTGCACGCTGGCGAGAAGCCCGGCGGCATAGGGATGCGAGGGGCGATCCAGCAGCGCATCCGCCGGACCGATCTCCACCAGGCGTCCCGCGTACATCACGGCCACCCGGTCCGCGATACGGTTGAGGAGCGCGAGATCATGGGTGATCCAGATGAGGCTGAGGCCGCGTGAACGCCGGATTGACAGGATGAGGTCGACCACCTCGGCCTGCACCGTCGCATCGAGGGCCGTCGTCGGCTCATCGGCGATCAGAAGCTCGGGATCGCAGGCGAGCGCCATGGCGATGGTGATCCGTTGCAGCATGCCGCCAGAGAACTGGAAGGGATAGAAGGATAGCCGCCGCTCGGCATCGGTGATGCCGACTTCCCCGAGGAGGCGCAGAGCCCGCGCACGCGCCGTCCGCGCGTCGAGACGCAGATGTTGGCGCATGTGGTCGGTGAGCTGACGCTCGATGGTCAAGACCGGGTTGAGGGCGACCATGGGGTTCTGAAAGACGACGCCGATCCGCCTGCCGAGCACGCCGGCTTGCTTTCCGTTCAGCTTGCCGAGATCCGTGCCGTCGAGCCGCACATGGCGCGCCTCGACTTCGGCGGTTTCCGGGTCAAGCAGGCCGACCGCGCCCATCGCGGTCGTGCTCTTTCCGCTGCCGGATTCACCGACGATGCCGAGCGCCTCGCCGGGCGCGAGACGGAAGGACACGTTGTCGACGGCGGTCTTTCCGCCAAATCGCACGGTGAGACCCTCGACCTCGAACGAGGCGCCGGTCGACACCGGGACCGTCTCTGCCGCTGGGGTCATGACCGTCATCGCTGCGGATCCAGTCGCATGCGCAGGCCGTCCGCGGCGATATTCAGCGCGAGCACCACGGCGGTGATCGTGAGACCGGGCGCCAGCGCGTACCATGGGGCCGATACCGTATAAGCGCGGGAGTCGCTGAGCATCGCGCCCAGCGATGGACGCGGCACCTGTACGCCAAGGCCGATGAAGCTCAGCCCGGCTTCGGTGAGGATGGCGATGGCGAAATAGAGCGTCGCCTGCACCACGACCGGCGCCAGGATGTTGGGCAGAAGATGGCTCATCATGATCCCCAGCGGGCCGACGCCAACAACCCGCGCCGCATCGACATAAAGTCCTTGCTGTTCCGAAAGAGCCGCGCCACGGGCGATGCGCGCCATCTGCGGCACACCGACGATGCCGAGCGCGATCGTCGCGCTGACCGCGCCGGGACCTATGATCGCCGCGACGCCGATGGCCAGCAGCAGAGACGGGAACGCCAGCAGCGCATCAAGGCCGCGCATGATGACCGAGTCGCTCCAGCGGCCGAAATAGGCGGCGGCGAGGCCGAGCGGCACTCCGATTGCCAGCGAGGTCAGGACGGCCGCGCCCGCGATGACCAGCGAGACCTGCAAGCCCCAGAGGGTTCGCACGAAAATGTCGCGACCGAACTGGTCCGTGCCGAACCAGGCATGGAACGAGGGCGGCATGAGGCGCGCCGTCGACATCTTGGTGTAGGGCGCGAAAGGCAGCGCGGGTGTCAGAAGCGCCAGGGCCCCGACAATGATGAGAAAGGCGACCGCGATCAGGAAACCGCGCCTGCCCCGGCTCCTTTGATCAATGCTGGGCATGGCGAATTCTCGGATTGAGAAGCCCGTAGAGCAGGTCCACGATGAGATTGGCGAAGACAAAGCCGAAGACCGCGATCAGCAGAACCGCCTGGATGACGGAATAGTCGCGGTTGCCCATGGCGGAGACGAGCAGGGAGCCCATCCCCGGCCAGGAGAAGACGATCTCGACCAGCGCCGCGCCGCCGATGAGATTTCCGAGAAGAATGCCGGCGGCCGTCACGGTTGGGATGAGCGAGTTGCGCACGATGTAATCGCGCGTCACCACAGTTCTGGACAGCCCCTTGGCATGGGCGGCGCGCACATATTCGGCGCGCCGCGTTTCCTGGATGCTGTCGCGCAGAAAGCGCATGATCACCGGCGCGTTGGCGATGGCGAGCGTCGCCACCGGCATCGCGAGGCTGGCGAGCGCGGCGCCCACGCCTTGGGAAAAGGGCACCCGTCCGGCGGGCGGAAGCCATTTCAAGGACACGCCGAAAACGGCGACGAGCAGCATGCCCGTCCAGAACATCGGCGCCGCCAGCCCGAGCGCCGCAACCGCCGAGATCAGCCGGTCCAGCAGGGTATCCGGGCGAAGGCCGGCCAGGATGCCGAGCATGCCGCCCAGCAGGAGGCTCGCGAGAAGACCGCCCATGGCCAGTTCGAGGGTGGGCGCGATACGCTCGCCCATGATGCGCGACACCGGCAGCCCGCTGACCATGGACCGGCCGAGATCACCCGTGAGCAATGCCCCGAGCCACTTCACATATTGCGTGGCATAGCTCTCATCGAGCCCAAGCCGGCTTCTGACGGCCGCAATCGTCTCGGCGGTGGCGTCATTGCCGGCCAACATGGTAGCAGGATCCCCCGGCGACAGCCGCATGCCGACGAAGATGAGCAACGACGTGATGAGCAGAACGGGAATGGCCTGAAGAAGCCGTTTCAGGATGAAGCCGAACATGGATGATCCGCGATGCCGGAATAAACGGTCGTCGACGCGTGCCGGGGAAGTCAGCGCGTGACGTCGACCTGCTGCAACTGCGAGAAGCCGGAGCCATCCATCTCGAAGTTCTTGACGCCGTCGATCATCGGGATGGGCCGGAACTCATGGGCGAAGGGCAGCATGAAGGCTTCATCGGCGATCAGCTTTGAGATGTCGGCATAGATCGCCTTGCGCTCGTTGAGATCGAGCGTCTTGCCCGCCTTCTCCACGATCGCCTCGAAGGCCGGGCTCGTGAACTTCGTACGACCCTTGGTCGGCCCGTAGATCGCGCTCGGGATGATGAACTGCGGATCGTTGCCGCCTTCGATGTAGTTGTGCAGCAGCATGTCGAAATTGGCGCCGAGGATGAGTTCACGCGCCTTCGCCGGTTCATAGGTGGCGATGTTCAGGGTGATGCCGAGGGCCGCCAGATCCTCTTTCAGGATCTGAGCCGTATCGACACTGCCGGGCGCGTAGGAATCGGTGGAGGTGTTCACCGTCATGGTGAAGGGACCGACGCCGGATTCCTTCATCAACGCCTTGGCTTTGTCGAGATCATAGCCACACAGCTTGTCGACGGCCGGCGCATAGGCCCAGTGGCTTTCGGCCCAGGGTTGGCAGCTCGGCGCCGCGAAGTCGTTGTAGACCACCGAAGCGATCATCTCGCGATTGATGGCATGGGAGATCGCCTGGCGCACCAGCTTGTTGTCCAGCGGCGCGCGCGACGTATTGAGGGCGAGATAATGGCTGCGCGGCGCGCGCTTGATGCGCTCGATCTTGGTGCCGGCGGCATCCTTCAACTGGGCCAGCGCGAGGGGGCCGGCGGTATAGAGGACATCCACGGCCCGCGTCTGGAGCAGAGCCGCGCCGGCGGCGTCATCCGGCACGATACGCACGGTGATGCGATCGGGCTTGGTGCGATCGTTGCTCCAGTGGTCGGCGAAGCGCTCCATGGTGTAGGACACGCCGGGCGTCCAGTTCTTCATGACGAACGGGCCGCTGCCGGCGTCCTGCTGGGCGATATTCCCGACCGTCTTTTCGTCGAGTATGAACAGCGCGCTGAGGAGATCGTAGAGGCCCGGCGCCAGCGACGACAGGGTGAGCTTGACGGTGCGATCATCGAGCGCCTCGACATCCTTCACCGCGCTCAGGCGCGCGAGGAGGTTCGCGGCATTGGCCGGATCGAGGTGATAACGCACGCTGTAGACCACATCCTGGGCGGTCAGAGGCCGGCCGGAATGGAACTTCGCCGGGCGCAGCTTGAAGGTGACTGACAGCCCGTCCGCCGAACGCTCCCAGCTTTCCGCGAGCGATGGACGCGGCTGTCCGTCAGGTCCGATTTCGACAAGCGTGTCATAGAGCTGGTGCAGATAGGACGTATTGGGCGCGGAAAAGCGCGTGGGATTGAAGCCCAAAGGGTCCGCGCCCTGCGCCAGGACCAACTCCGTCGCCGCGTCCTTGGCCGAAACTTGAGCCGAATTCTGGGCCGATGCCATGTGTGGCCACGCCACGCAGGCCAATGCCGCCAACGCGATCGCTCTCTTGAGAGCCGGCTTGTTGAACATGTGAAATCCTCCCTGAGCCGCTTGAGCAGCCTTGGGAGTTGAATATTTGATAAAATATGGAGCGTCAACAGATTTGATAAAATATTGAATTAGTGCGATCCCTCCCCTTTAAGGGAAGGGATCCACCTCAACCGTATGATTCTAGACTCCATCCCCATGGGCGGCTTCGTTGATGACGAGTGTGGGCATCTTCGAGAAATCGACGGCGACTGGGCCGGTCGGGCCAATGGCAAGCTGCAATGTGCGGATCACATGGACGAGCCGGCTGACCGTTTCGCGTGTGGCCGGCGCATCCTCATCCAGGTCAAGCGGTTCGAGGCAATAGCCGATGATCTGCTTTGGTCTTTCATAGGAGGTCATCTTCATTCTCCTGTCTTCATTCTTGGACATTCGCGTGGGGCGGAGACGGGTGGCTTGCGGCACCGGCCTCCGGAACTTCGGTCGACCGGGCCTTTGTTTCCGCTCGACCGCGCCGCCACCGTGACGAGTCAGGCCGCCGCGAACTGGTTCATGGTGTTGGCGTGGCCGCCCGCCTTCAGGGCACGCTCGCCCGCGACCATTTCCTTGAAGCTGTCGCCGAGATCGGAACCGACCTCGTGCTGATGCTTCACGGCCGAGATGCCGCGTCGGATTTCCTCGCGCTGCACCGTGTTGACGTAGGCCTTCATGCGGTCCGCGCCGAAGTAACCCTGGGCCAGCTCGTCGACGCTCTTGGCCGTCAGATGGAAGGTCGGCAGGGTAATGAGGTTGTGGAACACCCCGGCTTGCGCC